>DATKDT010000088.1:0-13090 GCA_035512575.1 Vicinamibacterales bacterium | reverse complement strand
GATATGCGACCCGAGAAACCCACAGCCACCGGTAACGAGAATCTTCATGCGTAACTAAGGATAATATGCGGACACCGTGAGCCACATTGTATCCCCAGGTACGATGGCTTCCAGAGCCCGCGTCCGCCTGCCCGAGTGGGCTCTCGTGGCGGCCGCGGCGCTGCTGCTGGCCGTCGTGATGACGTGGCCCGTCGCGCCGAAAATGCATCGCGCGGCCCGCGTCGACAGCACGGACGCGATGTACGCCATGTGGAACGTCGCATGGGTGGCCCGGGCGGTGACATCGGCGCCGGGCGACCTGTTCAACGCCAATATTTTTCACCCTCACGAAGGCACGCTCGCCTACTCCGAAGGCAACATCGGCGCAGGCGTCCTTGGCGCGCCCGCCTGGCTGGCCACGCGGAACGTGTACACGACCTACAACAGCGTCGTCCTGCTCGGGTTCATGCTGTCGTTCATCTGCACGTACGCGCTGGTGCGGCGGCTGACCGGCAGCCGCCTGGCGGCCGCGGCGGCGGGCCTCGCGTTCGCCTACGCGCCGTACACGTACGCGCGGCTTCCGCACATTCAGCTGCAGATGACGTTCGGCATGCCGCTGGTGTTGCTCGCCTTTCACCGGCTCGTCGATCGCCCGGGGTGGCGAAGCGGCGCCGTGCTGGGCGGTGCGTTGGCCGTTGCGGCCCTCTCGTCGGCCTATTACGGCGTGCTGATCGGCCTGGCGGTGGGCGTGGGCGCCATCTACTACGGCTTCGGCAAGCGCCTGTGGAGATCGCCGTCCTACTGGATGGCCCTGGCGGTCGCGCTGGCGGCACTGGCGATTGTCCTCGTGCCGTTCTTCCTTCCCTACATGGCCATCCGCGAGCAGGGCTTCGAGCGCACGCTCGAGGAGGCGCGCCGGTACGGCGTCAACTGGTGGGGATGGCTCGCCTCACCGGTGCGCACGCACGGATGGCTCCTTCACCCTGACTTCAAGGGCGTCGCATTTCCGGGCGTGACCCGCGTACTGGGCGGGCTGGCGGGTCTGGGCGTGGTGGCGCTGTCCGCGCGGCACGCCGCGCGCGTGGCGGACGGCAGGCTGCATGCCGTTTTCTACCTGCTGATCTTTGCGCTGACCTTCTGGACCTCATTCGGCCCGCAGGCCGGCTTGTACACGCTGCTGCACAACACCATCCCGGTCTTTGCGTTTCTGCGGGCGGTGGAGCGATTCGCCATCCTGGTCACGCTCACGCTGTGCGTCGGGCTCGGCTTCGCGGTGGTGCGGGTGCAGGACTGGTGGCGGCGTTCGGGCCGATCCGCCGTGGCGGGGCGCGCGGCCGCCGCCGCGCTGCTGGCGCTCATCGTCGCCGACTCGTGGATTGCGCCGCTGTTTTACCCCGACGCCCTGCCCGTGCCCGGCGTGTACCGCGCGCTGGCCCGGGCGCCGCGGGGGGCCGTGGCGGAATTCCCGTTCTTCTATCGCTCGATCGACTTCAACCGGCACGGCTACTACATGCTGATGTCGACCTACCACTGGCAGCCGCTCATCAATGGCTACAGCGATCACTACCCCGCGCAATTCCTCTCGATGCTGGACGTGGTGAAGGAATTCCCGACAGACCCCCGCAGCTTCACGCACCTCCGCGAGCACGACGCGCGCTATGTCGTCGTGCACCTGAACTGGTTCGAGCACCTGCGGAGACCACAGATCGAGCAGGGCCTCGCGCACTACGTCGCGCAAGGCGTGCTGCGGTTCGTCGACGCCGACCGGAAAGTCAACGCGGCAGGCGACGTGCTCCACGACGACGTGCTGTACGAAATCGTCCGGTACCCCGACTAGAGCTTCGCCAGCCGCTCCGCCGCGGCGTTGAGCGTCTCGTCTTTTTTGCAGAAGGTGAAGCGGAGCTTCGTGCGGCCGAGCGACGCGTCGCGATAGAAGCTGCTGCCCGGCACGGCGGCGACGCCGATCTCGGTGACGAGATGACGCGCGAATGCCACATCGTCCGAAAAGCCGAAGCCGCTGATGTCCGTCATGATGTAGTACGCCCCCGCCGGCGTGAAGCACGTGAAGCCGGTCCGCGTGAGGATGCCGAGCAGCATGTCGCGGCGGCGCTGGTAGCCGGCGACAAGATCCGCATAGTAGCTGTCGGGCAGCGCCAGCGCCGCGGCGCCCGCCTGCTGCAGCGGCGCGGCCGCGCCCACCGTGAGGAAGTCGTGCACCTTGCGAATCGCTCCACTGATGTCCTCGGGCGCGATCGTCCATCCCACCCGCCAGCCCGTCACGCTGAAGGTCTTCGACAGGCTGTTGATCGTGACGCTGCGCTCGGCCATGCCCTCGAGCGTCGCCATCGGCACGTGCGTGGCGCCATCGTAGAGGATGTGCTCGTAGATCTCGTCGGTGACGGCCAGCACATCCCACTTCCGGCACAGGGCGGCAATCTGCTCCAGCTCCGCGCGTGTGAAGACCTTGCCCGTCGGATTGTTCGGCGTGTTGATGATGATGGCGCGCGTGTGTTCGTTGAACGCCGCCTCGAGCTCCGCGGGATCGAACGTCCACTGCGGCTCGCGCAGCGTCACGTAGCGCGGCGTCGCGCCCGACAGAATCGCGTCGGGCCCGTAGTTCTCATAGAACGGCTCGAAGACGATGACCTCGTCGCCGGGATCGATGACGGCCATCATCGTCGCCATCATCGCCTCGGTGGAACCGCAGCAGACGGTGATGTGGCGATCCGGATCGATCGCCGCGCCGTGGCGCCGGTTGAAGTCGGCGGCAATCGCCTCGCGCAGCGGCGGCGCGCCCCACGTCACGGCGTACTGGTTGATGTCGGCGAAGATGGCATCCGACGCGGCCTGCTTGAGCGCGGCCGGCGCTGGGAAATCGGGGAAGCCCTGGGACAGGTTGACCGCGCCGTGCCGGTGCGCGAGGCGGGTCATCTCGCGGATGACCGATTCGGTGAAGCGTGACGCTTTCTGCGACGTGCGTGGACGCATGCCGCAGTGTAGCGGAAGCGGGTGCTATTCGCCGCCGGCGGCGCCGCGCGGGCGCGGACGCGTGCGACTGAGCGTCGGGTCGAAGCCGCCGCTGTAGAGCGCGCGATAGTCTTCGGCCGTGCCGAGGATCTTCTTGACGTAGAACTGCGTCTCGGGAAACGGGATGTCGTCGATCCAGACGTCGCGCTCCATACCGGGCTTCTCGGCCGTCCAGCGGCGCGCGCGCGTGGGACCAGCGTTGTAGCCGGCAAGCGCGGCGTGCACGCTGCCGAGGCGCGCGACCTGATCGGCGAAGTACGCCGTGCCGATGCGGATGTTGATCTCGGGATCGATCAGCGACCGCGTGGAGAAGCCGCGGATGCCGAGCTTGCGCGCCCAGGCGCTGCCGGTCGCGGGCACCACCTGCATCAGGCCGTACGCGTTGGCGGCCGATCGCGCGGACGGGTCGTAGCCCGATTCCTGCGCGATCAGCGCCGCGATCAGATACGGATCGAGCTTGTGGGCCGCGGAGTACTTGCGGATCAGGCTCCAGTAATTGACCGGATACGTGACCCGCAGCACGTCATCGGGCAGCGACGCGCCGGCTTCCGACAGGTACTGGGGATAGGCGCGCTTCATGAGGACGCTGGCGCGAAGCAGATCGCCCTTCTCGCGCGTGGCCCAGGCGATCGTGGCCTGCAGGACGGGTGACGTGCCCCAGGCCTGCTCGGCCGCGCGCAGCTCGCCGAGCGCCTCGTCATACAACCCCGCGCGGAGCAAACGATGGATGAGCATGCCGGTGGGCACCGCCTCGCGCGCCGTTTCTTCGGTCGAGCGCGACGAGCGGCGATCCGCGGCGCGGGCGACGTCGAATTTGGGCGGCGTCACGCCGAGCCGGCGGGCTGACTGGCGGCCGTAGTAGGAGTGCGCGTAGTCGGTCAGCACGAGCCTGTGGCGCTCGAGCGCCGCGCCGCGGTCTCCGGCGTCGCCGCGCGCGCGCGCCGCCCAGTACAGCCAGTCGGCGCGCTTGTTCGCGCGCGGATAGTCGGCAGCCGCGCGCTCGAAGATGCGGATGGCTTCAGCAAAGTCGCGCTGGCGGTACGCGCGCCATCCCGCCATCCAGGCGGCGCGCTCGGCGCGCGCGCTCGACGGATAGCGATCGAACAACTCGGTGAACACCTGCGCGGCGCGCGCGTCCTCGTTGGCACGCACGTAGTACGTGCCGAGCGCGTCGAGCGCGTCGGCGGCCCAGGTCGTCTTCGGATGCGCGTCGACGAGATCGCGCACGCCGCGGACGAACGCGTCGCCCTGGCCCGACTCGCGCAGCGCGAGCAGCTCGAAATAGCGCGCCTCGGTCTGACGCGGCCCCCTGCTGGAGTGCGGCGCGAGCGCCGCGCGCGCCTGCGCGTGGCGCCCGGTGTAGTAGTCGATCTGGCCAAGCCGTACGCCGACGAGGGCCCGCTCGCCGCTGCCGCCCGCATCGCGCAGCTCTTCGAACGCCGCGCGCGCTTCGGCGTATTGCCGCGCGCCGAAGAGCTGTTCGGCGCGTCTGAGACGCAGGTCGATGGATGTACGCTCCGGCTCGCCCTCCGGCGCCGCCCTCAACTCGGCGAGCGCCGTTCCGGCCTCCGCCGCTTCCGGCGTCAACGCGAATTCGTAATAGACGCGCGTGAACGCGAGCGCGGCCGCGGTGCGATTGCCGGCCAGCAGGTGTGCGCGCCCGAGCCGGAGCAGCGCGCGCTCCGGCGCAAGCGCCCGGCCGTTCATGATCGCGTCGACGTGCACGATCGCGGCGGCCGGATCCCGTGCCGTCATCGCCGCGTCGGCGGCGAGCAGGCGCGCCTGCTCGGCCAGAAACGGCGACGAGGCCTCGCGCGCGAGGGCGTCGGCGGTGCGGCGGGCTTCCGGGAGGTTGTCCAGGGCGAGGTGCGCACGCGCCTGGAACAGGCGCGCGTAGCCGCCCAGATCGCGGTCGGACGTGAGCCGGGGCGCCAGCGCCAGCACGCGCGCCGCGTCTCCCCCGGCCGCCGCGTCGGCCATCGACGCCAGCAGCCGCTCGCGCTCATCGGGCGCGCGATCCGGGACGAGCCAGGCGTCGGCATCTTCCGCCGGCACAGGATCGTGCCGTGCCGCTCCGAGCACGGCCTGCCGCGGCCGTTCCGTGATGGCGGTCTGCCCCTCCTCGCCACCACCGGGCAGCAACACGTACGTCCAGAGCGCTGAGAACGCCACGGCGGCACGGACGAGCAGGTAAATGGGGAGCGGCATGGGTTACAGAATCGAGACGTCTCCGTCGGCCAGCGTGTTCACGAGCTCCGATTCGAAGTACTGATCGCGCCCGGCGAGCGTTTCAGGGATGCGCTCGCGATACGCGTGCGCGGCCCGATCGATTTCGCTGCCGAGCCGCCGCCGCAGATCGCGGTGCTCGCGGCCCAGCCTGACGTCGCCTTCGTGGTACAGCTTGATCTCCGACAGCAGCAGCCGCGCGTACCGGCGCGCGGCATCCTCGCTGACCTCGCCGTCGCCGTCGGCCGGCCCGAACTGCGAACTGGAACTGGAACTGTTGAGGCGCACGGCCGTCAGATTCTCGAGATGAATCGAGGCATGGCGCGCGAGCAGCTCCAGCGCCTCGGGCCACGCCGCCGGCGCATCCCGCTCGCCTTCACTCGCATCGTCGGCATACAGCACGGCGACGGTGCGGGTGCCGACGCGCAGCGGCGCCGCGAAGCCGGCGCGGTCGTCGGCAAGGCCCGCGAAACCGGGCGCTTTCAGTCCCGCGGCGTCGCCGGTGAATGCAGGCTGCCCATCATGGACGCAGGCCTCCACGACACCGCCTGGGGCGATGGGACCTGCGTCGGGCACGTCGGTAAAGCCCCGGTGGGAGAAGGCGCGCACGGTATCTCCCTCAATCAAAAGCACGGCCACCCGCGGCGTTTCGAGCGAGGCGGACTGGACCAGCACCTCGAGCGTTTCGCGGAGGGTGGCTGCGGCATCGATGCGCCGGACCGACGCGAGCAGCCGTTCGACGGCTGCCAGGCGGGCATCACGCTCGCTCGCGCGGGCCGTGGCGGCATCTGCCTGGTCGCGCCCAACGACTGATTGCGCTTCGGCCAGCGCTTGTGCATGGGCTTCGGCGCGGACTTCCTCGACGCGCTGGCTGAGCCGTGACTCGGCGTCGGCGCGCAGTTCCGCCTCGCGCGCGGCTATTGCCGAGTCGGCATCCTTACGGGCCTGCTGCTGGCCGGCCTCCGCCGCCTGCATGAGCTCGGCGGCCAGACTGTCGACTTCGACGTCGACGGCGCGGCGCAGGCGCGTGGCGAACCCTTCGATGGACTTGCGGATCTCGTGCTCCAGGCGTTCTCCCCCTCCGAAGCATTATAAGGACGAAGGTGCTAAAATACTGACTGTCAGTCGCTTACATGTGGGGGCGCTCTGGCTTCGACGGAGGTAGGACACCACAGGATGCATGCCGAGCACCAGCACCTCGTTAATCTGTTGGAAAACAACGCAACTGCGAACACGCAGCTCGCTCTCGCGGCCTAACGTGCCGTGACGTCCACCTCAATCAGCCTGCGGGTTGGGACTGGATGCCATTTCAGCAGGCTGGCCGTCATGGGTGATCTGCTGCATGACGGTGAGACCTACGCGGATCTAGCCCTGGGCGCTTTCGGTCCACGTTTTTATGCCCGGTGCGAAACTCGAAGCGTGGCTACGCATGTAGATTCCTGCGGTTAATGACTTTCGGACGCGGGTTCGACTCCCGCCGCCTCCACCATCTCCCTTTCTCACCGCGCAGAAGACCGGCGCCCCGCTGGCTACTGCGTCGGCCGCGTCACGCCAAACACCTGCGCATCGAGCTCGAGTTACCGCCGAAGCAGAACGGCGCGACCGAGATGCCGGAGGGCGGTGTGAAGAGCGCTTCGAGCTCACCGGGCGCCTCAGGGGCTAGAATGCCGCGAGGACGAAATCGATGCGCTACCGAAACCTGCTCGTTTGCGCTGCCGCCTTGGCCGCCGCTCTCCTGTCCGCGAGTCCGACGTCGGCCCAGACCGAGGCGCGATTTGGCGTGTGGGTCAACGCGACCAATCCCAACAACGTAATGACGTACGAGCCCTTCGAGACGGGCGGCAGCAAGCTCACCGTGAGCAATCCCAGCAGACCGGAAGCGTCGTGGGGCTACGTGACGTTCTTCGACGGCACGTTCCGCCCCGTCACCGGCCAGCCCGGCTCCGAGACGGCGGTCGAAGTGATCAACGACAAGAGCATCCGCATCTACAACAAGCGGGACGGCGTCGTGTACCAGGTGGTGATCAACACGTTGTCGGCCGACAACAACACGATCAGCAACGAGTACATCCGCATGGACAAGGAAGGCAAGATCACGGGCGTCACGCACGCGACCTACCATCGCAGGAAGTAGCGAACCGCAGGAACACTCCCCGGAAACCGCGTTCAAGATCCGCTGGGACGCGCCGACAGGCGCGTCGCCCGAGAGCGCCGCCGCGATCGGCATCACGGGCGGCGAGTTGACGCAGCCGTTCCCCTCACGGTGGCAGACGCGGCAGTCATTCTCGCGAATCGTGCAGCGCGATCCCTCAGTGGCTGGGGGCGATACGACGCGCAGGGACAGAACGTGGTGATGCTGGGCTCGTGCCCGGGAAGAGGCGGGGTACAGGGCGTCAGGCTTTACGGTCCCGCCGGAGAACCCTGCGGCGGGTTTTCTGAATGGGGCGCCTACCAGTCGCCGGTGGACGTGCGGCGCGAAGGCATCTCCAGCTGCATCGGACGCGGCAACGTTCTCAGCGGCCACCGGCTGTGCCGCACGGTGGGGCGCCCTGCCAGGCGCGCGCTGGGACGGCACGCTCGAGTTCTTCGGCAGCCAGCGCCCGGCGTCGCCGATGGCCTGGAGCTTCCTCTTCGACATCGTCCACCATCGGGGGCAGATCACGACGTATCTGCGGCCGATGGGATCGACGGTCCCACAGATTTACGGACCTTCCGCCGACGAACCTATGTAAGCAGTGCGCGCAGGGCGTCGATTTCGTCCTGATTCACCGTGTGGCCCATGCGCGGATAGATGCGCTCGTCGACCGCGGCGCCCATGCGGCGGAAGACCTCCGCCGATTCGCGCACGCGCTCGACGGGGATGTGCGGGTCGATGTCGCTGCACCCGAGGAACACCGGCGTGCCGTCGAAGGCTCCGGCATAGTCGCGCGGCGTGCCGGCCGGGCCGATGAGGCCGCCGCTCAAGCCGGCGATCGCCGCATAGCGCCGCGCATGTCGGGCCGCGAACTCGAGCGACAGGCACGCGCCCTGGGAAAAGCCGGCCAACGCGACACGCTCGGCGCCGAATCCCGCGGCGGCCGCCTCCGCCACCAGACTCTCGAGCTTGCGAAGCGCCGAGGTGAGCCAGGGCTCGTTCGACGCGATCGGCTCCATGAAGCGATTCGGGTACCACGCGTGCCCGGCCGCCTGCGGCGCGAGAAACGCGACATCGGAGACGCCGAGCGCCCCGGCGAGGCCGATCATGTCGCCGGCGCCCGCGCCGCGGCCGTGGGCCATGATGACGACGAGGCGCGCGACGGCAAGCGGCGCACCTGCGTGGAGCACCGGCTGGCGGCCATGAGGATCGAGGTCGGACATCCGTTCATTATCCACGGCTGCAAGTACAATCGCGGGTGCTGATGCACGCCCGGTACAGGATTGCCGCGCTCTCGATGCTGCTTGCCGCGGCCGCCTTCGTCCAGCCGCCTTCCACGTACACGATCATGTCGCGTGAGGGGCGCCGGCCGCTGCCCTACCGCGCCCAGGGCGGGCAGGACATGGTCTCGCTCGGCGACGTCGCATCGGCCTTCGGCCTCACCGTCCGCGAAGACGTCGCCGCCGGCGGCATCATCGTCACGGCCCCGCAGAACAGGACCATCGTGCTCACGCCGGGGCAGCCGCTCGCGTCCGTCCAGGGCCGCGTAGTGTCGCTGCCGGCTCCCCCGCTGCGCGAGGGGCGCACGTGGCTCGTGCCGGTGGAGTTCGTCGGCCGTGCGGTGGGCCCGGTGCTGAACACGCGGCTCGACGTGCGGAAAACGTCGCGGCTGATCGTCGCCGGCGATCTGCGCGTGCCCGAGGTCACCATCTCGATCGAGGGCGACGGCGCCCGCGCGCGCGTCAACGTCGACATGTCTCCCTCCACGCCGCGAGCGGTGACCCAGGACGGATCGCGGCTGATCGTCCGGCTCGAGGCCGACGCCATCGATCTGCGCGCCGCACAGCCAAACGCGCGCGACATCGTCGCGGGCGTGCGCCAGAGCGAGGCGCCGCAGAACATCCTCATCGACCTGGGACCGAGAGCCGGAGGCTTTCAGACGTCCGTGCAGCCGAGAACCGGCGGCGAGCGCCTCGTGATCGAGATCACCGCAAAGGACGCGCCCGAGCCGGCGCAGCCGGCCGATCCGGCCACGCCGGCGCTGCCGGCAGAGCCGCCGCCGCTGCCCGACTTCGGCGGGGCCGGCGGCCTCCGCACGATCGTCATCGATCCCGGCCACGGGGGCGACGAGCGCGGCGCGCGCGGGCCTGGCGGCACGGAGGAAAAGGCCGTGACGCTGCGACTCGCCTATCGCCTCAAGGCCGCGCTCGAGGGCGGGCTTGGCGTGCGCGTGCTCCTCACGCGCGACGGCGATCGCGCCGTGGCCGTCGACGACCGCACGTCGCTCGCCAACAACAACAAGGCCGATCTGTTCATCAGCCTGCACGCCAACGCCGCCATGACCGCCGGGCCGTCGGGCGCCCAGGTGCTGACGCTGTCGCCAGAGGGTTACGCGACGGAGGCGCAACCCGGCGCCGCGCCGGCTGCGACGCTGCCGGTTTTCGGCGGCGGCGCGCGCGCGATTGAGATCATTCCGTGGGACACGGCGCAGATCCGGTGGCTGGGCGAATCGGCACGCCTGGCGGGTCTCGTGCACGCCGAGCTCGGGACGAGCGTGCCGATGCATCCGCGCGCGCTCGGCACCGCGCCGCTGCGCGTGCTCATCGGCGCCAACATGCCGGCCGTCCTCGTCGAAGCGGGCTTCCTGTCCAATGCCGATCAGGAAAAGGCGCTGGCCGGCGACGAGATGCATGCGCAGATCGTGCGGGCGATCGTGAGCGCGATCGTGCGCTACCGCGACCCTTCGGCGTACGCAGGACAGGCGGGAGGCGCGACAGCGCCCGGAGGCACGCCCACGCCGGAGGGCGCGACAGCGCCAGGAGGCGGGAAATGACACGTCCATCGAACCGCGTAATCGCCGCCGGCGCCGCCGCCCTCGCGCTGCTCGTGTGGCTGCTCTTCTGGGGCGTGCCGTCGTGGATGGATCGCGGCCCCGGCGCGAGCCGGCCGTCCGCGGACGCCCCCGCGTCCGAAGCGCGCCGCATCAACGCCACGCTGTTCTTCGTCTCGACCGACGCGCAGGGCCTGGTGGCGGTGCCGCGCGAAGTGCCGTACGGCGCGACGCCGGCCGAGCAGGCCCGCCACATTGTCGCGGCGCAGCTCGGCCCCGCGCCGGCGTCGCTGCACTCGCCGATTCCACCGGGCACGGCGCTGCGTGGCGTGTTCCTGTCCGAGGCCGGCGAAGCGTTCGTCGATCTGAGCCCGGAAGCGTCCGCCAATCATCCCGGAGGCTCGATGGCCGAGCTGTTCACCATCTACGCCATCGTCAACGCGCTGACCGTCAGCCTGCCGTCGGTGCAGACGGTACAAATTCTGATTGACGGCCGCGAGGTCGAGACGCTGGCCGGGCACGTCGACCTGCGGCATCCGCTTCCGAAAGACACAACATGGGTGAAATCACCGTGACACGCACCGACGGCCGCGCGGCCGACACCATCCGCCCGACGCGGATCACGACCGATTACACCATGCACGCCGAAGGGTCGGTGCTCATCGAAGTCGGCAACACGAAGCTGATCTGCACGGCCAGCGTGGAGGACCGCGTGCCGCCGTTCATGCGCGGCACCGGCCGCGGCTGGGTGACAGCCGAATACGGCATGCTGCCGCGATCGACGACGTCGCGCATGCAGCGCGAGGCGTCGGCGGGCAAGATCGGCGGCCGCACGCAGGAAATTCAGCGGCTGATCGGCCGTTCGCTGCGATCGGTCACGCGGCTGCCCGAGCTCGGCGAACGCACGATCTGGGTCGACTGCGACGTGATTCAGGCGGACGGCGGCACGCGCACGGCCGCCATCACCGGCGGCTTCGTCGCGATGGCCATCGCGATGGACAAGATGAAGCAGCGCGGGCTGCTCTCGCAGATCCCAATCCAGGATTACGTCGCCGCGGCGAGCGTCGGCCTCGTCAACGGCACGCCCCTGCTCGACCTCGCGTATGACGAGGACTCGAAAGCGGACGTCGACATGAACGTCGTCAAGACGTCGGACGGCCGGTTCATCGAGGTGCAGGGCACGGCCGAGGGGCCGCCGTTCCCGCGCGACACGCTCGACAGCCTGCTCAGCCTGGCCGATCGCGGCGTTGCGTCGCTCATCGCCATCCAGCGCGAGGTGCTCAACGCCGCCACGGGCGGCCGCGTCTGACCGGGCCGCGACGGCCTCGCGGCATGCTGATCGCGACCACCAATCCCGGCAAGCTGGCGGAGATCCGGGCGATCCTCGAGGGGGCGCCCGGCCGGTTTCTGTCGCTGGCCGATGTTCCCGGCCTGCCCGAACCTGAGGAGACCGGCCTGACGTTTGCGGACAACGCCGTGCAGAAGGCGCGCGCCTATGCGGCGATGAGCGGCCTGTGGACCGTCGCCGAGGATTCCGGCCTCGAGATCGATGCGCTCGGCGGCGAGCCGGGCATCCACTCGGCGCGCTATCCCGGCGCGACGTATCAGGACAAGTTCGCGAACCTGTATGCGCGGCTCGAACGGAATCCGAAACCCTGGACGGCGCGCTTCGTCTGCGCGCTGGCCGTCGCCGACGCCGCGGGCGCGATCCTCTTCCAGTCGCGCGGCACGATCGAAGGCGAAATCGCCGACGCGCCGCGCGGCAGCCGCGGGTTCGGGTACGACCCGATCTTCTTCTATCCGCCGTACGGGAAAACGCTGGGTGAAGTCGAGGGGCTGGAGAAGCTCGCGGTGGCGCACCGCGGGAAGGCCTTCAGGGCGTTCCGGGAATGGATCGAGCGCGGCGCCGCGCCTCAGTCGCCGCCGGCCACCAGCGCGAAGACGTAGCCGACCGTGCCGCCGATGATCAGGCCCAGCGCCGGCACGTGATGCGGCCAGAACGCTATCGACACCAGCGCGCCGACTAATGCGACCGCCAGGGTGATCAGCCCCTGGCGCAACGCCCTGCGCACCCAGCGGGGCCGGCACCGGTGTCTATCGTTGAGCGGCCCGTAGCAGCGCGGACATGTAGCCATGTGTGAAAAACGCGGAAGTCTAGCACGGTCCTATGGTGTTCGACGTTGTCGTCTTTCGACGTATTGCACAGCTACCCAGCACCCAGTGGCCCATGCAATTCCCGTGGCCCAGCCCGCGAGCACGTCGCTCGGATAATGCACCCCCAGATAGACCCGGCTGAGGCCGACCAGCCCGGTCGCCGCCATGGCGACGCCCAGGCAGTACAACCTGGCCGCGCGGCCGCGGACGACTTCGAACAGCAGGACGCCAATCGTGAGATAGACGATCGCGGACAACGCGGCATGACCGCTCGGAAAACTCTGCGTGAAGACTTCGCGCAGGTGCGGGACGACGCTTGGACGGGGCCGGTCGAAGACCACTTTCATCAGCGCGTTGATCACGAACCCGCCCGCCGCCGACGCGAGCAGCAGCACCATCAGCCGCCGCTGACGCTGGATCCAGAGAAAGCCCGACACGGCCGTCACCACGAGCAGCAGCACGACGGACGAACCGAGCGCGGTGATGTCGATGCCGACCTCGCGCATCCACGCCGGCCCGCGCGGCAGCCCCGGATCGTCGGCGCGCCGGAACCACTGGACGATGGCCTCGTCGAGCTTCTGGGTGTCGCCCTCCATGACGCGCCCCGCCACGGCGAGAAACACGAACGCGGCCGAGACGACCACCAGCGCGCCGCCCAGCAGCGTGAGCGCCCCGACGTCGAGCGCGTCCACGTACCGCCGGATCGCCGGCGGCAGCCAGCGGCGGACGAACGTCAGACG
>DATKDT010000087.1:0-18200 GCA_035512575.1 Vicinamibacterales bacterium | reverse complement strand
GATCGGCTCGTCGAAGACGATCGTCGCCAGACCGCGCGCGAGCGCCTCGTCGACGACGCCGTCCATGGCGGTCCGCCGCCCGCCGATCAGCACGAAGCGCGATTGCGACAGGCGCGGATCGCCCGGCTTCGGCGACTCCCCTGCCCGCTCGATCGCCTCGATCGCCTCCGGCATCTCGCGCGCGATGCCCGTCCCCTCCAGCACGCGCTTCGCATCCCCCATCGTCGACGGATCGGCCACGGCGGGTCCGGATCCAATCGCCGCGGGGTCATCGTCCGTGACGTCGCTCAGGGCGAAGGTCGTGCAGCGCACATCCATCGCCAGGCGGCCGCCTTTGATCTGTGACAGATGCTTCCGGACGGCGTTGAAATCGTGGATGGGCGCGCCCGCGGCGAGCAGCCGCCGCGCGACCTCGCGCTTGAGATCCAGCGTGACGCCTTCGGCCGGCGCCGACAGCATCGCGGATGCGCCGCCCGAGAGCAGCACGACGAGCTCTCCGCCGGCATCGCGGGCCTCGCGCGCCAGCTGCAGGGCCTCGCGCCCGGATCGCACGCTCTCTTCATCGGGCAGCGGATGTGAGCCGCGGGCCAGCACACTCCGCGCGGGCGTGACACGCTGTTCGAACGCGCGCAGCATCGGCTCCGCGGCCTTTCCGGCGGCTATGACGTAGACCGGGGATTGGAAGAGTGACGGATCCCGCTGGAGATCCTGCTCAATCGCGCGCAACAGAAGCGCGCAAGGCTCCACGGCGGCAATGGCCGCCGACGCCAGCGCGCGCAGGCCGGGATGGGAATCGCTCAGTGCAGCCGGCCGGGCTCCGACATCGCCCGCAGGGCCGAGAGCCCGGTGACGAGGTCGTACTTCCGGAGAATGGCGGCCACGAGCTCGTTGGCGTCTTCCTTGGCGCACAGCTGGTCGAGCTGCGCAAGCAACCGCATCAGCCCCGCTTCGGCATCGGCAATCGCGCGGTCGGAGTAGTACTCGCGCTGTTGCTCGAGGCAGTCACGATGTCTGAGAAGTTCCTGGCGGTAGAAGTCGACGAGGATGGACGCGCTGCAAGGACGGGGAACGCTGTGCAGACGGGGCATGCGGCTCCTTACGACTGACATTCCGGGGACGAGTCCAGTGTAAGCACCACTTGGACAACCGTCAAGCACCGGGGCGGTTATGGTCGGGCTGCGCCGCGCGAGGCGGCAAATCCTCCCAGCCCGCCCAGCACCACGCCGGCGGCAATCACCGCCAGCACCGCGATCGGCGGCAGCAACGACACGCGATCGATTCCCGTGACGTCGGCCAGCCATGCGCCGTAGCGCAGCTGCACGAACCAGGCGCCCGCGGCGAGCAATATCAACGCGAGCACGGCGCCGATCGCGCCCTGCAGCAGGCCCTCGACGACGAACGGCGCGCGGATGGTCGCGAGCGGCGCGCCCACGAGCCGCATGATCTGGATTTCATCCGCGCGCGACGCGGCCGCAAGCCGCACGACGCTGGCAACCGTGAGCGCGGCGGCCAGGCCGAGAATCGCGACGAGCGCCAGCCCGCCGGCTTCCACCGTCCGCACCAGCCGCTCGAGGCGCGACAGCCACTCGAGGTCGTAGCGCACGTCGGTGACACCGGGGCGCGCGCGCAGGTCGGCGACCCACGCCTCGAACACGCCGCCCGACGCCGCGTCGGGCCGCAGCACCACTTCGAGCGAGGCCGGCAGCGGATGATCCGCCGCCGTGCCGGCCACATCGGCCAGGCCCGGGAAATCGCGCTGGAACCGGGTGAACGCCTCGTCGCGCGACATGTAGGCCACCGACTCCGCCATCCCGCTGCCCTCGATCCAGCGCCCGAGCTCCTGCACGGCGCCGGCCGCGGCGTCATCGGCCAGATACACCGACATCTCCGCCGACGCCGACCAGGTGCCGACGATGCGGCGCGCGTTGTGGGAGAGGAGCAGGAACACGCCGGCCACGAAGACGACGGCGGTGATGGCGGCCATCGCGACGGCGCCGGCGCGGCGTCCGCGCCAGAGTGACGTGGCGCCCTCGCGCCAGGCATAGCGGCCGAGCGCCATCAGCCTTCCTCCGCGAGGAGGCCGTGCGCGAGCGTGATCGTGCGGCGGTTGACGCGGCGGATCAATTCGCGGTCGTGCGTGGCGACGAGCACCGTGGTGCCGCGCGCGTTGATCTCGCGCAGCAGGTTCATGATGTCGAGCGCGAGATCGGGATCGAGGTTGCCGGTCGGCTCGTCGGCGAGGATGAGCGACGGATCGTTGACGAGCGCGCGCGCGATGGCCACGCGCTGCTGCTCACCGCCCGACAGCTCCTGCGGAAACGCGTTGATGCGGTGCTGCAGGCCCACCCACTTCAATACCTGGAACGCGCGCCGCTTCTGCTGATCGTCGCTCTGGCCGAGCACGCGCGGCACGATGGCCACGTTCTCGAGCACCGTCCGCGTGGGAATGAGGTTGAAGTTCTGAAAGATGAAGCCCAGGCTGCGGCGGTAGGCCTGCACCTCGCGCGGGCGCAGGTCGGCAAGGTCTTTCCCGCCGACGGTGAGCGATCCGCCGCTGGGGATCTCCTGCCGCAGCAGCAGCCGCAGCAGCGTGGACTTGCCGGCGCCGCTCGGGCCCGTGAGAAAGACGAAGTCGCCCTTGTCGACCGACAGCGTCACGTCCTTCAGCGCGAACACGCCGCGGCTGTAGGTCTTGGAAACCGCCCTGCACTCAATCACGCCGCTACAGGCTACAGCTTTTTCCTGAGAAGTGCATTCACGGTGGCGGCGTCGGCGCGGCCCTTCGAGGCCTTCATAACCTGTCCCACCAGGAAGCCGAAGGTCTGGGTCTTTCCGGCGCGGAATTCGGCGACGGCCCCGGCGTGGGCGGCCAGGACCTCGTCGACCAGGGCTTCGATCGCCGACTGGTCGGAGATGCGCGACAACCCGGCGGCCTCGACGATGGCCGAAGGGCGCCCGCCGTCGGAAGCCATCGTCTCGAACACCTGTTTGGCGGCCGAACCGCCGATCGTCCCGTCATCCAGCAGGCGCAGCAGTTCCGCGAGCGCGTCGGGCGGCACTCTGGCGGCGAAGTCCAGTAAGGAGGCGCTCTGTTCCTTCAGCACGCGCTGCACGTCGCCGAGCATCCAGTTGGCGGCGGCCTTCGACGCCGCTCCGGCCGCGACGACGGCCTCGAAGTAGTCGGCGCCGCCAGGCACGGCGCGCACGAGCGTTTCGGCGTCGTACTCGACGAGGCCGTGGTCGCGCATGAGGCGCGCGATGCGCGCATCGGGGAGTTCGGGAAGCGCGGCGCGCTGCGCGTCGACCCACGCGCGTTCGAGGACCAGCGGCGGCAGATCCGGCTCGGGGAAATAGCGGTAGTCGTCGGCGTCTTCCTTGCTGCGCATCGACACGGTAACGCCCGCCGCGCTGTCCCAGAGGCGCGTTTCCTGCATGACGGCGCCGCCGCCGTCCAGGATGGCCGCCTGCCGCTCGATCTCGTGTTCCAGCGCGCGCCGGAGGAAGCGGAAGGAGTTGACGTTCTTGACCTCGGTCTTCGTGCCGAGCGTCTCGTCGCCTTCGCGCCGCAGCGAGACGTTCGCGTCGCAGCGCAGGCTGCCCTCTTCCATGTTGCCGTCGTTGACGCCAAGCGCGATGAGCAGCTCGCGCACGCGCTCGAAGAAGTCGGACGCCTCGGCGGCCGTCCGCAGATCGGGCTCCGACACGATCTCGATCAGCGGCACGCCCGCGCGGTTGCAGTCGACGTAGGTCGCGCGATCGGAATCGGGGAACCCGTGGTGCAGCGACTTGCCCGCGTCTTCCTCCATGTGCACGCGGGTAATGCGCACGCGGCGGCGCGCGGCCAGCGGGCCGATGTCGACCCACCCGCCCGTGGCGAGCGGCCGGTCGTACTGCGAGATCTGATAGCCCTTCGGCAGGTCGGGGTAGAAGTAGTTCTTGCGGGCGAACACCGACTGCGCGTGCACGGCGCAATTGAGCGCGAGCGCGGCGCGCGCGGCGTATTCCACGGCGGCGGCGTTGAGCACCGGCAGCGTGCCCGGCATGCCGAGGCAGACCGGGCAGACGTGCGTGTTTGGGGGCGCGCCAAAGGCGGTGGGACAGCCGCAGAAGATCTTCGTGCGCGTCAGCAGCTGAGCGTGGATTTCGAGGCCGATGACGGGCTCGAAGTTCGGAGTTCGGAGTTCGGAGTTCGGAGTTCTCTGGGTCACGGTCAGGCGCCACCGGCATAATAGCCGTGAACTGCCGTAACAACCGTCGGGGAATCCGGTAGACACCGGACAGGAGGAAACATCATGCCAGCTTCATGGATGACGGCACCGGCTGTCAGCTGCGCGCTCGAAGCCGGGCGTTGCGCGGGCTGCGTCGGCAGCACTCCGAACTCCGAACTCCGAACTCCGAACTTCTATCCCCTCGGCCCCGCCTTCTTCACCGCGTCGGTGGCCGTCGCCTCGAACGTCTTGAAGTTGTCGGCAAACATGCCCGCCAGCTTCTTCGCCTGCGCGTCGTACGCGGCCGTGTCGGCCCACGTGTTGCGCGGCTTCAGCACCTCGTCGGGCACGCCCGGCACGGTCACCGGCACGTCGACGTTGAAGATCGGATCGTTCTCGTACTTCACGTCGTCGAGCTCACCCGACAGCGCGGCGTGAATCATCGCGCGCGTGTGCGCGATCTTCATGCGCTTGCCCGTGCCGTACGGCCCGCCGGTCCATCCGGTGTTGACCAGCCACACCTTCGCGCCGTGCTTCGCGATGCGATCGCCGAGCAGCTTCGCGTAGACGTTCGGATCCCACACCATGAACGGCGCGCCGAAGCAGGTGCTGAACGTCGCCTTCGGCTCGGTCACGCCCTTCTCGGTGCCGGCCACCTTGGCCGTGTATCCGGAGAGGAAGTGATACATCGCGCCTTCCGGCGTCAGCCGCGCGATCGGCGGCAGCACGCCGAACGCGTCGGCGGTCAGCATCACGATGTTCTTCGGATGGCCGCCCCGCCCGGACGGCACGGCGTTGTCGATGTAGGTCAGCGGATACGCGCCGCGCGTGTTCTCGGTCTTCGAGTCGTCATCGAGCTTCAGCTCGCGCGTCCGCTTGTCGATCACGACGTTCTCGATCACGGTGCCGAAGCGCCGCGTCGTCGCGTAGATCTGCGGCTCAGCCTCGGCCGACAGGCGGATCATCTTGGCGTAGCAGCCGCCCTCGAAGTTGAAGACGCCCGCATCGCTCCACCCGTGCTCGTCGTCGCCGATGAGGCCGCGATGCGGATCGCTCGACAGCGTGGTCTTGCCCGTGCCCGAGAGGCCGAAGAAGAGGGCGGCGTCGCCGTCCTCTCCAATATTGGCCGAGCAGTGCATCGGCATCGTGTCGCGCAGCGGCAGCAGGTAGTTCATGACCGTGAAGATCGACTTCTTCATCTCGCCGGCGTAGCTGGTGCCGCCGATGAGGACGACCTTTTTGGCGAAGTTCAGCAGGATGAAGACTTCCGAGTTGGTGCCTTCGGCGGCCGGATCGGCCGTGAAGCTCGGGATGTCGATGACGGTGAAGTCGGGCTCGTGCGCCGCCTGCTCGGCCGCGTCGGTGACCTGGATGAACATGTGGCGCGCGAAGAGGTTGTGCCAGGCGAGCTCGTTGATGACGCGCACATTGAGGCGATACGCGGGATCCGCGCCGGCGTGGCAGTCGAGCGCGTACAGCTCGCGGCCTTCGAGGTACTTCAGCATGCGCTGGTGCAGCCGATCGAACGCCGCCTGATCGATCGGGCGGTTGACCTTGCCCCACGCGACGTTCTTCTCGCTCGACGGCTCGCGCACCACGAACCTGTCGTTGGGCGATCGGCCGGTGTGCTGGCCGGTGCTGCAGACGATCGGCCCGTCTTTGGCGAGCACGCCCTCGCCGCGCCGAACCACCGCTTCCACCAGCTCCGGAATCGTGAGGTTCCAATGCACGGTGCCGGCGCTGATCCCGTGCGCGTCGAGCGTCCTGGCGCGCTCAGCCGTCGCCGCGCCCCTCTGATCCTTCATGGGTCTCCTAATGAAGCCAAAAAACGCACTATCGTACTAGGCCCGTCGGCAGCCGGTCAATCTCCCGGCCCCGCTCGTCCCGCGACCGACTATCCGACGCGCGGATCGGCTGCCGCAGCAACGGCGTCGCCCTCCACTCGGCAGGCCCCGACCGCGCGACAGAGCGCTCGGGCAAGTCCGTCGCCGCGCCGCGGAGCTCGGGCGATCTCTGCTCGCATGTACAAGCACGGCGCCGCGCCGGACCTGCCCGAGCGCTCAGCGCGGCCTCTGCCTCGCGCAGGTGCGGTGTCCGGCGTTCTGGCGCGACGGCGTTAAAAAGAGAGCGGAGGGACCGCTCTCTGGCCCGACTCGCCCCGCCGGCGCGACGGAATGCCGGACATCGCACCGGAGTGTCGCGCGGCGCGGCGGCAGACCTACCCGAGCGCCCTGGCGCGCGGCCGGGGCGCCCGCGAAGCGCCGACTTGGCGCACACTTGCGCGATGACGATGCGGGCGGGAGTGATGGTGATGGCCGCGGCAGCGCTGGCCGGGTGCGCGCCAGGGCGGCCGGCGGCGCCGGAAACCGGCGGCGTGCCGGCCATTGGCGAGACACTGCGCGTGCAGCACAGCGGCCGCGTCGAGACCGTACCGATCGATGCGTACGCCGCGGCGGTCGCGCTCACCGAGATCGCTCCCGGCGCGGTGCCGGCGGCCGTGGCCGACGCGCTTTACGAAGCGCAGATCATCGTCGCCCGCACGTACGCCGTCAGCCGGCGCGGACGCCACGGCGCCGAGGGCTTCGATCTGTGCGACGCCACGCACTGCCAGCGCTACGAGCCGGCGCGGCTGAAGAGCGCGCGCTGGGCGGAGCTGGCATCGCGCATCGCGTCGCGCACGAGCCGCGGCGTGCTCGTGCACGACGGCCGGCTGATAGAAGCCGTGTTCCATGCCGACTGCGGCGGGCACACCGCCGACGCCCGCGACGTGTGGGGCGCCGCGCGCCCGTATCTCGTCGCGAAGCGCGACGCCGTGAAGGATCCGCACCGCGAGTGGACGTCGGATCTGGATGCCGGGCGCCTGGCCGCCGTCCTCGCCCGCGACCGGCGCACGCGCATCGACCCGCCCCTGCGCGACCTCGTCATCGTCCGCCGCGACCGCTCGGGCCGCGCCGCGCGCATCCGCATTGCCGGGCCCACCCAGGTCGAAGTCGACGGCGACGTCTTCCGGGCCGTCGTGACGGCCGGGCTCGGGCTGCGAGCACTGCCGAGCACGCGCTTCACGCTCAGGCGGCAGGGCGACGGCTGGCAGCTGCGCGGCACGGGGTTCGGCCACGGCGTCGGCCTGTGCCAGGCGGGCGCGCTGTCGCGAGCCCGCGGAGGCGCCAAAGGGGCCGAAATACTCGGGTTCTACTACCCCGGCGCTATAATCAGAAGGGCCCCGGCGCGGTAAACGCCGCTGCCGCCGCGCCCGTAACTCATAATGTCAGCACCGCTTGCCGAACCGGAGAACGTCGCAGCCACCATCAAGGCGCTCGTGGCCGAGCAGCGGATGGACGAGGCGCGGCAGCGGTATGCCGAGGTCGTGTCGCGACACCAGCGCCGCGCGTCGCGGATCGCGCTGCACTACCTGCGGGACGCGGCCGACGCCGACGAGGCCGTGCAGGACGCCTTCGTGAAGGCGTTCACGCACATCGGTTCGTACAAGGACGAGTGGCCGTTCGAGGTCTGGTTCACGCGCATCCTGATCAATGGATGCCTCGACCGCCTCAAGGCCCGCCGGCGCCGCGAGCGCTGGATCGTCCCGATGATTGAATCGGGCGGCGGCGAGCGCGAGCTTACCGAGATCATGCCCGCGCGCGGGCCCAGTCCGGAAGACACGATGCTGCTCAACGAGCGGCGCCGCCGGCTCGCGGGCGCGCTAGCCGGGCTGCCCGAGCGCCAGCGGACGATTTTCATGCTGAGCCACTACGAGGGTCACTCCTCGAAGGAGGTCAGCGCGATGACGGGGCTGAACGAGTCGACGGTGCGCGTGCACCTGTTCCGCGCCATCAGGAAGCTCCGCGGCATGCTCGCTCCCGGCGAGAACGAGAAGACGCAAGACTTGAAGACGGAAGCAGAAGACACACGAAATGCGATTCGCTGAGATGTTCGGACGCCACGCCTCGGAGCCGGCCCTGCTCGCCATCATCGCGGGCGGGCCTGAGCCGGCGCATGTGTCGTCGTGCGCGCCCTGTCAGGCGCGGCTCGCCGCGCTCCGCGCGTGGGTCGACGAGACCGCCGCCGAGGCGGGAGCGATCGCCGACGCCGTGTTCACGCCCGATCGGCTCGCGGAACAGAAGAGCGGCATCCTCCGGCGCCTCGAGGCGGCCGGCCGCTCCGCGCGCGTCATCGCCTTCCCGGCCGGCGCGCCGGCGCCCGCGCTGCAGAGCACGCGCCAGGTGCTGCGCTGGGCGGCGGCGGCCGCCGTCGCAGGCATGATGGTGGGCCTGGCCTCGGGCCGGCTGCTCGATCTGAACGGCACGCCGGGATCGTCGACAGCCGGCCAGTCGGCCAGGACCGAGACGCCGCCCCGCGCGCAGAGCCTCGCGACCGCGGCCGACGAGCTCGACGAGGCCGCGCTGCTCGACGCGGCCTTCGACCGCATCTCGCTCGACTCGCTCAGGACGATCGACGACATGACGCCCCGGGCGCGCGAAGTCGTCCTCGCCACCCTGCCGCGCGCGAGGCGCTAGCGCTTGGCGCAGCTGATTTTCCGCAAAGGCCTCGACATGAAGGCCGCGGTGGCCGACGAGCTCGCCGCCGCGTACCACAGCAAGCTCGTCGACGAGGTCCGCGCGTCGGACTTCACGCGGCAGGCGGGCCGGCTCACCATCCATCTCGCGCGCGAGTTCGGCTTCTGCTACGGCGTCGACCGCGCCGTCGACTACGCCTATCAGGCGCGGCGGCGGTTTCCGGATCGCCGGGTGTTCCTCACCGGCGAGATCATTCACAACCCGCACGTCAACGACCGCCTGCGCGCGGCGGGCATCCGGTTCCTCGGCGATCCCGGCGAAGACCAGGCCGCCCTCGGCCCCGACGATGTGCTGATCATTCCGGCGTTCGGCGCCTCGATTGGCGACATGGCCCGGTTCGAGCGCCAGGGCTGCACGCTGGTCGACACCACCTGCGGATCGGTGCTCAACGTCTGGAAGAACGTCCGCCGCTACGCGCAGGACGGCTTCACGTCGATCATCCACGGCAAGGTGAAGCACGAGGAGACTCGCGCCACCGCCTCGCAGGCGCTCAGGTACGAGAACGGTCACTACCTCGTGGTCCTCGATCGCGCCGAGGCGCAGATCGTGTGCGACTACATTCGAACCGGCGGAGACGGCGCCGCCATGCTCGATCGCTTCAGCGACGCCGTCTCGCCCGGCTTCGATCCGGCGCGCGATCTCGCGCGCGTCGGCTGCGCCAACCAGACGACGATGCTGATGACCGAGTCGCTGGAAATCGGGGAGATGTTCCGCGCCGCGATGCGCGACCGCTACGGCGAGGCGGAGCTCGCGCCGCGCTTCCGCGCGTTCGACACGATCTGCAGCGCGACACAGGAACGGCAGGACGCGGTGCTGCAGCTGCTCGACCTGGCGGACGCGGGCGGCGCCGCCTCGGCGCTCGACATGATGATCGTGGTCGGCGGCTACAACAGCAGCAACACGGTCAACCTCGCGCGGATCTGCGCCGATCGCCTGTCCACGTTTCACGTGGCCGAGCCGGCCTGCCTCGAAGCCGGCGTCATCCGGCATCGTCCGATCGGCCTGCCGTCGACGGCCGCCGCCGCCGAAATCGAGACGCGGGACTGGTTTCCGTCCGCCCGGCCGGTTCGCATCGGGCTCACCGCCGGCGCTTCCACGCCCAACAACATCGTCGGCCAGGTCATCGCGCGGCTGGAGTCGTTCGGCGGGTGAGTTGACATGCTCTTAACTTCCCTGCCGTAAACAGGCCCTCAAACGGGGCCGTATACCGTAGAGAACACGGAACATAGCGGGAGTTGACATGAAGATCGCATCGCGAGCGCTGGCCGGGTTCTGCCTGGCGGTGGTCGCCGCAGCCATGCCGGCGCCGGCCGTCGCCCGGCAGGAAGAGCCCAAAGTCCAGCAGCAGACACAGGGAAGCCCGGATCGGCGGTTCTGGTGGAAGGACGCCGGCACCACGCGGGAGCTCGGGCTGAGCCGCCGGCAGTCGGACAGGATCGAAGAGATCTGGAAATCCAGCTTCCCGTCTTTGCGCGTGCTGCACAAGGAGCTCGACGGCCTGGAGGCGGAGTTCAACCGCCTGATGAAAGAGAACACGGCCGAAGAGCGCGTGATCATGCTGCAGATCGATCGCGTCGAAGCGGTGCGCAGCCAGATCAACAAGTCGCGGACGCTGATGCTGTACCGCATGCACCAGGTGCTTACCCCTGTGCAGTATCAAAAGCTGACGCAGATTCTCGATCGCCAGCGCAAAGAGCGCGCTCGGCGATAATTCTCCTTTTGGGTTGTCCGCATAGAGGCAGGTTCACAGTGAGCAAGTACGTTTCGCGGGCGCTCGTGGCGCTCTGGCTCGTGTCGGCGCCGGTGATCGCGCGCGCGCAGGATACGGCACCGGCCGCAGCGGGCCAGACGCAGACACAGACGCCGCCTCAGACGGCCGGCGAGATCCGCATGGCGGATCTCGTGAAACAGGCCACGGTTGCGGTGCCGCCCGGCACGGGCCCGCTGGCGCCGATCACGCTCGAGGACGCCATCGCGCGCGCGCTCGAGCGCAACATCGACATTGCCGTCGTGCGTCTGAACCCGCGCATCCGCGACTGGGACATGGCGGCGCAGCGCGCGAGCTTCCTGCCGACGCTCAGCGGCACGGTCGGCCCGTCGGGCAGCACGCGCGCGGCCACGCGCGACATCGACGGCGGCGACGTCATCTCGACCGACACCATCACCTACAACGCCGGCGTCACGCAGGCGATGCCGAAGTGGGGCGGCGACCTCACGGCCAACTTCACCAACACGCGGCAGGCGACGTCCGACGCGCGCTCGCTGCGCAATCCCACGTTCCAGTCGGGTCTGCAGTTCCGCTTCGTGCAGCCGCTGATGCGCGACTTCCGCATCGACTCGGTGCGCTCGCAGATCCAGATTCTGCAGATCAACCGCGACGTCACCGACCTGCAGGTGAAAGGCACGATCGAGAACACGCTCGCCAACGTGCGCAACGCGTACTGGGAGCTCGTCTACGCGATCCGCGCCATCGACGTGGCGCAGCGCTCGCTCGCGCTCTCGCAGAAGCTGGTCGAAGACAACCGCATCCGCGTCGAGATCGGCACGCTCGCGCCCATCGACATCATTCAGGCCGAAGTGCAGGCGGCGACGGCGGCGCAGGCGCTGACGACGGCGGAGGCGACGTGGCGGACGGCGGAGCTGAACCTCAAGCGCCTGATCGTCGGCGGCACCGAAGACGAGCTCTGGCGCGCGCGGCTGCAGCCGGTCGATCAGCCGACGGTCACGCCCCAACCGATCAACGCCGAAGCGGCGGTGACCCGCGCGCTGCAGGAGCGGATCGACCTGCAGCAGGATCGCAAGACGCTGCAGACCAACGACATCTCGCTGGAGCTGCTCGACAACCAGACGAAGCCGCAGCTCGACCTGCAGGCCAACTACAACCTGAGCGCCGTCGGCGGTCCGCAGTTCGTGACGGTGGACGGGTTGCGGACCACCCTGCCCGGCGATTACGCCCAGACGCTGCGTCAGATCATGGGCTTCGACTACCCCACGTGGTCGGTGCAGGCGGTCGCGAGCTATCCAATCGGCACGACCGCCGCGAAGGCGCGGTACGCCAGCGCGAAGATCCAGTACGAGCAGACGCAGGCGCAGGTGCGCTCGCGCGAGCTGCAGGTGGCCGTCGAAGTCACCAACGCGGCGCTGGGCGTCGAGAGCGCGCTCAAGCGGCTCGAGGCGGCGCGCCTCACGCGCGACCTGGCCGAGAAGCAGCTCGAAGCCGAGGCCAGCAAGTTCGAAGTGGGCATGTCCACCAACTATCAGATCGTGCAGTTCCAGCGCGATCTCGCGAACGCGCGCAACAGCGAGCTGCGCGCGATCCTCGACTACCAGCGTGCGCTGGTCGAGTTCGAGCGGGTGCAGAGCGTGGGCGGAACCGCGACGGGCATCTCGTCCATCCGCTGAGGACCAATCGGATTGCCGCATGCGTAAAGTCGTCATTCTCCTCGTCGCGGTCGCCCTGGCGACGGCCGGCATCTATTACTACAAGCGCGGCAGCGCGGCCGCGTCGGCGGCGCCTGCCGGCGGGCCCGGCGCGGGACGCGGCGGCGGCCGCGCCCCGATGTCCGTTGACGTCGCCCCCGTCAGCCGCGCGCGGCTGACCGAGGACATCCAGCTCGTCGGCAACCTCGTGGGCAGCGCCACCGTGCAGGTGGTGCCGAAGGTCGGCGGGCGGCTCGCGTCGGTCCGCGTCCGCATCGGCGACACCGTCAGCGAAGGCCAGGTCATCGCGACCATCGAGGACCAGGAGATCCGCCAGCAGGTGCGCCAGGCCGAAGCGGCCTACGAAGTGGCGCAGGCCACCATCCGCCAGCGCCAGGCCGACCTGAAATTCGCGCAGACGAGTCTCGACCGCTCGCGCAGCCTCTTCGAGCGGCAGCTGCTGCCGAAGCAGACGCTCGACGACGCCGACGCGCGGTATCAGGCGGCGAGCGCGCAGCTCGATCTCGCGCGCGCGCAGAACAGCCAGTCGGGGGCGCGGCTGCAGGAGCTGCGGCTGACGCTCGGCAACACGGTCGTGCGCTCGCCCGTCACCGGCTTCGTCGGACAGCGCTTCCTCGACGTCGGCGGCTTCGCCTCGACGAACCAGCCGGTGTTCTCGGTGGTCGACATCCGGCTCGTGCGCCTGGTGGCGAATCTCGTCGAGCGCGACGTCAAACGCGTGCAGGCGGGCACGCCGGCGGCCGTGGAAGTCGACGCGTTCCCCGGCGAAACGTTCACCGGCCGCGTCGGCCGCATCGCGCCCGTCTTCGATCCGCAGACGCGCACGGCGCAGATGGAAATCGAGGTGCCCAATCCGACGGGCCGCCTCAAGCCGGGCATGTACGCGCGCGTCAGCCTGCGCGTGGGCGACAAGCCCGACGCGCTCACCGTGCCGCGCAACGCCATCGTCGAGCGGCCTGGCGCGCGCGGCGTGTTCGTGGTCGACGGGCAGACGGCGCGGTTCCGCACGGTGGAAACGGGCATCGAAAATCCCGAGCGCGTGGAAGTGGTCGCCGGCGTGCGCGAAGGCGAGCGCGTGGTGACGACCGGCGCCGGGGCGCTGCAGGACGGCGATCGGCTGGTGCTTCCGGGCGCCGGCCCCCAGGGCGCGCCGGCCGCACCCGCAGGGAGGGGTCAGTGAGCATTCCGCGCATCGCGATTCAGCGTCCCATCACGATGTTCATGCTGAGCGCCACGGTGGTGCTGCTCGGCGTCATGTCGCTGGCGCGCCTGCCGGTGGACCTGCTGCCGGACGTCAGCTATCCGAGCCTCACGGTGCGCGTCGGCTACGCGGGCGTCGGCCCGCTCGAGATCGAAGAGCTCGTCGTGCGCCCGCTCGAACAGGCGATGGCAGCGGTACCGGGCGTCGAGGTGATCAGCGCGACCGCGTCGGAAGGCTCGGGCATGGTGCGCCTGAACTTCGCCTGGGGCACGGATCTGAACGAGGCGGCCGACGAGGTGCGCACGCGCGTCGATCGCATCCGCGGGCGGCTGCCCGAGGAGGCCGATCCGCCGACCATCTTCAAGTTCGACTCGAACGCGTCGCCCATCATGGGCATCGGCGTCGAGGGCGACTTCGACCGCGTCACGCTGCGCGAGCTCGCCACCAACGACCTGTCGCCGCGCATCGAGCGCGTGCCGGGCGTCGCGGCGGTCACCGTCGACGGCGGCCTGCGCCGGCAGATCAAGGTCGACCTGTCCAAGGAAAAGATCACCGCGCTCAACCTGTCGGTCGACCGCGTGACGAGCGTGCTGCGCAGCGAGAACCAGAACGTGCCGCTCGGCGAGGTGGACGAGGGCGACACCACCTATCTGGTGCGCAGCGCCGGCCAGTTCCAGAACCTCGAGGACATCCGCAATCTCGTCATCCTGACAACCAACGGCGTGCCCGTGTACCTGCGCGACATCGCCGAGGTCTACGACGGCACCGAGGACTTCCGCTCGTTCACGCGCATCAACGGCAAGCCGGGCGTCCGGATGCGCGTCACGAAGCAGTCGGGCACCAACACCGTGCAGATTGCCGAGGCGGTGAAGGCCGAGGTCGCGCGCATCAACGATTCCGTCAACGGCATGCGGCTGGCCGTGCTCGACGACCAGTCGATCTTCATCGACCGCTCGATCGACTCGGTCAAGGAGCACGCCCTGATCGGCTCGGTGCTGGTCATCCTGATCATCTTCCTGTTCCTGCGCGACCTGCGATCGACGTTCATCATCAGCCTCTCGATCCCGATTTCCGTGATCGGCACGTTCGCCCTGCTCTACTTCGCCGGCTACACGCTCAACACGATGACGTTCGGCGGACTGGCGCTCGGGGTGGGGATGATTGTCGACGCCTCCATCGTCGTGCTCGAGAACACGTACAGGCACATGGAGATGGGCAAGGACCGTGTGACGGCGTCCATCGACGGCAGCGAGGAAGTCTGGTCGGCGATTCTCGCGTCCACGCTCACGCACATCGCCGTCTTCATCCCCCTGCTGTTCCTCACGGGCGTATCGAGCATCCTCTTCAAGCAGCTCGCCATCGTCGTCATGTTCTCGCTGCTGATGTCGCTGTTCGTGGCGGTGACGATCGTGCCGGTGCTCTGCGCCAAGCTGCTGCGCCTGCCGTCCGAGGCGCACGCGCGCACGGGCCTGGCCGGACGGCTGTTCAACTCCACCGAGGTCGTGCTCGACCGCGTCGACGACGGCTACAAGTCGTTCCTGCACCGCTCGCTGCACCACCGGCCGATGGTGCTCGGCGTCAGCGCGGCGCTCGTGGCCGCGGCCGTGCTGCTTCTGCCGACGCTGTCGTTCGAGCTGATGCCCCAGGCCGACGAGGGCCAGGTCCGCATCGATCTCGACATGCCGGTCGGCTCGCGCATCGAGCGCACTGAAGCGGTCGTGCTGCGCGTCGAGGAGATGGCGCTCAGGGCCGTGCCCGAGGCGCTCATGATCATTTCGTCGGCCGGCGGCGGCGGCTTCATGGGCGGCGGATCCAACCGCGCCAACATCGAGCTGCGGCTGGTGCCGAAGACCGAGCGCGACCGCTCGAGCGAGGACATCGCGGCCGATCTGCGGCGCGAGCTCACGGGCGTGGCCGGTGCGGTCATCCGCACCCGCGCGTCGGGCGGCAACTCGCAAATGAACCGCATCCTCGGCGGCCTCTCCGACGCGCGGCTGTCGCTCGAAATCCGCGGCCACGATCTGGACGACGCCACGCGCATCGCGCAGGGGGCGCGGACGATGATGGAGCGCACCGAGGGCGTCACCGACGTGCGCATGGGGCGCGAGGAAGGCCGGCCGGAGCTGGCCATCCGCGTCGATCGCCCCAAGGCCGCGCTGCTCGGCCTGAGCGTCAGCAGCGTCGCGAACACGATCCGCACGAACGTGGCGGGCACGCAGGCGGCGTTCTTCCGCGACCGCGGCAACGAGTACCCGATCATCGTCCGGCTGCGCGAGGAAGACCGCGGCGCCATCCGCGACGTCGGCGACGTGCTCGTGTCGACGCCGGGCGGCCGCGTGACGCCGGCCCGCAGCATCCTCAGCGTCGAGTCACAGGCCGGCCCGGTCCAGATCGAGCGCAAGAACCAGGAGCGCATCGCGCGCGTGAGCGCCGAGACCGAAATCGCCCTCAGCGACGCGGTCGACCGGATCAACGCGCAGATTCCGTCGCTCGACATTCCGCCCGACTTCTCCGTCGGCTTCGGCTCCGAGGTCGAGGAGCAGGCGCGCGCCTTCCGGCAGCTGCAGACGATGCTGATTCTCGCCGTGCTGCTCGTCTACGGCGTGATGGCGTCGCAGTACGAGTCGTTCCGCGACCCGTTCATCATCATGTTCTCGGTGCCGGTCGCGGCCATCGGCGTCGTGCTGATGCTCAAGCTGACCGGCACGACCTTCTCGTTGCAGGCCTACATCGGCGTCATCATGCTCGCCGGCATTGTCGTGTCGAATGCGATTCTGCTGGTCGACTACACCAACATCCTGCGCCGGCGCGACGGCATGGCACTGCGCGAGGCGGTCGAGACCGCGGGGCGCACGCGGCTACGGCCGATTCTCATGACGTCGTTCGCCACCATGCTCGGGCTCACGCCGATGGCGCTCGGCATCGGCGAAGGCGCCGAATTGCAGGCACCGCTCGCGCGTGTCGTCGTCGGAGGCCTGATGGCCTCGACGCTCGTGACACTTGTGCTGGTGCCGACCGTGTACACGTTGTTCGAAGAAGGATGGGCCGGCCTCAGACATCGGGCGCCGGAACCCGCAGAGGCAGGACAGGCCTGATCACATGCAGAAGAAACTCATACTCATCATCATCGGCGTTGGCGTCATCGGCGCGAGCGTCTGGGGCTACACCAAATATAAGGGCGGCGACGCCAAACCCGAGGTCGTCAAGGCGGTCGTCACGCGCGGCAACATCGTGGAGGCCGTCGGCGCGACGGGCACGCTCGAGGCGGTGACCACGGTGCAGGTCGGCACGCAGGTGTCGGGCACCGTGCAGGCGCTGTACGCCGACTTCAACCAGATCGTGAAGAAGGACCAGGTCATCGCACGCCTCGACCCGTCGCTGATCCAGACCCAGATCGAGCAGCAGCGGGCGAACCTGGTGCGCGCTGAGGCGGATCTGCAGCGGCTCGAGGTCGGGCTGGCCGACGCGAAGGTCAAGCAGCAGCGCGCGCACGATCTCGGCAAGCGCGGCCTGATTCCGGCGACCGAGGTCGAGGCGGCCGATGTGGCCGTGCTGTCGCAGGACGCGCAGCTGCGCTCGTCACGGGCCGGCGTCACGCAGGCGCGCGCGAACCTGAACCAGCAGCAGGTCAACCTGAATCACACGGTCATCAGGGCGCCGATCGACGGCATCGTGATCTCGCGCAACGTCGACGAGGGGCAGACGGTGGCGGCGAGCATGAACGCGCCGGTGCTGTTCCTGCTGGCGGCCGACCTCACGAAGATGCGCGTGCGCGCCAGCATCGACGAGGCCGATGTCGGCAAGATTCGCCCGGGCCAGCGCGTGACGTTCCGCGTCGACGCCTACCCCGCCAGCGACTTCGAAGGCACGGTCGTGCAGGTGCAGCTCAATCCGGTCGTCGTGCAGAACGTCGTGACCTATGCGACGGTCATCGAGTCGCCCAATCCCGATTTGCGGCTGAAGCCGGGCATGACGGCCACGGTCAACATCGAGATTGCGCGGCGCGACAACGTGCTGCGCCTGCCGGCGGGCTCGCTGCGCTTCCGGCCGACGGCCGACACGTTCGCGGCGCTCAACCAGCCGGTGCCCGAGGATCTGAACGCGTTCGGCGGCGGTCGCGGGGGACGCGGAGGACGCGGACGCGGCGATGCCGACGCGGCGCAGCCGCCGGCCCAACCGGGCGCGGCGCCGGGGACGACCCCGCAGGGCGGCGCCCCAGCCGCGCAGCCGCAGGCCGGCGCGCCCCAGGCCCAGCGCCAGGGCGGCGGAACCGCGCAGGGCCAGACCCCACAGCAGCGCGGCGGCGGCGACACGGCGCGCGAGGGCGGCGAAGGCCGGCGCGGCGGCGATCCGAACATGACGCCCGAGGAGCGCCAGCGGCGCCTGGAAGAGCGGATGAAGACGATGACGCCCGAAGAGCGCACGGCCTTCCAGGAGCGCACGGCACAGCGCGGACAGCGCGGCGGCGGCGCGGGCGGCGATGCGCCCGCCGGCAGCGCCCGCGGCCAGGGCGCCGGCCAGCCCGCCGGACAGACCGCGCGGCAGGGCGCGCAGCCGGCCGCCCCGATGACCACGGGCGCGCAGACGATCGACGCGCTCTTCGCGCCGGTCGTGTCGGCCAGCACGCGCGGCCGCGTCTGGATGGATACCGGCACGCCGCAGCAGCCGCAGCTCAAGGCCCTCGTCGTCCGCACGGGCATCACCGACGGGCAGTGGGTGGAGCTGATCGAAGGCGAGCTGCAGGAAGGCCAGGAAGTGGTCACCGGCGTGATCGTG
>DATKDT010000086.1:0-3619 GCA_035512575.1 Vicinamibacterales bacterium | reverse complement strand
GCCGATCTCGAGAAGGTCGGCCTCGTCACCGTCGAGGACCTGCTGTGCCGCTTTCCCATCCGCTATGAGGATCGCGGCCAGTTCGCGTCCATTGCATCCCTCCGTCCCGGCCAGCGCACCTCGGTGCTTGGTGAAGTGCTCAACACGCACGTGCGGCCGACGCGGCGTCCGGGTTTCCGCATCTTCGAGATGGTCCTGCGCGACGCGTCCGGCTCGATTCGCGCGGCGTTTCCGAACCAGGCCTTCCTCAAGGATGTCTTCAAGCCGCATCAGCGCGTGATTCTGTACGGCCTCGTCGAGCTGCGCCCGGGAACGGGCCTGCAGCTCGCCAGCCCGGACTACGAAATCCTCTCCGGCGAGGCCGGCGCGGAAGGCCTCGAAAGCGACGCCGATCACACCATCCACACCGGCCGCATCGTCCCCATCTACGAGAAGTCGGGCAGCATGACGCCGAAGCTGCAGCGCGCGCTGGTGCACCAGGCGCTGCAGTCGCTCGGGCCCGTGACGGCCGACATCGACGACCCGCTGCCCGACGCGCTGCGCCGCAAGTTGAAAATGCCCGAGCGACGCGCGGCGTTCGAGGCCACGCACTTTCCGCCGGCCGGCGTGGACGCCGATGCGCTCAATGCGTTCCGCACGCCCGCGCAGCAGCGGCTGATCTTCGAGGAGTTCTTTCTCTTCCAGGCCGGCCTGCTGCTCAAGCGGCGCCGGCAGCGCGCCGATCGCAAGCGGCGGTCGGTCGTCATCGACGATCGCGTGCGCGACGCCGCGCGCGCGGTGCTGCCGTTCCGGCTCACCGGCGATCAGAAGCGCGCCGTGAAGGAGATCGTCGACGACATGGCGCGGCCCGAGCCGATGAACCGCCTGCTGCAGGGCGACGTCGGCGCCGGCAAGACGATCGTGGCGCTGCTGGCGGCGCTCGTCGCGATGGAGAACGGCTTCCAGGTGGCGTTCATGGCGCCCACCGAGATTCTCGCCGACCAGCACTTCATGACGATTCGCCGCCGGCTCGAAGCGTCGCGCTTCCGCGTCGCGGCGCTGACAGGCAGCGTGCCGGCGAAGAAGCGGCGCGAGATTCTCGCGGAGCTCGCGGCCGGGTCGATGCACATGGTGGTCGGCACGCATGCGCTTGCCGAGGAGGCCGTCGCGTTCCGCGAGCTGGGGCTGGTGATCATCGACGAGCAACATCGCTTCGGCGTCGTCCAGCGCGCCGCGCTTCGCGGAAAGGGCACGAACCCCGACGTGCTCGTCATGACGGCGACGCCCATTCCGCGCACGCTGTCGATGACGCTGTACGGCGATCTCGACGTCTCGGTCATCCGCGAGATGCCGCCCGGACGTCAGCCGGTGAAAACCTGGGCGAAGCCCGAGTCGCGCCGCGAGGAGGCGTATCGCGCGATCCGCGCCGCCATCGAGGCGGGCCGGCAGGCCTACATCATCTATCCGCTGGTCGAGGAGTCAGAGAAGATCGACCTCCGCAACGCGACGGCCATGGCCGAGCACCTGGCCGCCGCGGTGTTTCCGCAGTACCGCGTCGCGCTGCTGCACGGCAAGCTGAAGGCGGATCAGAAAGATCACGTGATGGCGAGCTTCGCCGCCGGCGAGACGAATATTCTCGTGTCGACGACGGTGGTGGAGGTCGGCGTGGATGTGTCGAACGCCACCATCATGGTCGTGGAGCATGCCGAGCGATTCGGCTTGTCACAGCTGCACCAGCTGCGCGGCCGCGTCGGGCGCTCCGAGCATCTCTCGGAGTGCATCCTGCTGTATCAGGCACCGCTGACCGACACCGGCAAGGCACGGCTGCAGGCGCTCGTCGAAACGAACGACGGCTTCGTGATTGCCGAGCGCGACCTCGAGCTGCGCGGGCCCGGCGACTTCTTCGGCACGCGCCAGTCTGGCCTGCCCACATTCCGCGTCGGCGACCTCGGCCGCGACGCCGCGATCATGGAGCACGCGCGCCGCGAGGCCTCGGACTGGATTGCCAGCGACACCGGTGTCGCAGAGCTCGCGGGCCGCCTGCGCCATCAATGGAAAGCGCGCTTCGGTCTGGCGGAGGTGGGGTGATGATCGGTAACCGGTTGCCGGTTGTCGGTTGTCGGTGCGAGCCGCGCGAGACAACGCTCGCGCGGCTAACCTTGATAGCCGGACGGCGGTTGTGCCGTCCGGCTCACGCCGGCAACCGGCAACCGGTTACCGGCAACCAATCATGCGCATAATAGCCGGCTCCGCAAAGGGCCGCCGGCTCGAAACGCCCAAGTGGGAGGGTCTACGGCCGACCTCCGATCGCCTGCGCGAGACGCTCTTCAACATCCTCGCGCCCCGCGTCGAAGGCGCGCGCGTGCTCGACGGATACGCCGGCACTGGCGCGCTCGGCATCGAGGCGCTCAGCCGGGAGGCCGCCCACGTCACGTTCGTGGAAAAAGACCCCCGCGCGCTCGAGCTGATCGGCCTCAATCTCGAGCGCGCGGGCATGAAAAGCGGCGGGAACGCGTGTACTATCGTGCGCGGCGGGTTTGTCGAGACCGCGGAGGCGCACGAGGGGCCGCCGTTCGACCTCGTCCTGCTCGATCCGCCGTATGACGACCGCGCGCTCGAGGCCGCCGTCGGCGCGGCCGGGCGCATTGTGAGCGAAGATGGACTCGTGGTGCTCGAGCACGCGACGCGCGTCGCGCCGCCCGAAGGCGCCATTCGAACCGTGAAAGCCGGCGACAGCTCGCTGAGCTTTTACGAGAAGCGGAATGGGTGAGCGCATGCGCATAGCCGTCTATCCGGGCTCGTTCGACCCGCTCACCAACGGGCATGTCGATATCATTCAGCGCGGCGCGCGGATGTTCGACCGCATCATCGTCGCCATCCTGCTCAATACAGAGAAGGCGCCGCTGTTCACCGCCGCCCAGCGCACGCAGCTGATCCGCGACGTGTTCCGCGACACGCCGTCGGTCGAAGTCGACACGTTCGAGGGTCTGCTCGTCGATTACATGCGGCAGAAGCAGGCGAACGTCATCGTGCGCGGCCTGCGCGCCGTGTCGGATTTCGAGTACGAGATGCAGATGGCGCTGATGAATCGCCATCTCTCCTCGGACGTCGAGACGGTCTTCATGATGCCGGCCGAGCAGTACACCTACGTGAGCTCCCGCCTCGTCAAGGAAGTCGCGCTGCTCGGCGGCTCCGTCAGCGGCCTCGTGCCCGCGGAAGTCGAGAAGCGCCTCCTCGAAAAGCGCGCGGCGGGCACGTCGCTGAAGGTCTGATCGCCGATGCTCTCCGAGCGCATGAAACAGGTCGGCATGTCCCCGACGATGAGGGGGACGATGGAGGCGGAGAAGCTGCGCCGGCAGGGCATCGACGTCGTCGACCTCGGCGCGGGGGAGCCCGACTTTCCGACGCCGGCGCACATCACCGAGGCGGCGCACGCCGCCCTCAAGCGCAACTTCACGAAATACACCGCCAACGCCGGCGTGACCGAGCTGCGCGAGGCGGTTGCCGCGCGCTATCGCGAGGACTACGGCGTCAGCTACGACGCGAAGGACGTCATCCTCAGCGCCGGCGGCAAGCAGGCGCTCTACAACACGGCGATGGCGCTGTTCGGCCCGGGCGACGATGTGATCACGCATGCGCC
>DATKDT010000085.1:0-11951 GCA_035512575.1 Vicinamibacterales bacterium | reverse complement strand
TCCGGCTGCTGGGCCTGGGCGGGCCGTACACCCAGATTCTGGTCGACGGCCAGCCGATCATCTCGTCGCTCGCGCAGGTCTACGGCATCGAGCACATTCCGGCGCGGATGCTCGAGCGCATCGAGGTGGTCAAGGGCGGCGGATCCGCGCTCTACGGCCCCGGCTCGATCGGCGGCATCGTCAACGTCATTTCGCGGGAGGCTGCGGCGCCGGGCGGCGCAATCGAGTTCCGCCAGGAGCGGGCCGGCGGCGAGGATGTGTACTCGGGCAGCGGCGGCATCGACCTCGTCTCGCGCGATCGGCAGACGCTGTTCACCGCGTTCGGGCAGATGGACCATGTCGACGCGATCGACATCGACGGCGACGGCTTCACTGAAGTCAGCCTGCGGCGGCTCGGGGCGATCGGCGCGCGGCTGAACCGCTACGCGGCCGGCGGCCGCGGCAAGCTCACGCTCGACGCCACGCGCATCGACGAGCACCGGCGCGGCGGCAACGCGCTCGACAAGCCGCCGCACGAGGCCGACATCGCCGAGGCGATCGACAGCCTGCGCACGTCGCTGTCGGGCAGCTGGCTCCACAGTCTCAGCGCGCGCTTCGACTATCGGGTGACGGTGGCGTGGGCCGACACGGCCCGCGACAGCTATTACGGCGTCGGTCGCGACCCCAACGCGTACGGGCGCACCGACAGCACGCTCGCGCTGGTCGACACGCAGTTCAATCATTACGCGGGCGCGCACACGCTGTCGTGGGGCGCGCAGCACAGCGTCGACGCGCTCAGCGACAGCCAGCCCGCGTACGGGCGGCTGACCGACGCGACGTACCGCAACACCGGCGTGTTCCTGCAGGACGACTGGACGCTCGCGCGCGGGTGGACGCTGCTGGCAGGCGCGCGCGCCGACCGGCACTCGGCGCTGTCGAAGACGGTCGTGTCGCCGCGGGGCGCGCTGATGTGGTCGCCGTCCGAGGCGCTGCAGGTGCGCGTGTCGGCCGCCAGCGGCTTCCGCGCGCCGCAGATCTTCGACGAGGATCTGCATCTGAGCTCGGTGGCGGGCGACGTGCGCATCATCAGGCAGGATCCGGACCTCCGCGCCGAGACCGCGGCCAGCTACATGGCGGGTATCGAGTGGAAGCCGGTGGCGTGGCGCGGCCAGGCGCTGTTCGAGCTCAACGCGTTCGACACGCGCCTGTCGGATCTCTTTCACGTGATCGAGCAGGACGATCCGCTCACGCCGCCGTTCGAGATGCTGAAGACGAACGTGGGCGGCGCGCGCGTGCACGGCATCGAGATGAACGTGGGATGGGGCATCGGCGACACGCTCGTCCTCCAGGGCGGCATGGTCGAGCAGCGCGCCCGCTTCGACCGCGCGGAGCCGGACTTCGGCAGCCGCGACTTCTTCCGCACGCCGCGCCGGCTGGCCAACGCCACCATCACGGTGCGCGGCATCGGCGGGTTCGATCTCTTCGCGGGCATGCGCTACACCGGCCCGATGCTCGCGCCGCATTACGCGGGCTGGATTGCCGAGGACAGGCTCGACCGCACGCCGCCGTTCGTTGTCGCCGACGCGACAGTCGCGCGCGCGATGCCCCTGGCCGGCGCCCGCCTGGTGCTGACGGCGATGGTGCGCAACCTCACCAATGCATACCAGCGCGACCTGGATCGCGGGCCGCTCCGCGACGCGGCGTACGTCTATGGCCCGCGGGCGCCGCGGTCCTTCGCGCTCGGCGCGCGCCTTGAATTCTGAGATGGCGCGGCAGATCGGCCGGCTGACGGCGGTCCTCGTCATCGCGGGCGCGGTGTGCGCGCCGCGGCCGCTCGCCGCACAGGCGGGAACCGATCCGGCGCGCGCCGAGCTGCGCACGCTGGATGGCCGCACGCTGACGCTCGACAGCCTGCGCGGCCGGGTAGTGCTGCTGGATTTCTGGGCCACGTGGTGCGCGCCCTGCCTCGCGGAAATGCCGCGGTTGAAGAAACTGCACGCCGCCTACGATCGGAAGGATTTCGTCATCATCGGCATCAGCCTCGACACGCTGGATCGCCGGGCGTTCAGATCCTGGGTACGCAGAAACGGCATCGAGTGGCCGCAGGTGCGGGACGGACGTGGCTATAACGGCGATCTCGCGCGCCTCTTCGGCGTCGAGACACTGCCCGTGACCGTGCTGCTGGGTCGCGATGGACGTGTCGCGCACCGTGATCTCCGGGGTGAGCGGCTCGAAACCGCCATTGCCGGGGAAATCACCAAATCAGCAGCTCACAAATCGCAAAATCCCTAATCGGCCCGGTATTCCGCGATGGAGTTGGGCGTTTCCCACACCCGGACCGCGACGACGTCGAGGCCGCCCTCCCGGGCATTGTCAAAAATCAGTCGCGCGATGCGTTCGACGGTGGGATTGCTTTCGAGAATGTACACGGGCTCCCCCAGCTGCTGCAGCGGGTCCACCAGCGGGTCGTCGTGCCGAAGAATCATCTTGTGATCGAGCTCCCGATCGATCCACCCTTTGACGATCCGTTTGATGTCGCTGAAATCGGCAACCATGTTGCGGCGATCGAGGCTGTCGGTGCGCACGTCGATTTCGACCAGCGCGTTGTGCCCGTGGGGATGTTTGCACACGCCGTCGTAGTCGAGCAGGCGGTGGCCATAACAGAACTCGATGCGCTTGGTGACGAGATACATCGCTCAATCCTAACCGAATGACTCTTGTCCTTCTTTCCGGCGGTCTCGACAGCGCGGTGCTGGTCTCCTACATCGGCAACACGGGAGAGCCCATCACCCCGGTGCACATCCGGTGCGGCTATGCGTGGGAGCCGGCCGAGGCGCACTGCATCCAGCGGCTCATGAAGTCGGCGCTCGCGCCGCGCCTCAAGCCGTTGCAGACGATTCACTTCGACATGCGCGACATCCTGCCCGAGGGGCACTGGGCGCTGACCGGCATTGCGCCGGCCTACGACACCAGTGACGAGGAGGTCTACCTCCAGGGCCGCAACATCACGCTGCTCTCGAAGGCGGCGGTGCTCGCGTCGCAGCTGAAGATCAAGAAGATCGCGATCGGCCTGCTGAAGGGGAATCCCTTCCCCGACGCCACCCCCGCGTTCCTCACGGCCATGGGCCGCGCGCTCACGCTCGGGCTGGCGGCCGACATCCAGATCCAGACGCCGTTCGCCACCTGGACGAAGGCCGACATCGTGAAGGAAGCCAGGCGCGTCGGGCTTCCGTTCGACCTGACGATGTCGTGCATGATGCCGATCGGGGGCCGGCACTGCGGCCAGTGCAGCAAGTGCCGCGAGCGGCACGACGGCTTCGTGAAGGCGGCGCAGATCGATCCCACCGACTACGCGACGCGCGCGTTCGTCGATCTGGGCCGGCTCGGATCAGGAAGCCCGAAGCCGAATTGATCCGTCGTTCGTTCTGAGCTTCAGCACGTTGCCGCCGGCGCCCAGCCGGCCGCGCAGGGATCGGCGCGCCTCGCGCCGGTCGCCCGCCGCCTCGGCGGCCGCCACCGACAGCTCGCTTCGCACCGCGCCGTCGCGCGTTTCGGCGTCAATCTCGGCCGCGAAGCCTTCCGGCAGCTCGACGACCACGGAGCCGTCGCCCGTGCGCACCGACCAGTCCTCCGCCATCGTCGTGTCGCGCTCGACACGCACGACAATGGACCCGTCGCCCGTCTCGAGCAACAGGGCGGAGGGCGCGCCCGCGACGCGGATGCCGCCGTCGCCCGTGCGCGCGTCGATGCGGCCGGCGGCGCGCTCGATCGTGATCGATCCGTCGCGCGTCACCACCGTCATGCCGCCGATGGCCTCGGACACCCGCACGCTGCCATCGTCGGTGCGCAGCTCGAGCGGGCCGTCGATCCGCTCGACGCTGATGGAGCCGTCGCGCGTGGTTACGCTCAGCCGCGTGCCGCGCGGCACCGACGCGATCAGCCTGGCGCTGGTGGAGTGATGCAGGCCGAAGCCAACGATCCGCGTTTCCGAGGCGGGCTTCCGGACCTCGACGCTGATGCGGTCGCCGGTCTGCTCGCCGACGACCGCGATGCCGCCGAGCGCGTCCTTGTCGGAGCCGCGCTTCTCGATCTCGACAAGCACCTCGGCGCGGTCCCACGGACGCACCTGGATGGAGCCGTCGAACGTGGCGAGGCGCACGTCGGGCGCCGGGCCGGTGGTGAAGCGCTTCTCCTCGCGCTCGATGAACGAGTGGCTGTCGATCTGCACGTTGCAGCCGGCCATCGACGCGGCCAGTGCGGCAAGTCCGGCGGCGCGGACGATCCCGGGGAGGCGTGGAGGCATGCCTCGGTAGACGCGTACGGCGGGCGTCATTGTTCCGAGAACACCATGACGCCGCCCAGCCACGTCTGCCGGACGGTGAAATTGCGATCCAGCACGGCGAGATCCGCCTTGCTGCCCGGCGCGATGACGCCGAGCCCCTGCAGTCCCAGCTCGCGCGCCGGTGTCGTGGCGCACATCGCGGCGGCGTCCACGAGCGACACGCCGACCGTGCTCACCAGCGCCGCGAACGCCCGGTCCATCGTCAGCACGCTGCCGGCGATCGTGCCGTCGGCGAGGAGCGCGGTGTCGCCGACCGTGATGGGATACCCGCCGAGCGTCGCCGACGCGCCCCGCGGCAGGCTCGATCCGGCGGTGCCGTCGGTAATCGCCATGACGCGCTCGGGCCGCTTGGCGGCAATGGCGATGCGCATGGCGGCGGGATGGACGTGTATGCCGTCGCAGATCAGCTCCGCGGCGATCTCGCCGGAGGCCAGCACGGCGCCGGTCAGGCCGGGGTCGCGCGACGTCATCGGACGCATCCGGTTGAACAGGTGCGTGGCATGCCGCGCGCCGGCGTCGATGGCCGCGACGGCTTCCTCGTAGGTCGCGCCGGAATGGCCGAGCGACACGCGCACGCCCGCGGCGCACAGCGCGCGCAGCAGCTCCAGCCCGCCTTCGAGCTCGGGCGCCATCGTGACGATGCCGATGTCGGATCTGTGAGCCCCGATGGTCGCCAGCAAGTCTTCAGCACTGTAACTGTCACCGGCTTGCGATTCGTCGCCACCATGACGGGGACAGGTCTCGCCTGACGCTTGCGCGACACCTGTCCCTCGACCGGATTTGGTTAGCCACACCGCCGGGTTCGCGGGAGCTTTCCTCAAACAGGCAACAGGCTGGGCGCCGCGATAGTCCGGATTGATGAAGTTGCTCTCGAGGTGCGCGGGCAGGACGCGCGCGCCGGTGACGTGGCCGCCGGTGCGGATGCCGGCAATGTCGGCAAAAAGCGCGGCCAGCGCCGCCGGCGAGCACGCGACGGTCGTCGGGCAGAAGGCGGTCACGCCCCAGCGAGGCAGCCGCTCGGCGACGGCGCGCACCGCGCCCGGCCCGTCGAGCACGTCGTGCCCGGCGACGCCGTGCACGTGCACGTCGATGAAGCCCGGCACGATCACGTGTCCGTCGAGCGCGACGTGCAGGGCGCCCTCCATCGGCGCGCGGGCGCCCGCTTCGATGTCGGCGATGGTGTCGTCTTCGATGACGATCGTCGCGGGACTCAGCACGCGATCGGCGAGCACGACGTCGGCGCCCGAGAGGACGATCATCAGAGCGTGGCGCCCGAATGCCAGTCGACCTTGCGGCCGGCGAGCGGTGCGCCGGCGGCGGGGCCGGCGCGGAACAGCTCGCGATCGAGCCGCGCGAGCAGCAGCAGCAGCTCCGGCTCGCCGGGGGCGCTGCACACGATCACGCCGCCGCTCAGGCCCGTGGGAAACCGCTTCTCGTCGAGAAAGTCGCGATCGAGCGTGATGAGCGTGCGGCCCTGCTCGCGCGCGCGCGTGTAGTGCTCGCGATCGGGCGCGCGGCGCAGGTCGTCGTGCTCGAGCACGAAGAGCACGTCCCACCCGAGCGAGTCGCGCATGGCCGACACGATGCCGCGCGGCAGGTTCGCGTCGGCGTAGATGCGCGGGGCGTCGGACAGCCGCGAGGCGAGCGGGACGAGCTCCGAGGCCAGGGACCCCATGCACCGGATTATTCCATGGGGTAGGCTATCGCCCTATGAAAACTGCTCCTGGCGGCGCGGAACCGGGCCTCCTCGTCATCGTCATGTTCGTGGTCGTGGTGATCGCGGCGGTGGTGGCGTACGTCGTCTGGCGGAAGGGGCGGAAGCTGCCGGGCGAGCACGTGTTCCGCGCCAGCCGCCTGAGCCGCGGCAACCGGCTGTTGCCGACGCAGGTGGCCGTCACGCCGCAGAGCGTGGTGCACTACACGCCGGAATGGGTGGGCCGCAAGGAGCACTCCATCCACATGGCGCACATCGCCTCGGTGCACATCGACATGAACCTGATGTTCTCGGACGTGGTCATCGAAAGCTCCGGCGGCACGAGCAGCGTGAGGTGCCACGGGCACACGAAGGCGGACGCCGCGCGCATCAAGGAGATCATCGAGCACTACCAGTCGGCCTACTACCGCACGCGCCATGAGTGACGGCGGCGCCGCGGCACGGTTCGCGGCGCTGGTGCAGTCGCCGCTGCGCGCGTCGCTGCTCCGCTTCCTTCACGCGCATCCACGGGAAACCTTCGACGTCGAGCAGCTGATGCGGGCGTTCGGGCGCATGCGCCTGGACGTCGAGAACTGCCTCGTCGAGCTCGAGTCATTCGGCGTGGCCGCGCGGGCGGGGCGGCAGCGCAACCGCTACCGCTATGCGGCGCCGCCCGCGGGCGAGGTACGGGCGCTGGTCGACGCCCTCGCGGAAGCTGGCGCCGCGCTCTCGCGCGAGGAGCGCTCGGAAGCGGTGCGGCGGTTCCGCGAGATGATCGGGCGCGACGAGAAGATGCTGATCGTCTTCGAATGGATACGCACGGCGGCGAAGGCCGACATCGCCGTGCTGATCCTGGGGCCGACGGGATCGGGCAAGGACGTCGTCGCGCACATGATTCACGAGCTGAGCCCGCGGCGCGACGAGCGGTTTCAGGCGGTCGACTGCGCGGCGGTGCCCGAGGCGCTGTTCGAGCCCGAGATCTTCGGCCACGAGAGAGGCGCCTTCACCGGCGCGCTCGAGCGCCGCGCGGGCAAGCTGGAGCTCGCGGACAAGGGAACGCTGTTCCTCGACGAGCTGAGCGAGCTCTCGCTGCCCGTCCAGGGCAAGCTGCTGCGCGCGATCGAACAGCAGCGGTTCGAGCGCGTCGGCGGCACGCGCCCGATCGATGTCGACTTCCGCCTCATCTCCGCTACGAACCAGCCGATCGAGCAGATGGTGCGCGACGGCGCGTTCCGCGAGGATCTCTACTATCGCGTCAACGCCTTCTCCATCCGCCTGCCGTCGCTGCGCGAGCGCGCCGTCGACATCCCGATGCTGGCCGAGCGCTTTCTCGCGCAGCAGGCCGCCGCGCGCGGCCTCGCGCCCGACGCGCGCCGGTTCAGCGCCGCGGCGCTGAGGCGGCTGTCCGAGTACGCCTGGCCCGGCAACATCCGCGAGCTCGAAAGCGTCGTCTCCCGGGCATTGCTGTCATCAGTCGTGCGCGTCATCGATGCCGGAGACCTGGATTTCCTCGACGGCGACGCAGACCAGGCGCGGGAAGGCGCCACGCGGCGGGTCCAGACGCTCGCGGAAGCGGAGCGCCAGCATATTCTCGCGGTGCTCGAGGCCCAGGGATGGAACAAACGGCGAGCCGCGGAGCTGCTCGGCGTGAGCCGCGGAACCCTCTACAGGAAGATCCAGGAATACGGACTCCGCCAGACCTGAACCGCCGAAGTGTAATCGAATGTTCCATTCTGGTACATTTAGGAAGCCGTACAGGCCTCCTTCCCAGAGCTTTTCGAGCCATCAAAAGCACGCTAAACTACTCAGCTCATGAGACTTCCACTTCATGCAGGCGGCGCTGTCACGGCGGGGCAGCGATCTTGCGATTCAGAAGTACGGTTACAAACGTAACAAGCTCGTTCATGCCCGCTCCCCAACGCCGTCTCGACCCCTCACGCCAGGCCGTGGTGTGGGTCGCCGCGTTTGCCGCCGCCGCGGCCGTGGGCGTGGTGTCGCCGCTGATGGCGCCGGGCACGTGGGGGTTGATTGCCGGCATCGGCGGCGCCGCGGTGGTGCTGCTCACCACGGCCGTCGGCATCCAGCGCCGCAGCCACGCGGCGCTGCTGGCCGTCGAGGGCGAGCGCGACGAGGTTCGCGCGCTGCACATGGCGGCCATCGAGGCGCTGGCGCTGGCCATCGACGCGAAGGATCAGACGTCGCACGCGCACATCCGGCGCCTGCAGCTGTACGCCGGTCACCTGGCATCCGACATGGGGATGCCGGCGCTCGAAGTGGAAGGCGTGCGCACCGCGGCGCTGCTGCACGACATCGGGAAGCTCGCCGTGCCCGAGCACATCCTCTCGAAGCCGGGCCCGCTGACGCCCGAGGAATTCCAGAAGATCCGCGCGCACCCGAAGGTCGGCGCGGAGATCATCGCGCGCGTCCCTTTTCCCTCTCCGGTCGCGCCGCTCATCCTCAGCCACCACGAGCGGTGGGACGGCAAGGGCTATCCCTCCGGCCTGCACGACCGCCAGATTCCGCTCGGCGCGCGCGTGCTGTCGGTCGTCGACTACTTCGACGCGCTGACGACCGAGCTGCCGTACCACAAGGCGATGGCGCGCGACGCGGCGATCGATCTGCTCAGACAGGAAGCCGGGCGCGCGCTCGATCCCGACATCGTCGAGCGCTTCCTGACGCGGCTGCCCGCGCTCGAAGCCGAAGCGCGCGAACTGAACCTGCTGGCCGAGCCGGGCTCCGAAACGTCGACGGACGACCATCAGCTCATTCGGCCGGCCGACAGCACGCGGGAGCGGACGGTGCTCGAGAACATCTCGCTGGCCCATCGCGAGATCTACGCGCTGTACGAGATCGCGCAGGCGCTCGGCTCGAAGCTCGGCGTGCCCGACACGATGTCGATCATTTCGTCGAAGCTCACCAACATCGTGCCCTTCATGGGATCCGCGCTGTTTCTGGTCGACGAGCGGGGCGAGACGCTGAACTGCCGGTACGCGATCGGCACGGACGCCGACGTGCTGATGAAGGCGAAGGTGCGCGTCGGCGAGGGCCTGAGCGGCTGGGTCGCGCGCAACCGGCGCTGCCTGGTCAACGCGCGCCCAGAAGCGGACCTCGAGGCGAGCGACCAGCCCATCAAGCTGGCGCTCAAGTCGGCGCTGATGTGCCCGCTGGTCCTGGGCGACCGCTTCATCGGGGCGCTTGCCGTCTATCACACCGAACCGGCCTTCTATCGCGACGATCACCGCCGCCTGCTCGAGCGGGTGGCCGAGCAGGCCGCGGCCGTCATCCACAACTCCGTCGTCTTCGAGCAGACGCAGTCCGACTCGCTGACCGATGCGCTGACGGGCCTGCCCAACACGCGGTCGCTGTTCATGCACCTCGGCCGCGAGATCGCGCGCGCGGCGCGCCACAAGACGCAGGTGTCGCTGCTCATCGCGGACCTCGACGGCTTCAAGGAGATCAACGACACGCTGGGCCATCACGTCGGCGACCGCGCGCTTGCCGACGTCGCGCGCGTGCTGAAGTCCGCGATTCGGCCGTACGACATCTGCGCCCGCTACGCCGGCGACGAATTCGTCGTCATCCTCTCGGGCTGCGGCGCCGAGGATGCCGAGCGCAAGCGGCAGGAGCTGCAGCAGGCCGTCGACACGATGCGGTTCGCGGCCGGCGGCCGCCAGCTGCCGCTCGGCATCAGCGTCGGCTGCGCGGTGTTCCCCGAAGACGGCCAGACGCACGAGACGCTGCTCGCCGTGGCCGACAACCGCATGTACAAGAACAAGACCACGCGCAAGCACCGCCCGTCGCCGCCGAGCATCCCCCGCGCGACCGACGCGGATCCCTTCGTAGACATCGCTTGATTAGGGATCAAAGATCTGCGATTAGGGATTGATCCTCAATCGCAGATCGCAGATCCATAATCAGCTGTGATCCTGACCCTCCCCGTCGCGGAGATCCGGCGCGCGACGCCGCAGAGCCGCATCCTGCGGCTGGCGCTGGCCGCGCCCTTCCAGTACGAGCCCGGGCAGTCGGCCCTGATTGGCATCCACGGGCAGCCCGACCGCCGGCACTACTCGCTTGCCACGCCTCCCGAGGTGGCCGCGGGGGAAGGCGCGCTGGAGTTCCTGGTACGCACCGAGCGCGACGGCGGCATCGGCCCGCACCTCGACGGCCTCCATCGCGACACGCTCGTCGACGTGGAAGGCCCGGTCGGCCGGTTCATCCTGCCTCGCGCGTTTCCGGAGCGCCGCTGCCTCTTCGTTGCAGGCGGCACGGGCATCGCGCCGATCCGCGCCATGCTGCTGCGCGCCGCGGCCATGCCGGGTCTGAGCCTGAGTCTCGCCTACAGCGCGCGCACGTCGCGCGAGTTCGCCTGGCTGAAGGAGCTGGAGGCGATGCGGCGGGACGGCTTCCGGATGCTGCTCACGGCGACGCGCGACGCGCCCGAGAGCTGGAAGCACGATCGCGGGCGCCTCAACCGGACGCGCCTCGCCGGGCTGATCGAATCGCCCGACACGCTCTGCTTCGTCTGCGGGCCGCCGGCACTGGTCGAGGACGTGCCGCGGATATTGATGGATCTGGCAATCGAGGAAGGACGGATCCGGACGGAGATCTTCTAGCGCGGTTTTCGAGTCTGCATCGCGGGCGCCCCGGTCGCCGATGGTCGAGGGCGGTGTGCAGACGCCGCCGCTCGACGACCCGGCGCCTACAGACTTGTGAAAACCGCTCTAGCCGGCGGCTACGGACGAATCTCGAGCTCCGGCGTCACGGCGCGGACGCCCGGCACGTCGCGCGCGATCTGCACGGCACGATCGCGCTCGGCCGCCGAGGCGACGCGGCCCGTCAGCCTGATCTGATCGCCGGCCGCATGCACGTCGATGCGGCGCAGGCCCACGATGCTGTCGTTGAGCAGCGCCGTCTTGACGCGGGCGATGAGCTCGGTCTCGGCCAGCGATGCCGGCGTGGCGCCCGGGCTCACGTTGATCTTCGAGCCGCAGGCAGCGGCGCCAACAACCAGAGCCAGAACGAGCACTGGGCGGAGCATCACATGCCGATCGCGTGGAACCCGGCGTCGACCATCATGACCTCGCCGGTCACGGCACGCCCCGCATTGGAGATCAGGAACATCGCCGCGTCGGCGACGTCGCCGGTGTCGACGGTGCGCCGGAGCGGCGCGCGATCGCGATAGACCTGCAGGATCGACGAGAACCCGGAGATGCCCGACGCCGCCAGCGTCTTGATGGGCCCGGCTGAAATCGCGTTGACGCGGATCCCCTTCGGCCCCAGGTCGCTGGCCAGATAGCGCACCGACGCTTCGAGCGCCGCCTTCGCCACCCCCATCACGTTGTAGTTCGGAAAGACGCGCGTGCTGCCCAGGTACGTCAGCGTGACGATGCTGCCGCCGCCCTGCGTTTCCATGAGCGGCGCGGCACGCTTCGAGAGCGCGACGAGCGAGTACGCGCTGACGTCGAGCGCCGTGCGGAAGCCCTCGCGGCTGGTCTCCACGAACGGGCGCATGAGCTCTTCGCGCGGCGCGAACGCCGCGCCGTGCACGACGAAGTCGAGGCTGCCGAACTCGCGCGCGACGGCCGTGAACACGTCGTCGATCTGCGTATCGCTGGTGACGTCGCACGGAAGGATCAGCGGGCGGTCGAGCCCTTCCGACAGCTCGCGCACGTTCTCTTCGAGCCGTTCGCCCTGGAACGTGATGGCCAGGCGGGCGCCGGCCGCGGCGGCTTTCTGCGCGATGGCCCACGCGATGGAACGCTTGTTGGCGACGCCGACGATCAGGCCGTGCGCGCCCTCGAGGCCCTGGCGGCGCGGTGCTTCGGAAGTGCCGGGACTGCCGGCGCTCATCGCGACCGGCGCCCGCGCCCGCCCCCGGGCCGGCCGCCGCCGGGACCGCCGCGGCCGTCGGGGCGCGGTGGCGCGAAGCCGCGGCCG
>DATKDT010000084.1:0-80734 GCA_035512575.1 Vicinamibacterales bacterium | reverse complement strand
GCTCGAGTTGTTCACGAACCTGGTGCTCGAGACCGTGCTCTACGCCGGCGCGGCCGGCGTGTCGCAGGTCGCCCTGCTCGTGTCGGTGGCGTTCTGGACGTGGTTGTGGGGACCTCTCGGCCTGCTGATGGCCACGCCGCTGACGGTGTGCCTCGTGGTGCTCGGCAAGCACGTGCCCGGCCTCGAGCGCATCGGCATGCTGATGGCCGACTCACCCGCGCTCGCGCCCGAGTATGGCTATTACCAGCGCCTGCTCGCGCGCGATCAGGCCGAGGCCGCCGACCTGATCGAGCGTCACATCAGGCACGAGCCGGCGCGGTCGGTCTACGACGCGCTGCTGCTGCCCGCGCTCAATTACGCGGAGCGCGATCGGCTGGCGCGCCGCCTGTCGCAGGAGGAAGAGACGTCGATCGTCGAGGCGACGCGCGAGCTGCTCGCCGACGCGGCGGAGTGGATTCAGCGCAAGGACGCGCACACGCCGGCCGGCGGCGATGCGACGCCCGCGGCGCCGCATGCCCCGCTCGCGGTGCTGGCGTATCCGATCAACGGCGCCGCCGACGCGCTCGCGCTCGAGATGCTCGCGCGGGCCGCCGACGGCATGCCCATCGCCATCGAGATCATCGAGGGGCGCCTGCAGGCCTCGCAGCTGATTGAACTCGTCCGCGCGCGCGGTGTGCCGGTGGTGTGTCTCGCCGATCTGCCGCCGAGCGTGCCGTCGAAGACGCGGTACTTCGTCAAGCGCCTGCGCGCCGCGCTGCCCGACGTCTGCATCGTCGCCGGCCGCTGGGCACCGCCCGAACTCGCCGACGACACCTCGCAGCTGCTGCGCGACGCCGGCGCGACGTTCGTCGCCTCCACGCTCATGGAGACGACGGTCTATCTGCAGGGGCTGTCGGACACGCCCGCGCGCGCGGCCTGACTGCGCGGCGCGCCGGCCCGCGGCCCGGGCGCGCACATCACCGTGTGGCCCTTGAAGCTCTCCCGGGGCGTATAATCCCGCCGTCGGCAGCCCGCGATGATCGGCCGCACCCTATCTCATTACCTGATCGTCGGCGAGATCAGCCGCGGCGGGATGGGTGTGGTCTACCGCGCCACCGACGTGCAACTGGGCCGCGATGTCGCCCTGAAGGTCCTGCCCGAGGATCTCGTGCACGACGCCGAGCGGCGCGAGCGGCTGCTGCACGAAGCGCGGGCCGCCTCGGCGCTCGAACATCCAAACATCGCGGTGATCCACGAGGTCGGCGAGGCCGACGGCGTGACCTTCATCGCGATGGAGCTCATCCGCGGCGAGAAGCTGAGCGAGCTGCTCGCACGCGGGCCGCTGCGTCCCGCGCGCACGCTCGAGCTGGCGACCGAAACGGCCGAGGGGCTCGCACGCGCGCACGAGAAGGGGATCGTCCATCGCGACCTGAAGCCCGCCAACATCATGGTCACCGAGGACGGCCACGCGAAGATCATCGACTTCGGCCTGGCCAAGGTCGCGCCGCAGACGTCGAGCGACGCCGCCACCGTCAGCGTGCACGCGCCCCGGACGGCCGAGGGCGTGGTCGTCGGCACCGCGGCCTACATGTCGCCGGAACAAGCGCGTGGCGACCAGATCGACCGGCGGACCGACATCTTCGCACTGGGTCTCACCGTATACGAGATGGCGACCGGCCGCCCCGCGTTCCAGGGCCGTTCGAGCCTCGACACGCTCCAGGCGATCCTGACGCAGCCCGTGCCGCCCCTGCCCGCGATGTCGGACATGCCGGCCGAGACCATGTCCGACCTTCAGCGCATCATCGCCAAATGTACGGCGAAGGATCCGGACGAGCGCTACCAGGGCATGAAAGACGTCGTCGTGGATCTGCGCGCCGCGCGGCGCCGGCTGGAGTCGTCGGGCCAGGTGCTGCCGCAGGCGCCGCGCAAGCCCGCGCGAGCCTGGCGCCTGCCGGCCTCTGCCGCGCTCGTCCTGCTCGCGGTCGCCGCGGGCGTGCTCTGGTGGGCCGGCCGTGACGACGAGGCGGCGGTCCCCGTATCCGGCAAGCCGGCGCTGGCCGTCCTGTACTTCGAGAACAACACCGGCGATCCGGCGCTCGACTGGATGCGCACCGGGCTGACCGACATGCTGGTGAACGATCTGTCTCAGTCGGGCGGCTACGAGGTGGTCGGCACCGACCGTCTCGTCGAGATCCTGCAGAACCTCCAGCGTGCCGATGACCGGGTCATGTCGGCGGACCTGGTGCGGGAGGTCGCGACGCGCGCGGCCGCCGACACGGTCCTCATCGGAAGCTATGTGAAGGCGGGCGGCACGATCCGCATCAACGCGCGACTTCAGGAAGCACAGACCGGCCGGATCGTCAGCACCGAGCGGGTCGAGGGGCCCGGCGAAGGCAGCCTGTTCTCGCTGGTGGACGAGCTGACGCGCCGGTTCAGGACGCGGCTCGCGTCGCTGGCGCCGGTCGCCCTGCTGACGAAGCCTGGTGAGACGGCGGAGCGCGGCCTGGATCGCGGGCTGAGCGATATCACAACGAATTCAATCGAGGCGTATCGCTACTACGCCGAGGGGCTGCACTACCACGAGCGCGGCATGGCCGCGCAGGCCCAGCCGCTGCTCGAGAAGGCGATCGAGATCGACCCGGACTTCGCGATGGCGTACGCGAAGCTGGCGGTCGTGCACTACAACCAGGTCCAGTACGACCAGACGGAGGAGTTCGCGCGGAAGGCGCTGGAGCGGATGGACCGGCTCACCTCGCGCGAGCGCCATTACATCGAGGGCTTCTACTACTTCCTCCGGCCGGAGACGAGAGGGCGGGCCGTCGAGGCGTACGAGCGCGCGCTGGCCGCGCATCCGGAACATCAAGCGTCGCGCCACAACCTGGCGCTGGCCTATTCCACCCTGGGTCGCCACAAGGAGAGCATCGCGCAGTACGAAGAACTGATCCGGCGCGGCACGTCCAACCCGTCCACGTACGGCAACCTGTCGGGCGTCTACGTGGAACTCGGCCGGTTCGACAAGGCGCTCGACACGATCGAACGGTTCGTCCAGCAGCATCCCGACAACTCGCGTGGTCTCGATCTCATGGGCGAGGTCCTGGTGGCGAACGGGCGGCTGGACGACGCGGTCAAGTACTACGAGCGCGCGGCGGCGCTCGATCCGCAGAGCTTCCAGCCGGCGTTCGGTCTCCTGGCGATCGCGCTTCTGCGTCACGATTGGGAAGGCGTCGAGGCCATATCGGCGCGGTTCGCCGGTTCGCGGGCCCCGTTCCAGCGGTTTCTGGGGCACGTCGGCCACGTCCAGGCCGCGGGTGCACGCGGGAGGTTCGCGGACCTGCAGGCCGCGTGCGAGAAGGCCGCGAACGAACCGGGCCTGGCGCATTGGCCGCGAGCCATGGCACGCCTCCGGCTGGCACAGACGTTCCTCCGATCGGGCCAACCGGGGCCGGCGCTGAAGGCGGCGCGCGCGGCGCTGGTTGACGCGCAAGGCCGCGAGCCGGAGCTCCCGGTCCTGCAGGCCGTCGCCGTCGCGGAGGCGCTCACCGGCCGGGCGGCCGAATCGGCGCGAACCCTGGCGCGCCTCGAGGCACTGGCGGGGGCGGCTTCGTCCACGCGCGATCTGTTCCGGCTGCGCTGGGTGGCCGGAGAGATCGCCTTGCACAAGGGGGACGCGCGCACGGCCGCCGCCGAACTGGACGCGGCCCTCCAGGCTGCGCCCGCGTACGGCGCCGTGACAGGCCCTCCCTCCTCGGTGCCGGAACTCATCTATCTGACGGCGGTTGCGCACATGCGCGCGGGCAATGACGCCAAGGCGCGCCGGCTCTTCGAGCGCCTGCAGGCCGGCCACGACTGGCATCACGCCGCCGACGCGTACGGACGCAGCTTCTATCTGCTCGGCCAGGTCTACGAGCGTACGGGCGATGGCGCGAAGGCGCAGGATCAATACCGGCGCTTCGTCGACTTGTGGGGCGACGGCGACATGGAGCGCGCGTGGGTCGCGGACGCGAAGGCGCGCCTCGCCCGGCTGTAGGGCGCTGCCGCGCCGCGGTCACGAACGCTTTATTGTTGGTAGATGGCGGAGAGGGTGGGATTCGAACCCACGTGCCGCTTGCGCGACAAGACGCTTTCGAGGCGCCCCCGTTACGACCACTTCGGTACCTCTCCGCAGAGGATTTATGTGCGGCGCTCGCGGAAGAACGCCTGCAGCTTCGCGCGGCATTCGGCAGCGAGAATGCCGCTGACCACCGTGAAGCGGTGGTTGAATGCGGGATGCTCCTGCACCCGCAGCCCTGATTCGATCGCGCCGGCCCGCGGCTCGGGCGCACCGTAAATAAGCGTCGCAATCCGCGCGTGCACCAGGGCGCCCGCGCACATCGCGCACGGCTCGACGGTCACGTACATGTCCGCGCCCGCCAGCCGGTAGTTCCCGAGTCTCTGTCCCGCGTCGCGCAGCGCGACGATCTCCGCATGCGCCGTGGGATCCGATGTCGACACCGGCCGGTTGAAGCCGCGGCCCACGACTTCGCCGTCGAGCACGACGACCGCGCCCACCGGCACTTCGCCGGCGCGCCCGGCCTCGTCCGCAAGGCCCAGCGCCTCACGCATCAGCCGTTCCTGAGCTTCACGAACGGCGCCGGCCTCATGCATGCGTGGAATGCCCCGGCCGCCTCATTTCCTGCGGCCTGAACTGCCGATTCTACCACGCGTGAGTGGAGACCGGCGGCCTGCGGCCATCCTCAGGACGGCTTCTTCAGCGACTCGAGCTTCCTGAGGTCAAGCGAGCCGACAGCCGCTTTGAGCGTGCCGATGTCGATGCCGTCCCCTTTGGCCGTCACGACGAAGCGATCGGCGATCACGATCGAGAACTCATTCGTGCCGCCGGTCTTCGACACACGCTCGTGCACCAGGCGCCCGTCGACGCGCGAGGTCCGCTCGGTCCCATCCTCATCTTCCTTCGTGCCTTCGGCGCCCGCCCATGACGCGAGGCCCATCACCCCGCCGATGCCGCCGGTGTCCGTCATTTCCAGTCTCAACGACTTGCCGGCATCGTCGCCGTACTCAGCCTCGACGGTCGTGGCCTGCAGACCGGCAAGGCCGCCGCGCTCCGAGCTGCGGCTCCGGCGAGGCAGCCCCGCCAGCATGTCGGGCGCGTACGCCGCCAGCTCGTCGGGGCTGACGGGTTCAACGCGCGAGCCGCCGCCGAGCAGCGCGGCCAGACCGCCCAGCGCCGCCGCCGCTTCGCCCTCCGTGTCGCCGGCCTTTCTCGCGGCTTCCGCTTTCTCATTGCTCTTCTCGAGCTCGCGGCTGAGGGCTTCGAGTTTGCCCATCGGGCTGTTGGGATCGAACTGCACCTCGTCGCTGTCCGCGCCGGCCGCGCCCGAGACGGCGGCCGTCGTCGCCAGGAACATGCCGGTAATCATCGCGAGCACGAAAAACAGCACGATCGCCGCGACCACGACGACAGCGGTGTACGGCATTGCCTTGTCGGGCGGCGCCTTCATCAGCACGGGGATGCCGCGATACAGCAGATAGAACCCATAGAGCGCGCCGAGCAGGGCGAGGATGCCGAGCACCGGAAGGATCTGGAAGACCCCGGCAATCCAGGCCGGCGTGTACGAGTACGCGGCGAGCTTCAACGCCTGCGCCTGGCTCTTCTGGGCGCCGAACGTCGGCGCCAGGGCATCGATGATGAACGCGAGAATGAAGACGCCGGCGACGGCCATCGCCAGCGCCAGGATGGCGCCCACCAGGCCCGAGGCGATCGGCACCCGGTAGGTCCCGATGTACGGCATCGACATCCCGATGATCGATCCGCCGATGAAGCCGGCAATGGCGCCGATCGCCGCGAGCGGCAGCACGTAGCCGACGATCAAATCTTTTGTCGGCGTCGTCTCCGCGGCAATCACCGGCCATTCCGTATCGGGCGAGACGATGATGTTCTTTGCGCGTGTCGTCAGATTCATGCGTTGATCTCCAGCGTGGACTTGATGCCGGTTCCACGCGAATTGAACCACGTCTTGTGGTCGGTCCACGGAATCCTGTTCGTGAGCAGCTTGTTCATGACACCCGGCCACGTCTCCTCGATCGTCACGAAGTCTTCGACGCCCCTGGCGAAATGGCGGGGATTGGCGTTGACACTGCCGAACACCACCTGGTTGCCCAGCACGAGCAGCTGGTTGATGCGTTCGATGGGTTCTTCGTTCATCGCGCTGCCGCCCGTGACGCTGAGCAGGCAGAGCACGCCGTTCGGGGCGAGAATCTCCATGGCGTCGAAGACCACACGCGCGCTGCCGGTGGCTTCGAGCACGAGATCGGGCGGACCGATTTGCGCGGGAATGTCGAGAATCGTCGACTTCTCCACAGACAGGTATTCGGCGCCGAGCTCTTTCGCGATCTGCGCGCGAAGGTCCGTCGCCGGCTCGCGCCCGACGACGACCGTGCGCAGTCCGCGGGCGCGCAGCGCGGCCGCGCCGAGCAGGCCGACAGGGCCGCCGCCGAGCACCACCGCGGTCTTCGGCTTCCATGCCGCGAGACGCCTCTGCAACAGGTACGCGTGGTCGATGCCTTTCTCGACAACCGACATCGGCTCGAGCAGTACGGCGAACGGCTCGACGACCGGCGGGAGCTTGTTCAGGAACTGCGGCAGCTCGACGTAGTACTCCGCCATGAAGCCGTGGCGCCGCATGATGCCGCGCTCCTCGTACTTGCCGCTGATGCAGCAGTCGTTCTCGCCCGCATCGCAGTTCGGGCACTCGCCGCACGGCCGGCGCACCGTGGCGACGACGAGGTCGCCCGGCTTGAAGCCCGTGACATTCCTGCCGACGTCGGCCACGACGCCGAGATTCTCATGGCCGAGAATAAGGAACTCCTCCCCCACGGGCGGCTGGCCATAGAGGCCGTGATTGATTTCGGCGTCCGTGCCGCACAACCCGACGCGCAGCATCTTCACCGCGACGTGATCGTCGGACATCTGCGGATCGGGCATGTCCCGCATGTGGATGCTGTCTTTTTCACCTGGACGAACGACGATGGCTTTCATGGCGCTCCGGTTACTGGAAATCGGTCAGCATGAAGTGGGGTTTCACCGGACTGGCTTTCGTCCAGTCATGGTAGTCGTGGCACGCCGCGCACTGGGATGCGGCGCCCTTCGCCGGCGTATGGCACGTGGCGCAGGTCGCCACGGCCGGCATGAGCACGTCGGAGGTATCGCGGCTCGACGGCGCGGCGGTGTGGCACGACGCGCACTGCATCATCAGGTGCGGGGCGTGATCGAAGCGCGCCTTCGGCATCCATCGCGTGGTCAGTTTCACGGGCGCGATCTGCGGCAGGCGATCCGGCGCCGCGGCGCCGCTGACGCTGTGACAGTCGGCGCAGCCCTTGGTCCAGAGGTACTGCTCGGCGCGAGCGGCACGCTGCGACACCCACTCCGCGGCGCTGCGCGGCTGCGGCGCCGGATCGGCCGGGAAGTTCAGCGGCAGCCGGCGCGCCGGCACGTCGCGCTCGGTGACGGCGGCAGGATTCGCGGCGATATAGGCCTGCAGCGACTCGGTGACGAACGCGCGGACGGCCGCCGGCTCCGCATGCGGCGCGGCCTTGTCCAGACGGGGATCGAACTCGAGGGTGTGGCAGCGCGCGCACTGCGTTTCATAGGTGATTGACGCCATCAGGCCCGTCACGGTGCTGCCGCGCGACGGGGCACGCGCCATCCTGGGCTTGTGGCACGACGCGCACTCCAGCGTTTCAGGGCCGTCCGGCCCGCGAAGATCTTCCTTCGCGTGCACCGCGTGATTGAACTTCAGGGTGCCTGGGTCCGTGGCGCCGCCGCGCATCACGGCGAACTCCGGATGGTCCTGCGGAAAGCGTCCTGCCGGCATGACGCGCGAGTCGGCATGACAGTCCACGCATTGCGTGTCGTCTGTCAGGGCAAGCGCGCCGCGACCCTGGTGTTCGCGGTGACAGTCGGCGCAGGCCGGCATCGCGGGCAGGCTCGCCGCGTCCAGACCAGGCGGATGACCGGGCGCGTCGTGACACGTGAGGCAGGCGCTCGCGGTGACGTGCGCGCGAAACGAGGTGTCGCGAACATGGCACGTCTCGCACTTCATCTCGATGAAGGCGTGCGCCGCCGACACCGGGCCGCTGCTGTACGGCGCGCGGCTTCCGGCGGCGGCCATGCCGCCGAGCCACAGCAATCCCGCCAGCGGCGCGAGCATCGACAGGGCCGTGCGCCACCGCCGCATGCCGCCCGCATGCTTGAAGTAGTTGAGATCGATGCGCTGCGCCAGTGTCTTGGCGCTTCTCGTCCTCATGTCAGTACCGCAACGCCATCACGATGTGCACGCCGGCCAGCACGAGCAGGGCGATCGAGACCGGCACGTGCACGAGCTGCCACGCATGCAGCAGCCGGTGCAGGCGCGCCTGCTCCATCAGCTGACGCTCCTCCTCGCAGATGTTCTCGAGATCCGCGAGCGACGGATGAAAACTCGGGGGCACCAGTGCGCGCACCTTCTCGAACCGTCGTGCCGACTGCGGCCGATCCGCGAGCGGATGCCGCAGGCTCGGCGCTTCGACGAACGGGCGCATGTCACGCACGTAGAACTCCCGTACCGGTGCCGAGTCCTCGGCGTCAATGCGCGCCGTGCTGGCGAGCGCGGACGCCGCCTCGTTCGCCATCACGCCACGCCTCGCCTGCGCCGACGCCGCCGGAGCGCCCGGCGCAACCGTTTCCACCTCCAGCCGGCCGCACGCGTCGGCGACGACGGTGTCGGCCTCGGCGAGCAGCTGCGCGCGCACGTGGCCAATCTGATCGAAGATCGTTTCCATCGGCACCTCGCGGAGCATGCGGCGCGGCAGGGTGTGCTGCAGGTACGCGCCGAGCAGTCCGCTGACGATGACGAACAGGAAGAGCCACATCAGCACGAGCGTCAGCCCGTTACCGAACGACAGACCGGCGTGCAGGAGGATCACCGGAAAGCTCAACGTGCCGAGCCACAGGTGCCCGCGCATCCACGTCTGCGCGCGGCCGATGCGCCAGATCGGAAACGTCTTCCGCGCGCCGAGGAGCCCCACATAGAGCATCATGCCGAACCCCGCGACGCCGAACGCCAAGCCCGGCACGGTGCCGCCGCCGGGTGAGGCTACCGACGCCGCATAGATCGCATAGAGCACGACCGACGCCGCGAACAGCGCGGCGCTCACGACGGCCCAGCGGCGATGCGTGCGGTCGATCAACACGGACGTTACTTGCTCGTTTCTTCGGTGCCCGCCGCCGGCTCACGCCGGTCCATCGTGACGCCCTGTACCGACGCGAAGAACTGCAGCGGCTCCACGCGGTGCGCGGCGTCGTGCGGGCACGCATACACGCAGCTCGGCTCCGCGTGCTCCATGCAGAGATCGCAGCCCGTCGCCTTGCGCTGCGTCGTGGCGATCTGCCGCCCGGGCTGCGCCGTATCGGGCGCGAGCACCTGGAACGGATGCATGTTCAGGTTGCCGTACGGACAGTTGTTGGCGCAGAGGCCGCAGCCGATGCACCAGTCTTCGATGATGATCTCGAGGGAGTTGCGGCGGCGGATCGATCCGACGGGGCATCCCACCATGCAGAGCGGATCGCGGCACTGCCGGCAGGAGGTCGCGACCAGGTACTTGTCGAAGCGCAGCCCTTCGCGCACGAGGCGCGTGACGCCGTCGTGCGCGTCGGCGCACGCCTTGACGCATTGATCGCACCGCGTGCACTTTTCCAGGTCGAGCAGCAGCAGGCTCTGCGCCTCCATCAGCCCCTGCGACAGGAAATCGTCGAGCGGCGTCGCCTCGAGCGAGCGGGCGCGCTGCAGGTTCATCGCGGCGCGTTCGGCTGCCACCTGCTCGAGGCTCGCGCGGATGTCGGGGAACCGATCGAGCATCAGCGCGAAATCCTCCCCCGTGATGCGCACGACGTCCACGTGATCGAGCGCGGTGCAGGTCGCGGTGCGCACGCCGCCGCCGAGGAGGCCCATCTCGCCGAAATACCCGCCGCGCCCCGTGTAGGTCAGCACCAGATCGCCGCCGGGGTGGCTCTCCGACACCTTCACGAAGCCGAGCCGCACCAGATAGAAGGCGTCCGCGGGATCGCCCTGCCGCACGATCACATCGCCGGGCGAATACCGCACCAGCTCCACGCGATCGCGCAGGTACGCGATGAAGTCCGCGGGCATGCCCGAAAAGACGGGCACGCTCTTCAGGTGGGTGTCGAGCGCGCGCTGGCGATACTGGCGATCGAGCTGCGCCCGGAACGTCTTGTTCTTCTGCAGGATGTCGAGCACGTTCCGCAGCATCTCGAGCACGACGACCTTCGTCTTCGCGCGCACGGTGGCCGAGCGCGGATGAAAACTCATGCACGTCATCTCGCCGAACAGCTCGCCGGCCTCGATCTGCGCGATCGGATTGTCGTACGGTAGATCCACCGGCGCGTCGATGGGAATCCAGCGCTTGCCGGTTTCCTCGGCGCGCGTGTGCTCCTGGCGGTCGGCGAGCCGGCTGCGGATGCGCGACAGCCAGCCCTCGTGCGTGTCCTCCTGCTTCACGTGCGCCATCGGCGTGCCGATGTACACGTCGACGGTGCCCTCGAGCATGTAGAACGCCGTCGACCCGAACTCCCCTTCGCGGCAGATCACGTCGCCGGGGTTGAACTCGCGGCGCACGATGGCGTGGCGATTGAGCTCGAGGAAGGTGCCCGACACGCCCTTGAAGACCGGCAGCTGCAGCAACCACTCGGCCTCGAGCCCATCGCCGCCGCCCAGCTCGGTCGCAATCACGCGTTTGTTGGTCAGCGCCCCGGTCGGGCACGACACCATGCACTCGCCGCACGAGACGCACGTCGAGCTGCCCATCGGCATGTTCAGGTCGAACCCGATGCCTGCCGTGTAGCCGCGGCCGGTGCGCCCGATGACGTGGTTCTGCTTCACGTCGTCGCATCCGCGTACACAGCGATCGCAGAGGATGCACGACTCGTGATCGACCGCGATGCTCAGCGACGAGTCGTCGCGGCCGCGAGGCGAGAGCCCCCGCGCAAACCGCGGCTCGCCTCCAGGCGCCACGGCACCCATCTGCGCCGCCATCGTCTCGAGCTCGCAGTCGCCGCTCGCCTGCTGGCGGCCGCACGGCGACGGATGATCCGACATCAGCAGCTCGACGAGCGTGCGCCGCGCCTGGACGACGGGCTCCAGGTCCGTCTTCACGGTCATGCCAGGGTCGCACTCGCGGATGCATGCCGCCGCATACACACGCGCGCCCACATCGACGACGCAGACACGGCAGACGCCGACGGGTGTTTGATTCTGCTGATGGCAGAGCGTGGGGATTGGCACGCCGTTCATCCGCGCGGCGTCGAAAATCGTGGTGCCTTTCGGGACGGTGACCTCGCGGCCGTCGATGGTCAGCGTGACGTCGCTCATGACGGCACCGCTGCGGCCGACGGCGCGAAACAGACGCCCGCGGCGCAGACGCGGCTGCGCACGTGCGCCTCGACTTCGTCGCCGAAATGTTTCAGCACCGACGCAATCGGCACCGGCACGACCTGGCCGAGGCCGCAGATCGACGTGAGGCGCAGCGCGTGCGACAACTCGTCGAAGAGCACCTGGTCGTCGGCGCCGCGCGATCCCTGCGCCCATGCCGTCAGCATGTCGACGAGCTTCTGCGATCCGGTGCGGCACGGCACGCACTTGCCGCACGATTCGTTGCGGAAGAAGCGGACGGCGTTGAGCGCCATGTCGAGCATGCACGCGCGCTCGTCGCAGACGACGATGGCGCCCGAGCCGACGGTGGCGCCGACCTTCGTCATCGCCGCCCAGTCGAGCGGCAGGTCGAGCATCGACGCCGGCAGGTAGCCGCCGGCCGGGCCCGACGGCGCGAAGGCCTTGATGGTGTGCCCCGGCAGCGCGCCGCCCGCGTACGCGTCGACGAGCTCGCGATACGGCGTGCCCATCGGCACTTCGAAGACGCCGGGGCGCCGCACGTCGCCGCTGACGCCGACGAACTTGACGCCCGACGCGCCGTCGCGGCCCTGCGTCTGCAGCCAGGCGTTGCCGCGCGCGAGAATCACCGGCACGAAGAAGAACGTCTCGACGTTGTTGATGACGGTCGGCTTCTGCCACAGCCCCTGCTGTCCCGGAAACGGCGGCTTGTTGCGCGGCTCGGCGCGCTTCCCTTCGATCGCCTCGAGCAGCGCGCTCTCCTCGCCGCAGATGTACAGCCCGGGGCTTACGAACACCTCGAGATCAAATGCGAGATCGGTGTCGAGGATGCGGTCGCCGAGCAGCCCCTCGCGATAGCATCGGCGGATCTCTTCCTCGATGACGTGTTCCTGATGCGGGTACTCGTGCCGGATGTAGAAGATGCCGTGGCGCGCACCGGTGACCAGCGCGCCGAGGATCATGCCCTCGATCACGAGGTGCGGCGCGTGCGTCATGATGAAGCGGTCCTTGATCGTGCCCGGCTCGCTCTCATCGGCGTTGCAGACGATGAACTTGTCGGGGCCCGGCTGCGCGCGGACGATCTCCCACTTCATGCCGGTCGGAAAGCCGGCGCCGCCGAGACCGCGCAACCCGCTTTCCTTGAGTGTCGCGATGAGCCCGGTCCAGTCGCGCGACTGGGCGTACTGCCGCAACACGCCGTACTGCTCGCCCGCGCCGTACGGGTCGGACTGCACGACCGCATGCGGGGGATGCGGCGGCTCCGGCAGCGGCTGGCCGCCGAGCGCCGTCTGGATCAGCGACCCGGCCGACCCGTCGTCGACCTTCTCGTAGATGACGTCGTTGACGGCGATGGCCGGCGCGAGATCGCATCGCCCGAGACAGGAGACGTGCTGAATGTTGACGTCCTGTCCCTGGAAGCGGCGCGCGAGCGCGTCGCGCAGGCGGCCGCCTCCATATCGATGACAGGTCATGTCCCCGCAGACACGGACTTCGGCGCGGGAAGGCGGCGTGAGAAAGAAATGGGGGTAGAAACTCGCCACCGACTGCAGCCGGTACAGCGGCATGTCCAGTTGCTCCGCGAGCGCGCGCAGGGCGCCCTCGGGCAGGTAGCCATGAACCCGCTGGATGGCGCGAAGTTCATCGAAAACGGGCGAATGCGTGGCAGTCCGGTTCACGCGGTGGAGTTATAACACGGCGGCGGGCGGAGGGCGGCACTTGGTGTATAAGAAGCGTCGATGGTGATTCGTCACGCGCCCGCAGCGCTGATGCTTGCCGCGGTGGCCGTCTTCAGCGCGTCGTTCACCCATTCCCTTCGCGCCCGTGAGGCCCGGCCCCACGCCGCCGCCGGGCGAATCCCGCCCGCCGAGCGTGCACCCGTGCAGGACGCCGCGGCCTTCACCGGTCCTGGCTCATGCGCAGCCGCCGCCTGTCATGGCGCCATTCGCCCGGTTGCGGGGAGCGGGATTCTTCAGACCGAATACACGACCTGGATTGCCCAGGATCGTCACGCGGCCGCAACAGAAGTGTTATCGAACGCCGTTTCTGTCAGGATGGCACGCATCCTCGGCGTCGGCGACGCGAAGACCGCTCCGAAATGTCTCGCGTGCCACAGCCTCGACGCCCCGGCGGCGAGCCAGGCGCGTACGTTCGCGAACGAAGGCGTGAGCTGCGAGGCCTGCCACGGACCCGCGAGCCGGTGGCTCGGCCCCCACACGACGAGGGGATGGACGCACGCACAGTCGGTGCAGCTCGGGATGTACGACACGAAGGACGTCGTGAAGCGTACCGAGAAGTGCCTCACCTGCCACCTCGGCACCGCTGACAAATTCGTCGACCACGAGATGATCGCGGCCGGCCATCCGGATCTCGTATTCGACCTCGAAGCGTTCAGCGCCGCGATGCCTCGCCACTGGCGGCCGGCGACGCCGGCGGATCCCTTTGCTCCGGTGCGGTCCTTCAGCGTCGGGCAGCTCGTGCACCTGCGCAACTCGCTCGATCGGCTCGCCCACCGCGCGAACACCTCGTGGCCTGAATACGGCGAGCTCGACTGTTTCGCCTGCCATCACAGCCTTACACCGGCCATGGACAGCTGGCGCCAGGCTGCCGGCTACGAGAACCGCCGCCCCGGCAATCCGGCCCTGAACGTCTCGCGATGGACGACCGCGCGGCATGTCCTGGCGGCCTTCGACGCCGAAGCCGCGGACGAGATGCGCCCGATCATGACGGCGCTGCAGCGCGACGCGAGTCGCCTCCGCGGCGACGGCAGCGCCATTGCCGGCCACGTCGCGCGGGCGCGCGGCATCCTCGATCGCGCGATTGCACGCGCGGTGGCGGCGCGGCCCGATGCCGCCGTCGCGCGGCGCCTGCTGCGCTCGATTGCCTCGGACGCCGCCGCGATCGCTTCGCAGGGCGAGCGCGCGGCCGAACAGGCGGCGATGGCCATGGAAACGCTGTACACCGCGACCGCGTCCGGCAGCCACGCGGAGGTCCGCGTCGCATTTGACGACCTGTTCCGGCAGTTCCAGAGTCCGAGCAGCTACGATCCGCGCCGCTTCGTTGCCCAGGTGAAGAAACTCGAGGCCGCCCTTGACGCAGCGCGGTGACGCCCGCTCGCGCCGCCGCCTTGCGCTGTGCATCGCGGGCGCGGCGCTGCTGTTCCAGGCGCCGTTCCTGCAGTCACAGAACACGCCCGCGGACCGCGCGGGCGGTCCGGCCAGCATCCTGACGCGTGAGGACGTGAGCGCCGTCCTCCTGATTGCGGCCACGGCACTTGGCGACGACACACTCTCGGCCGCTGTCGTCGATCGCACCGGCAGTATCGTGGGCGTGTACGCACGGCCCGGCGCCGGGGCGCGCACGCCCGACATCGCGGTGTCGCTGGCGCGAACGGCGGCGATGTTCGCCAACGACCAGGCGCCGCTGTCGTCGCGCACCGTGCGCTTCATCAGCGGCATTCACTTTCCTCCCGGCGTGCGGAACACGCCGAACGCCGCGCTCTACGGCGTCGAGAACATCAACCGCGGCTGCAAGGTGGACGATGCGGGCGATGCGATCTTCAATGCGCCGTTCCCGCGGCCGACGTCGATTGCGGGGGCGTTCGGATCCGGCGCGGGCGTCGCGCCGCTGCCATGCGAGCCGTCCGACACGCGCGGATGCGCGCGCGGGGGGCCGATGCTCGATCTCGACGGGCGGCCGGTCGAGTCGGTCGGCATCACCACCGGCAAGGCCGATGTGCTCGACAGCGGCCAGCAGCATCCCGCGACCGTGCCGGTCAATCCCGGCGGCATGCCGATCTACCGTGACGGCAAAGTCGTGGGCGGCGTCGGCGTCGCCGGCGTGCGGCCGGAGTTCGCGGAGTATGCCGCGACCGCGGCGGCGGCGGGCGCCGGCCGCGGCCTCGATTTCTCGGAGCCGCTCGGCGCGCCCGGCGCGGTCTTCATCGACGGTCTCCGGCTGCCGTTCTTCGGCGGCTGCGCGAACATTCCCTGCATCCGCCGGACGCTCCGCTCGCGCCCCGCCGGCTCCGCACCCGGCCTGTTCTCGTCAGGCCGCTTCGTCGTCCAGCCGCGCGACGGCCTGCAGGCGCCCGAGGGGTATCTCGTCGGCCCGCGCGCCAGCGCGCGCGCCGGCGGGTTGACAGAAACGGACGTGCGGCAGATCGTCGCGCGGGCCGTGGAGGTGTCGCTTCGGACGCGCGCGATGATCCGGCTGCCCTTCAATTCGCCCGCGCGCATGACGATCGGCATTTCGGACGAGGCGGGCGACATCCTCGCGCTCTACCGGATGGCCGACGGCACCGTGTTCTCCTCCGACGTCGCGATGACGAAGGCGCGCAACGCCTATTACTTCAGCACGCGCGAAGGGTACGACGTGCTCCGGCAGTACGCCGAGACGAATCCGCACGAGCGCTATCGCTGGGAGCCCGAGCCGCCCGCCGGCCAGGGCTGGGCCGTCACGGCGCGCACGCTCAGCTTCGGCGGACAGCCGCTGTTTCCGCCTGGCGTGGATCTGCCCGGGCCGCTGCACGGCGACGCGCCGACACCGGGACCGTTCTTCCATCTGTATGTCTACGACACGCTGCACGCGTGCACCGAAGGGCCCGGCCCCAGCCGCGGCGGCAACCGCGCCTATCTGAATCAAAGCGGCATCGTGTGGTTCCCGGGCAGCGTGCCGTTGTACCGCGGCGGTCGGCTCATCGGCGGCATGGGCGTGAGCGGCGACGGCGTCGAGCAGGACGACTACGTGTCGCTTCTCGGCAGCGAAGGCTTCCATCCGCCCGACGCGCTGCGGGTCGACAACAGCGTCATGCGCGACTCGCAGGGGCGCGCCGTGCGGCTGCCCTACCTCAAGCTGCCGCGCGTGCCGGACATTCCACGACGCTGAGCCCCGCCAGGAGAAGCCCATGCGCCTTCCCGTGTTCATCTGTGCCCTCGTCGCTCTGGCCGCGTCACCCGCCACCGCGCAGCAGGACACGCGCGGATACGTGCAGGCGATCGGCGGCGTCGCCACGACCGCCGCGACCGACGCGATCCTCGGAGGGGGCGCGGCGATTCGCGCCACCCGGCGTGTGGAGGTCTTCGGCGAGCTCGGACGCCTGCGCAACGGCATCTGGACGTCGCTCGATGACGAGCTCGCGGCCGCGGGCGCGGCGATCACGCAGCAGATCGCCGCGCAGTTCGGCACGGACACGCCGGCGTCCTTTGACGCACGGGTGCCGGTCTGGTACGGCCTCGCGGGCGCCCGGGTCCGCGGACCGCGACTGGGGTGGCTCGAGACCTACGCAGAAGCCGGGATCGGCTTCGCGCGCCTCCGGCCCGAAGTACGGCTGGAAGTGGCCGGCGAGCGTCTCGACGCCGAGGCCGGGCGTCTCCTCACGCTCGACGACGAGCGATCGGAGTTGCTGTCGGCGCTCGGCGGGGGCGTCGCGTTCCGCCTTGCGGGTCCCATCCGGGTCGAGGCCGGTTATCGCTACGCCCGCATTCACGGGGATCAGCCCGTGAACGTCAACCGCCTGCACGCGGGGCTGGGATACGCGTTTTGAGCCGCGGGTTGAGCGCCAGGGCGCGCGCGAGGCGCGCCCGGCCCTCGGCGGCGTCGTTCGCCTCCATCGCCACGAGCGCGGTCCTGTACCACGTCAGGGCATCGACGGGCGCGCCGTCCAGCGCGCGCGCAGCCGCCGCGCCGGCTTCGTCGAGCGCCCCGCTCTTCATCAGCGTCCACGCGAGGATGCCGAGCGCCACGGGGCCGGTTCGAACCTCGAGATCCCTGCGCGCCCACTTGACGGCTTCGCCCGCGTCCGGCGCGACATCGGCGTAGAACAAGGCCAGCTGGCGATACACACCGGGATCGCCCTCGCGGGCGGCGGCAAGGTACCCGCGCCGGGCGCGGTCGAAGGCCGCTCGCGCAAGATCCGCGCGCCCCTGCGCCTGATGGATGGCGCCGGCGGCGGCGTGGTACTCGGCGCGCGGATTGATGGCCAGGGCGCGCCCGTAGAGATCCAGCGCCTCGGCGTGCCGTCCCTGTTCGGCCCTGAGCTCCGCGAGGTGCTCGAGGGCAACCGCGCTGCCGGGCGTGATGGTCAGCGCCGCCTGATAACTGCGCTCGGCCCGCCTCCAGTCGCCATGCTCGGCCGCGAGGGCGCCGCTCCGGAGGTGCGGCCACGCACGACGGCCGCGTTCGAGATCGCGCGCCGCGGCGTCTTCGGCCGCTCTCGCCAGCGCCGCGTAGGCGTTCGCCGTGTCACCGCGCGCCGCCGCGAGATTCGCAGCGCGCGTGTCGGCGTCATAGCCGGGCGCCAGCCGCGCCGCGCGCGCGTAGAAGCCGGCGGCTTTCGTCAGCAGGCCCGCCTCGAGGGCCGCGTCTCCCGCGACCGCGTAGCCGTCCGCGACGTCGGGGCGTGCGCGGATCGCCTGCTCGGCCGCGGCCAGCGCGTCGGGAAAGGCGTGGCGCGCCGCGAGCGCCATCGCGAGTCCGGTGAGCGCCCCGGGGTGTTCCGGCGAACGCGCGAGCGCCAGCCGGAACACGGTTTCCGCTTTCACATAGTCGGTGAACTGCCCGGCTTCCCGTGCGCGCCGCAGGTAGGCCTGACCGAGCCGGGTCGGCGTGACCGCGTCGGCGGCGTCGCGGGCGACACGCGCTTCGAGGAAGGCGATCTCGGCGCCGAGGCCCGCATCGCCGTGCGCGACGCGATTGCGCCCCGGGATCGGCGCTTCCGGGCCGTGCGGCGGCGCGAAGAACGGAAAGTCGTTCAGATAGGGCACGTCGTTCGCATCGACGCGGTCGCCCACCACGGCATTGCGGCTCGCCGCCTGCAGCAGGATGTCGATCACGTCGTCGTCGGGACGGCGGCCGTTGAGGAACCCTCCGGGTCTGGTGAGATCGAGCGTCGCGACATCCGGCAGCAGCACGGCGTCGACGAGCGACTGCGAGTAGGTGCGATCGCCGTTGATCGCGAACAGGCTGGCGATCGCGGCGTCGCGGAAGATCGCGTCCTGGACGGGTGCGGCCCGGTTGAACGCGTCCTTCAGCCTGGCCGGAATCAACACGGTGTTGATTGCCGGCAGCGCCGTCCGGTCGATCTGGATGAAGGAGCCGGTGTGGCTGTCGGCAAGATACGCCGACGCCGACCGCGTCGTCGTCCGCGCGCGGCTCGTGGACGCCCAGAACCGGATGACGTTGCCGGTGGAACCGCGCAGGACGGACGGCGGCACCTCGATCGCGAGGATCGAACAGTTCAGCGACGCGAAGAAGTCGATGCCGGGCGCGCGCGTCAGCGGACCGCCGGGCGCCGCGCCGATGAGCCGCAGGACCCAGATGAGATCGATGAAAAAGGGATCGTCGCGCAACCCGGCGAACGCCTTGAGGATCGGGCCGCCGCCGCTGACGACCACGCCTGTCGCGGGGCCGGCAGCCGAGGGGGCGGTGTCCAGGCGCAGGCTCGTCGTGCCGAGCGCCCGCGGTTTCGCCGGTCCGCGAATCGTGAACGTCTGCGGGCCGGGCACCGTGGGGGAGAACGTCGCCTGAATGACGAGGTCCTCGACGTTGTCGCCGGTGTTGTCGATCTTGAACTCGTAGAGCACGTCCGGCCCGAACGCCACCTGGATCGCGCCGCCGATGGAGAAGGGGTTCACCGTGGCGGCGAACACGATATTGCCGTTGTTCGGGTTGACGAAGCCGAACACGTCGAGCAGGTCGGCGCGGCCATCCTCGCTGATCGCCGGCGCGTCTCGATGATCAGCTGTGCGGACGGGAACGGCGAGCAACGCGCCGCCGACGAGCACCGCTACCGACACGACCGCTGGCTTGAGCATAGATCCCTCCCCCGGAAGCGGCCGTATTATAGCCGCAGCGCCTGTCCTTCGCTGGCCGTGTCGGTGGCCGCGAAGACGCGCTGCGCGGCGTGCCTGATGCCTACGAGCTCCTCGTCGCTGCGCCCCGGCTTGTGGCCGGAGTTCGCGGAGTATGCCGCGACCGCGGCGGCGGCGGGCGCCGGCCGCGGCCTCGATTTCTCGGAGCCGCTCGGCGCGCCCGGCGCGGTCTTCATCGACGGTCTCCGGCTGCCGTTTTTCGGCGGCTGCACGTCAATCCCGTGCATCCGCCAGGCGCTTCGCTTCCGTCCCGCGGGAGCGTCGCCTGGCACCTTCTCGTCCGGCCGCTTCATCGTGGAGCCTCGCGATGGCCTGCAGGCGCCCGAGCACTACCTGATCGGCCCGCGCGCGAGCGCGCGCCCTGGCGGACTCACCGAAGCGGAGGTCCGGCAGATCGTCGCGCGGGCCGTCGACGTGTCGCTGCGCACGCGCGCGATGATTCGCCTGCCGTTCAACCAGCCGGCACGCATGACGATGGGCATCTCGGATGGGGATGGGGAAATCCTCGCGCTGTATCGCATGCCGGACGGCACGGTGTTTTCGTCGGACGTCGCGATGACCAAGGCGCGCAATGCGTATTACTTCAGCACGCGCGAGGGATACGAGGTGCTGCGCCGCTTCGCCGAAACGAATCCGCACGAGCGCTATCGGTGGGAGCCGGAACCGCCGGCCGGCCAGGGGTGGGCCGTGACGGCGCGCACGCTGAGCTTCGGCGGCCAGCCGCTGTTCCCGCCCGGTGTCGATCTCGAGAAACAGCTGCATGACGAGGAGCCGAAGCCCGGACCGTTCTTCGATCTGTTCGTTTATGACACCGTCAATCCGTGTACGGAAGGTCCGGGCCAGAGCCGCGGCGGCAATCGCGCGTACCTGAATCAGAGCGGGATCGTGTGGTTCCCCGGCAGCGTGCCGCTGTATCGCGGCGGCCGGTTGATTGGAGGCTTTGGCGTCAGTGGCGACGGCGTCGAACAGTTCCATCCGCCTGCCGCCCTGCGTGTGGACAACAGCGTGATGCGCGATGCGCACGGCCGTGCCGTGCGCATGCCCTATCTGAAACTGCCGCGCGTACCCGAGATTCCGCGGCGGTAGACCGCGGCGCCGCCCGTGCTCCTACCGGAACATCAGTCGATACTCCACGCGAAGTATTTTCGCGTACCACTGCTCGTCGGTCAGCGCCCAGCCGTACCCGGCGTAAATCGAATGGCGATCGGCAATAGTCGCGCGCGCGCCCAGCTTGAGGTTCGCGATGTTCACCCCGTTTGCGTCGAAGGTGCAGGTTCCATCGATCGTGCACGCGGTCTGCTGACCGTTGATGACTCGCCAGCCCACGAGCTCGACGACGGCGGCGAGACTCGAGCGGTCACTGCTGATCACATCGAAGCTCGGCCCGACGCCATAGAACAAGACATCGCCTGAAAAGTGATCGTCGTCATCGCCAGGGACCGGATTCGATCCACCGAACGGATGCCATAGTCCGGCCTGTGCTTCGAACCCGACACGCTCCGCGAGGCGGCCGCTGAAGAGCACGGCCGGTTCGATGCTCCAGAGATCGGAGCTGGCGCCCTTCTGCGCGTCGCCGGTCGGAGCCGAGGCGCGCACCTGTAATGTGATGGCGCCGTTGTCGCCGCGGTACAGTCCGGCCTTGGCACCGAACCGGATGTCGGCAAAACCGGACTGGTCTGGCCAAGGGGCGTATGCCGGCCCGAAGTCGAGGAATCCCTGTGGCTGAATGGCGCGAAACGGCAGTTCGGCAAACGCCGAGAACCGATCGCTGCGCGCGTACTCTCCGAAAGCGTAAAACTGCTGGAAATTGAGCTCTATCGGCACACCCGGCCCTGGCCCCGACGCTTCGGGATCGAAGAACGGCTCGGGGTCGAGCTGATAGCAGCCGCACTTGGCGTAGAAGAACTCCGCGCGATCAGGGACGCTGTTGCCGAAGCCCGCATCGAACCGGAAGCGCACCTGCGATTCAATGCTGGCGTTCTCGATGTATCCGACCATGGACGGTCGGCGCCGCCGTCGCTCACGGGGTGCCGGTTGCCGCGATGCCTCCCGCTGCGGGGTCAGAAGCGTGGAGTTGTCGCCGGCCAGTGACAGCGTGAGCTGCGATGCCGGACCGCCGGAGTCGGGCGCCACTGGCGCCGTTGACGTGGATTCCTGTGCGACTGCAGCGGACGGCAGCAGTAGAAGAGTCATCAGCAGGGCACGTGTTATCAACCTGACCTCCCTTAAGCAGCGAGACTACTTTCCGGATGACGGGCCGCGACCCTCCATCGTGAGGCGGAGTTGCTCCTGAAGCGCAAGCAGGCGCCGGCGGTCGCGATCGCCGAGGTCCGGAGCGACCCGTGCGAGTGTGTCCAGCACGGCGCGCCGTTCGGACTCTGCTCCCGATGCCGCCGCGCGCGTGGCGAGCGCGACGTACTGATCGAGTGCACGCAGCAGCACCCTGCGACCAACAGGTGAAGACTCACTCGAAAGAGCGGCCAAGTTTACCAGAAGATCACCGAATCGCCTGTGGAACGCCGGCAGGCCCAGCACGCCCGGCGCGCCCTCGATCTCCGCGAACAACTGGAGTGCGTCTTCATAGGCGCGCGCCGCTGCCGCGATGTTCTCCGCCTGCAGGATCATGCCCTGCAGCGTGTATGCATCGGCGCGCTCGATGGCGAGTGACGGCGCCGGCCGCGCAAGTCCGGTCATGAGTGCCACCGCCTGACGGGAGCGCGCGTTCGCCGCCGCGCGTTCGCCGCGATCGTGAAGGAACACCGCGAGATTGTTGCAGAAGGTGGCCAGCTCCAGCTGGTACTCCCGGTTGTCGGGCGACCGCTGCACGAGCCGTTCGTGACCGGCGACCGCGCGTTCGTAGAACGCCCGCGCCTCGGCTGCGCCGGCGCTGTCGAGCATGGCGGCAAGGTTGTTGGCAACGCGTCCGATCTCCTGGAGGGCGCGCTGGCTGCCGGCCGTGAGCGGTTCGAGCAGGCGCATGGATTCGCGAAAATCGCTCTCCGCCGAGCGACCATCGTCACTTGACCGCAGGATGCCTCGATTCGACAGCGTGCGCGCGAGCTCCTCCCGATAGTGCGTGGCGCCGGGATCTTGCTGTACGAGCGCCTGCTGGATCTGACGTGCGGCGTCATACGCCGGAGCCGCGTCGTCGGCACGTCCCACCTGGAGGCGCAGTGTCTCGCCCAGCGAGTTGTAGGCGCCGGCCAGCGCCCGGCGGTCTCCCGCGTTGCGCGGATTATCCGCGGTGAGCGCCGTCAGGCCCGCGATAGCGCGCCGGTATTCGCGTTCGGCCTCGTCGCGCTTCTCCAGCATGCGGTTGATGTCGCCGAACCGCAGATGCGCAATTGCGACGTCACGTCGCGATTGCTCGCTTCGCGGTTCCTGATCGAGGAACGCCAGGTAAAAACGTTCTGCCCTCGACAGAAGCTCGCGCCGCAGCTCTTGTACCTGAGGCGTGTCAGCCGCGATCTGCGACGGGTCGCGGTCGGCAGCGGCCAATGACTCGTCTACCGCCTGGCGCGCGAGATCCAGGTTGTGTTGCGCGCGCCGTCGCTCGTTCCAGGCATACGTGCCCAGCACGACGGCGATGGTCAGCAAGGTCGCCAGCGCACCCGCAACCAGCTGCGTTCGGCGCAGTTTCGTCCGGCGCTCGCGCTCCCGCTCGGCGTCGAGCCGCTCGCGCTCTGCGAGGCTCGTATCCAGAAACGCGAGCGCGCGCTCGAAGCTGGAGTCGTATCGGCCGGCCCACGCCGCGGTCGGCTTCGTCTCTGCCTTCCACTGCTGCGCCAGCTCGAGTTCCGGGTTCCGCCAGAGCCCGGCGGATCCGCGCTCGTACCACGCCGCAGCCTGCGACAACCGGGTGTAGAACTCCGCGGCGTCGCGCTCCTGTTCCGCCCACTCGATGAGCCGGCGCCAACCCCGCATCAAGCTCTCGTGCGACAGGTCTACGATCGAGCTTCCGGTCAGCGGTATCGTCGGGGGTGGCATCAGGAACGTGCGGCCCGGCTTGCGAAAGATCTCCACCACGCGGATGACATCTTCTTCGGCCGCCCCGGTGATGTCCGCCAGCTCGCGCACGGCCGTCGGCCGTCGCACGCCGCGTGGATCGGTGAACGTGTCGGTCAGCGCCTCGAAGATGTCTTCGGCGAGCTTGGCAAACCCGTGGGTCGACGCTTCGTCGTACGCCTCCTCCGCGTGCTTCGAGAGCGCGTCCTGAACGGCCCCGACTGCCTCGTAGTCCTCGACGTCGATTGGTCCGTCGCTCTGCCGGGCCGCCCAGTGGTCCCACGTGCGCATCAGCGCGTGCTGCACGAGTGGCAATTGATCGTTATCGTCGCCGAGCGCGTTGAGGATGCGGATGACGAGCCGCGGCGCGATCGCGCCGCCCGCCACAGCGACCGGGCCCGTGATCGCCAGACGCACGCTATCGCGCGGCATGCGCCCTACCAGATAGAGTCCGTCGTTGACCGCCTCCGGCAACCCCGGGAAGGCCATGCAGTCCCCGATGAAATCGGAGCGCATGGTCAGCACGACGTAGATGGGCAGGTCCTGCTGCGCGGCCGCTTCGAGCAACAGCTTGACGAAGGCAATCGCGTCGTCGCGTGAGTTGGCTATCTGCCGGCTGTTGCGGAACCGGAACAGCTCCTCGAACTGGTCGACGATGAGCAGAACATTGTCACCGGCAGGAAGGCGTGCCTGCCGGACCGCGTCCACCAGTCCAAGCGTGCCGCGCCGAAGCGTCACTTCGAGCAGCAGGCGCGAGGTTCCGACGAGCTCCGGGTCGCCACCCCGGATGAGGGCTGCGTCGAGCGCCGAGGCGAGGTGGCCGATCGGATCTTCACCCGGCCGCAAGACGGCTATGCGCCAGCTCGAGCCGGCGCCTGCCATGAAGCCGCTCTCCAGCGACGGGATCATTCCCGAACGAACTAATGAAGACTTGCCGCTGCCGGACGTGCCGACCACCGCCACGAAGCGTGACGTGCGCAGGCGCCGGAGCAGCTCGTCGATCTCTTTCTCGCGTCCGAAAAAGAGATGATCTTCGTCCGGTTCGAACGCGCGAAGCCCCGGAAACGGGTTAAACAGGGGCATCCGCCTTCAGCTGCGTGATGAACGGTTGCAAGGCAGGAAGTGACACTCCGTCCCACTGCGGCATGACAACGGCTTCGTGGGACCGAAACCGTTCCTTCTCGCTCGTACGTGTCCCGATCAGGCACACGCCCACCACAGGACGTCGCTTCACGCGGCCGTAGCCCGCCGCCTTCTGCAGCTCGCGGAGCTTGCGTTGCAGCCACAGCTCGTTCCCTGCTCCGTAGAAGATCAGCACGCCGTCGCAGAGCGTCAGATTCTCTTCGTGATAGGCGCGAATCTCGGATTCATCGCCGTCGAACCACGGGCGGATCACCTCGACGCGCTGTTCGAACAGCGCGTCGGCCCACGGGTGAATGAGCTCCGCATCCCGCTGTTCGGCAATGAAATACAGCTGGGGGACCGACCCGGCGGGCAGCGACGGGTCCCCCGGTTTCGCGCTCTTCGATTCGCGCGTCAGCCACTCCTGCACCGTGGTCCGCAGATCCTCGAATGGCGTTTCCAGGAGGTCCGCGCGATCGTGCATGCGCGGATCGCGGCGCACGCGTTCGATCAGGTTCACCTGGCGCTCGTCGGTGACCTGTTGTCCCTGCGGCGCCCACAGCAGCCGTTGAAACGTCTCGTCCTCGGCACGCGCTGCGGCGAGCTCGTGCTGCAATTCAATGAGCGATATCAGACCGCCCTCGGGCACCACGCTGTAAGACCGGCCCAGCAGGTGAACCGACAGGCAGCAACGCGCGAGGCTTTCGCGAATAACGGTGGAGGCGTCTTCGGCGACCATGGGGAGCGGCTCGGCCGGCAGCACCGTGTATCCGTGCTGTTGCAAATCGCGCCGAAGCAGTTCGCGGGGTTCACGCTGGTCGCTGGTCGTTTCGGCGAGGAAGACCGCGCCCTTGGCGGCCTTGGGGTTGCCGGCGATCGCGGCGGCGGGCGTGAGAACCGCAGGCCCGCGCCCAGGTTGATTGAGCGCGGTGTCCCCCGCGTACATCTGTTCGAGCAGCGCGACCAGATCGTGCGCCAAATCGTCCAGTTTGATCCAGAACTCGCGCTGCGCATCGGGGCCGAAGACGTCATCGAGCTCGCGAATCTTGCCGGTCTCCGGCTCCACCTTGAAGAACTCGTAACCGAGCAGCATGCGCAGTTCGGGCGGCATCTTCTCGAGCGGCACCGGCGTCTTCAGCACCTTGAAGACGCGCGCTTTGTCGCCGACGCGAATGCCGCCTTGTTCTTCCGCGGCCGCATAGAATTCCTTCAACTCGCGAATCGTCCACTCGGATTTCACGTAGCGGGGGGATACGACCGTGACGAGGACCGCCACGCGGTGCAGCTTCTCGATGAGCGTTTCGCCGAACAGGTCGTTGCCCTGGAGTTTGGGGTCGCGCCAGATGTGTGGCGACTTGCCGAGCAGCTGGCCGACGCGCACCTCCAGCGCGCGGTGCAGGTTGGCCACCCACCCCTTGTGTCCCTCGATGAGCTCGAAGTTGTCGAGGTGCGCGTAACTGATAAACGCGTCCCCCTCGAAATCCTGCCGCATTCGGCTCCTTCCGCGAAAACCGCCAGAACGATAACATTGTTGTTCATCAGCCGTATGAGGTCCGTCGAGGAATACCAGCGTGGCGCCACGGCGCTCCTGAAGCAGGCCGAGCCGCTCGCCGCGTACGACCTCGTGGCGCGGGGGTTGCGCGAGTTCCCGGGCCACCGCGGCCTGCGCCAGTTGCTCGGCCTTGCACTCGCCCGCACCGGGGCAAGCCGCCAAGCCAACCCACTGCTCCGCACGCTGGTGGAGGAGGGTCATGCCGACGCACAGGTAGCCGAGGAGGCGATTGGGACCCTGGCCAGGACGTACAAGGATCTCTGGGCCGAGACGTCGGACGTGGCCGCCCGCCGCCAGCACCTCGCCAACGCGTTGAAATGGTATCTGGAAGCGCACCGTCGCTCCAGTGGGTACTGGAGCGGCATCAACGCGGCGACGATGGCGCTGCTATTGGGCGATCACGAACAATCGCGTGCGCTAGCCAGGACTGTGCGCGACCAGTGTCGTGCGTCGTGGAACGAAGGGCGACCTCGCCCTGACACGTACTGGCTGCTCGCCACGCTCGGCGAAGCGGAACTGCTCCTGCGCGATTTTCCCGCGGCCGCAGCGTGGTACCGCGAGGCGGTTGCGCGCGGGGCGCCGGGCGTGAGCGACCTCGTGTCTACGCGCCGCAACGCACGGTTGATCCTGCGTTATCAGCAGGCGGACGTGGCGCCGTTCGACGCGTGCTTTCCAATTCCGGCGGTGGGCCTCTTTTCGGGACATGGCATCGATCGACCGGAGCGACCGGCCCCTCGTTTTCCCCCCGCGCTCGAAGAAGCGGTCCGCCGCGCCGTCGACGAGCGGCTCCGCGGCTTCGATATCGGCTTCGGTTATTCCTCCGCCGGCACCGGCGGCGACATTCTGTTTCTGGAATCGCTCCAGCCGCGCGCGGAGCTTTACATCGTGCTGCCGTACAACCCGGAGGATTTCGAACGGGATTCGATGGACTTCCCCGCGGCATCCGCCTGGGCACCGCGCTACCGAGCGCTGCTCGCATCCGCGAAGGAAGTCGTCACGGCTTCCGAGCAGCGCATGCCGGGAGGCGCGATGTCCTACCAGTACGGCTTGCACCTGCTCGACGGGCTTGCGGCTCTCCGCGCCGGCGAGCTGGAGACGGATCTGGTGTGCTTCGCGGTGTGGGACGGCCGACCCGGCGACGGGGCAGGAGGCACGGCCGCGTCCGTTGAGTACTGGCGCAAACGGAACCGCCGCGTCGAGATCGTGGATCTTCGCGCGCTACAGCAAGGTGCACCGATCCGTGTCACATCCGCTGGCGCGGATGCCGGCAGCGACGGCCGGGACGCAAACGCGTCCGGCTTCGATGCGCAGGTCGTCGGCATTTTGTTTGCCGACGTCGCTGGGTTCAGTAAGTTGACCGAAGAAGAAATTCCGCGGTTCGTAAAGCACTATCTGGGCCGCATCTCAGACGTGCTGGCCACGGCGAGCGAGCAGCCCCTGCTGACTAATACCTGGGGGGATGGGCTCTACCTGGTGTTCAGGGATGTTCAGCAGACCGGACGATTCGCGCTCCGCCTGAGTGAGGCGCTCGGAGCGACCGATTGGTCTGCCTACGGACTTCCGAACACCTTGAGCCTTCGGGTCGCGGTGCATGCGGGCCCGGCATACGCGTGCAGCGACCCGGTTACGGGACGGGTGAATTATCTAGGCGCGCACGTCGCTCTCGCCGCCCGCATCGAACCCGTGACGCCGCCAGGCCAGGTGTACGGCAGCCGCGCGTTTGCGGCGCTCGCCGCGTCGAATCAGGTGGAGGACTTCGCGTGCCTCTACGTGGGTCAGACGCCGCTCGCGAAAGCCTACGGCACGTATCCGATGTACGTGCTGCACTCGCGGACCTGACCGGCTGCCGTCACCCCCGACACGTCGCTCCTATCGCTCAGATCCGCAGCGTCTGCCCCTCACCCGCCGTGTCGGTCGCCGCGAAGACCTGCTGCGCCGCCCGTCTGATCTCCACCAGCTCCTCGTCGCTGCGTCCCGGCTTGTGGTGGAAGAGCCAGAGCGCGCCGATGCCGTTCGCGCCGGCGAACTCCGCGCAGGTGCGCCAGTCGCTGTGGCCCCAGCCGGCATGCGCGCCGATCTCGTCGGGCGTGAAGTGGGCGTCGAGAATGATGGCGGCGGCGCCGCGCGCGAAGTGCGCGAGCGCCTCGTCATGCGGCGCGCTGCCGAATTCATGATCGGTCGCGTAGACCAGATCCCCGTCGGCGCCGCGCACGCGGTACCCGAGGCACCCGCCGGGATGATTCAGCGGGATGGCCGTGATGTGGAATCCCTCGATCGGCACGTCGCCGGGCCCGATGATCGTGACCGACGGTCGATTCGGCAGACGATCGACCGGCACCGGGAAAAAGGGCGATCGGAAAATCGTCTCGACCCAGTCGGGTTCGCTGGACTCGAATCTCGGCGCAAAAATTCTCGGACTCCATCCGGGCTGATACAACTGGGCCAGAAACGGGAGCCCCTGCACGTGGTCCCAGTGATAGTGCGTCAGCAGAATCGGCAGCTCGCGCGGCTCTCCTTCGAGCGCGAGGCCGACGCCGACGATGCCGGAGCCGGCGTCGAGGATGAGGGTGGTGCCCGAGCGCTCGTCGGTGATCTCGATGCAGGGCGTATTGCAGCCGTGGCCGATCGCGCTCGGCGTCGCCCACGGCACCGACCCTCGCACGCCCCAGAAGCGGACCAGCATCAGCGCCCTCCCGCGAGCCGGCGATTGGATTCACGCACGCGCGCGGCAAGCTGCCGCAGCATCTCCTGGGTGCGTGCGGGATCCTCGGCGAGCAGGCGCCCGAACGAGTCTCTGGTCACGCGGCGAAGCTGCACGTCGGTGATGGCCGTGACCGTTGCGGAACGCGGTTCGTCGAGCAGCAGGCTCATCTCGCCCACCCACGCGCCCGGCCCGAGTTCCGCGAGCAGCGCGGCGTCGCGCGTCACGCGCAGCTCGCCCCGTTCGACGAGATAGGCCTCGGCGCCGGTTTCTCCCTCGGTCATGATCACCTCGCCCGCGCCTGCAATGCGGTAGCCGCAGGTCTCGAAGGGACACGGATACGCGGCCGTGTGATACAGCTTCGCGCAGACGGTGGTGCCGCCCCACCGCCGCCGATAGGCGACGGCGGCGAGCAGCGCGCCGGCGATCGGGCCGGCGAGGTAGATCCACTGGTCGCGCATCTCCGGCACCAGCAGCGCCGGCGCGAGGCTGCGCGCGGGGTTCACGCTGGTACCCGAGATCGGCGCTTCGATGGTGACCAGCACCGCCACGAGGCTGCCGGCGAGGATGCCGGTACGCGCCGCGAGCGCCGGCTTGTTGACGCACACGAAGATCAGGAAGACCAGCGCGAAGGTCGCGGCGGCTTCAGCGGCGAGGGCGCCCATCCACGTCCAGCCTTCCCCGGGCGCGGTCAGGGCAAGCCGGACGCTGCGCGCGGTGTCGCCCCAGGCCAGAGCCGCAAGCGCCACGCCCGCGACCGCCCCGGTCAGCTGCGCCGCGATGTAGGGCAGCACGTCGCGGCCTGGAAATTTCCCGAGGCGCCAGAATGCGAGGGTCACCGCCGGATTGATGTGCCCCCCGCTTCGCTGCCCGAGGGGCGAATAGACGACGAATGTGGCGCCGCCCGCGAAGAGCAGTCCCGTGATCAGGCGGCGCAGGGCCGGCGGATCGACGGCCGGCACCGGCGAGCCCTCGCCCCACATGACGGTCACGGCCGTGACGCCCAGGAACAGCATCACGGCGGTGCCGAGCAGCTCGCAGGCATAGATAAGCATGCGTTCACGCATGGTTGTCGCATAATACCCGTCCGCCATGCCGACCGCCGAACATCGACGCCTTGCCGAACCGTTCGTGCCCCCTGTTCCCGCGTGGCGCAAGTGGGGCTGCTACGTCTCGGAGCGCGCCTGGGGCACCGTGCGCGAGGACTACAGCGCGAACGGCGACGCGTGGAACTTCCTGCCGCACGACAAAGCCCGCAGCAAGGCCTACCGCTGGGGCGAAGACGGCATCGCCGCGCTCTCGGACCGCTATCAGCTGCTCGTGTGCGCGCCCGCCTTCTGGAACGGGCGCGATCCGATCCTGAAAGAGCGGATGTTCGGCCTGACCTCGAGCGAGGGCAACCGCGGGGAAGACGTCAAGGAGTACTACTTCTACCTCGACGCGACGCCGACCGGCAGCTACATGAAGCTGCTCTACAAATATCCGCACGCGGAATTTCCGTACGCGCGCCTGCTGGATGAGAACCGCGGCCGCGGCGGCGCCGGGATGGAGTTCGAGCTGCTCGACACCGGCGTCTTCGACGGCGACCGGTATTTCGACATCGTGATCGAGTACGCGAAGGCCGACGCCGAAGACATCTGCATCCGCATCGAAGCCTTCAACCGCGGCCCCGAGGCCGCGGAGCTGCACGTCATCCCGCATCTGTGGTTCCGCAACACCTGGGGATGGGGGGCCGAACGGCTGCCGCAGCCGCGCATCACGCGCGGCGCGGGCGGCGGCACGTTTCAGTCGCTTGCCGCCGACGATCAGGGCACGACGCCGATGTCGAACCTGATGTTCGAGTACCGGCTGGGCCGGCGCCATCTGTACGGACCGGCTGACGGCAGCGCCCTCTTCACCGACAACGAAACGAACGGCGCGGCCGTGTTCGGCGGCGACGCGACGTCCGCAAGCCGCTTCACCAAGGATGCCTTCCATCGCGCCATCGTGAACGGCGAGGAGACCGTCAACCCGGACGAGGTCGGCACGAAGGCCTGCCTCCACTATCGCGCCATGGTGCCCGCGGGCGGCTCGACGGTGTGGCACCTGCGGCTTGCGCCGGCGTCGATGGACGATCCGCTCGGCCGCGTCGAGTCGATCGTTCGCGAGCGCCGATCCGAGGCCGACGCGTTCTACGCGTCCATCCATCCTCCACGCGCAACCGACGATGAGAAGCTGGTGCAGCGGCAGGCGCTGGCCGGCATGTTGTGGACGAAGCAGATCTATCTCTTCGATGTCGCGCAGTGGATGGAAGGCGACAATCCGGCCATGCCGCCGCCGGCGTCGCGGCGCCGCATCCGCAACGCGAGCTGGCGCCATCTCAACTCGATGCGGATCCTCTCGATGCCCGACAAGTGGGAGTATCCGTGGTTCGCGGCGTGGGACCTCGCCTTCCACTGCGTCGCGCTCGCGCTGGTCGATCCGCACTTCGCGAAGGAGAACCTCTGGGTGCTGCTGTTCGAGCAGTTCCAGCATCCAAACGGGCAGATCCCGGCCTACGAGTGGGAGTTCTCCGATCTCAACCCTCCCGTGCACGCGTGGGGCTGCTGGCGCGTCTACAACATCGAGAAGGCGCGCACCGGGAAGGGGGACACGGTCTTCCTCGAGAAGTGCTTCCAGAAACTGCTGATCAACTTCGCCTGGTGGGTGAACAAGGTCGACAGCCAGGGCATGAACGTCTTCGAGGGCGGCTTTCTCGGCCTCGACAACATCACGGTCGTCGATCGCAGCGAGAAGCTGCCCAACGGGGCGATTCTCGAGCAGTCGGACGCGACCGGGTGGATGGGCTTCTTCTGCCTGCACATGATGCGGATTGCGCTGGAGCTCGCAGAGCACAACCGCGTGTACGAAGGCATGGCGACGAAGTTCTTCCAGCACTTCATCTACATCGGCGGCGCGATGAAGAAGATGGGCGGCCGCGACTACCAGCTGTGGGACGAGGAAGACGGCTTCTTCTATGACGTGCTGCGCTATCAGGACGGCTCGTTCCACAAGTTCGAGGTGCGATCGCTGGTCGGCCTGATCCCGCTGTTCGCGATTGACGTGCTCGAAGAGTCGAAGCTCCGGAACCTGCCGAACTTCCTCAACGACGTGCACTGGTTCATCAGGAACCGTCCCGATCTGGTGGGCCAGGCCTGCTTCATCGAAACGCGGGACGGCGAGCGGCGCGATGTGCTCTCGATCGTCGACCGTCATCAGCTCGAGCGCCTGCTGCAGCATGTCTGGGACGAGAACGAATTTCTGTCGCCGGGCGGCATCCGCTCGCTGTCGAAGCATCACGAGCACCACCCGTTCAGTTTCGGCAGCGGCACCGTGCGCTACGAGCCCGCGGAAGCGGACGTGAAGATCAAGGGTGGCAACTCCAACTGGCGCGGACCCGTGTGGTTCCCGACCTCGTTCCTGCTGATCGAGTCGTTCGTGAAATTCGGCGAGGCGTTCGGCCCCGAGTTCGCCGTGTCGACGCCGGCCGGCGCGGGCGCGCCGCTCACGCCTGCCGACATGGCGCGGGAGACGGCCGATCGCATGATCGGGCTCTTCACGCGCGGCAGCGATGGACGCCGCCGGATTTACGGCGGCACCGAGCGCTTCCAGCAGGATCCGCACTGGCGGGATCTGCTGCTGTTCAACGAATACTTCCACGGCGACAACGGCGCGGGACTCGGCGCGAATCACCAGACAGGCTGGACCGGCCTGGTGGCCAATCTCATCGACGAATGGCGCCGATAGCTGCAGCCGTGCTGGCGGTCCTGCTCGTGGCCGCGCCGTCGGTCGCGCAGACGATTCCCGGGCAGGCCGCGCGCGCGGCGTCGATCCATGGCATCGTCCGCGCGGAGGACGGCCGCGCGGTGCCGGGCGCGACGGTCGAGATCCGGCAGCGCGCCGCCTCGGGGCGCCCCGTCGCCTTTCCCGGCACGCGCCGCGCGCTGACATCGGCTGACGGCATCTTCCGCTTCCTCGACGTTCCCGCCGGCGACTACACGCTCACGGTCACTGCCGACGGCTTCGAGCCGCTCACGCGCGCGGACTTGCGGCTCGGCCGGTCGGAACTCGTCACGACCGAGCTCGTGTTGCGGCGCATCGCCGCGCCGGCCGCAGACGCCCCGCCGCCAGAGCCGGCGCTGCCCTACGGCCGCGTCGTGCGCCCGCGCACGCCGTCAACCGGCGAAGCGGTGCCGCTGCCGGCCGGCGAGAAGGTGTTCATGCCGATTCCGGATCGCTGGAACCTGACGATGCCGGACTGGGATCGGTATGGGATCGGCGGCGACTACCCGTACGTCAGCGGCCGCTGGTGGGACCCCTACAACACCAATGTCCTCAAGGGAGACCGCCCGATCATCGGCAACCGCACGTTCCTGACGTTGCTCGGCGTGAGCGACACGCTGCTCGAGGGGCGCAATCTCCCCACGCCCAGCGGCGTGTCGGCCAAACGGCCGGGCAGCCAGGATTTTTTCGGCCGCGGCGGACAGTACTTCCCGGTGACGGTCGTGCGCACGTCGATCGATCTGTTCCGCGGCGACACCGCCTATCGCCCGGTCGACTGGCGTCTCCGCGTCCAGCCGGCCTTCAGCCTGAACTTCCTCAACACCGCGGAGTACGGCGCGGTCAACTTCGACGTGCGCCGGCGCTCGAACCGCCTGTCATCGCACATCGGGCTGCAGGAAGCCTTTGGCGAGGTCAAGCTCGCGGACCTGAGCAGCCACTACGACTTCGTCTCGGTGCGCGCGGGCATCCAGGAGTTCAGCAGCGATTTCCGGGGCTTCGTCTCGGTGCTCGAGGCGCCGGGCATCAGGGTCTTCGGCACGCTCGCGTCGAGCCGCATCGAGTTCAACGTCGCGGCGTTCGATCTGCTCGAGAAGGAAACCAACAGCGTCTTCAACGAGTGGAAGCGCCGCGGCCAGCAGGTGTGGATCGGCAACGTCTACATCCAGGACTTCATCAAGCCTGGGTACACGGCGTCTTTCAGCGTCCACGCCAACCGCGATCACGGAAGCCAGCACTACGACCACAACGGCTTTCTCGTTCGGCCGGCGCCGATCGGCGTCATCGTTGAGAACAGGGTGCATGCCTACTATCTCGGGTGGGCGGGGAACGGACACCTGGGCCGCTGGAACATCAGCCATGCGTTCTATCAGGCACTGGGACACGAGACGGTGAATCCGATCGCGGCGCAGCGGGTGGACATCAACGCGCGGATGGCGGCCGCCGAAGTGTCGATCGACAAGGACTGGCTGCGGATCAAGGGCGCGTTCTTCTATGCGACCGGCGATGCCGATCCCGGCGATGACGAGGGATCCGGGTTCGACGCCATCGTGGATATTCCCGTCTTCGCGGGCGGGCCGTTCAGTCTCTGGAACCGTCAGGGCCTGCGGCTTGCGCAGACGGGCACGGGCCTGCTGTCGCCGGTGAGCCTGCTCCCCACGCTCCGCACGAACAAGGATGAGGGGCAGGCGAACTTCGTGAACCCCGGCGTGATGCTGGTGAATGCCGGCCTCGACGTCGAGCTCACGCCGAAGCTGCGCGCCTTTGCGAACACCAGCTTCCTGCGGTTCGCGCACACCGATTCCATCGAGGCGCTGCTCTTCCAGGGTGACATCCGGCCGACCATCGGCCTCGACTACGGGATGGGCTTTCAATTCCGCCCCCCTTTGAGCGATAACATCGTCATCGTCGGAGGCATCGCGGCCATGAAACTCGGGCAGGGGCTGAAAGACATCTACGATCGCGGCCATCTGTTCTCGACGTTTCTCAACGCGAGGCTCGTCTTCTGATGCGGCTCGGGGGCATGCGCGCGGTGGGTGTCGCGGCGGCGATCTTCGCCGTCTCGAGCCTCATGTCCGTCCGTTCCGAATTCTCCTCACCGGTGGTGCAGGCCGCGCAGACGCCTGCTGCGCCTGACGCGCTCAGCGCCGTTCCCGACGCACAAAGCGCCGGCTGCATCACGTGCCACACGAACGTTGACGAGGCGTCGATGCATCCGGGCGGCACGGTCACGATTGGGTGCGCCGACTGCCATGGCGGCAACCCGGCCATCGCGGTCGCGGCAGGCGCGGCAGCGGGCTCGGCCGCCTACGAGAAGGCGAAGCAGCAGGCGCATCCGACGGCGACCGTTGCCGCGTTTGCGAAGAGCTCCGCCAATCCCGTGCGCGCGTATACCGAGTGGCTGCGCGAATCGCAAGAATACATCCGCTTCATCAATCCAGGGGATCTGCGTGTCGCGGATCGCACCTGCGGAACCTGTCATGCGGCCGAAGTCATGAACGTGCGCACGAGCATGATGACGCACGGCGCGATGCTGTGGGGCGCGGCGCTCTACAACAACGGTTCGGTGCCGTTCAAGGACCCGCGCTACGGCGAGAGCTACGCACCGGATGGCATGCCGCAGCGGCTGCAAAGCTTTCCGCCGCCGACGGCCGAGGAAACGCGGACCAAAGGGGTGCTCCCCTATCTCGAGCCGCTGCCGCGGTGGGAAGTGATGCAGCCGGGCAACGTCCTGCGGGTGTTCGAGCGCGGCGGCTTCAAGCGGCCCGAGATCGGCAACCCGACGCGGCTCGAGGAGCCGGGCCGTCCCGATGCCAGGCTGAGCGATCGCGGCTTCGGCACGCTGCTCCGCACCGATCCCGTCTTCCTCGGCCTGCAGAAGACGCGGCTGCTCGATCCGCTGCTGTCGTTTCCCGGCACCAACGATCAGCCGGGCGACTATCGCGGCAGCGGCTGCACGGCCTGCCATGTCGTCTACGCGAACGACCGGTCGCCGGTGCACTCGGCGCAGTACGCGCCGTTCGGCAACGCGGGCCGCTCGGCGACCAGCGATCCGACCATCAACCGCGACGAACCGGGACATCCGATCAAGCACACGTTCACCCGATCGATCCCGTCGAGCCAGTGCATGACCTGCCACATGCATCCGGGCACGAACATGGTGACCACGTACTACGGCTATACGTGGTGGGACAACGAAACCGACGGCAAGGTGATGTATCCGGCGCACGAGGTGAATCGCAGCGAGCGCGAGCGCGCGGAGATCCGCGCGCGCAACCCCGAGGCGGCCGCCGAGCGCGGGCTGTGGGGCGACGTCGAGTTTCTCGCGAAGACCGGCACGCCCGAGTTCAACCGCCAGCTGCAGCACACGCAGTTCGCGGACTTCCACGGCCACGGCTGGGTGTATCGCGCGGTGTTCAAGCGCGATCGGGAAGGCAACCTGCTCGACCGGCGCGGCAACGTCGTGCCCTATGACGATCCGGAGAAATTCGGCAAGGCGGTGCACCTCAAGGACATCCATCTCGAAAAAGGGATGCAGTGCGTCGACTGCCACTTCGGCCAGGACAACCACGGCAACGGCAAGCTGTACGGCGAGACGCGCAACGCCGTCGAGATCGACTGCGTCGACTGCCACGGCACGGCGGCAAAGCGCCCGACGCTGATGACGAGCGGCCCCGCGGCGCCGGCCGGCGGCGGGACGACGCTGCTCGCGCTGCGGACGCCGTTCCGCGAGCGGCGGTTCTTCTGGGAAGGCGACCGGCTCTTTCAGCGCTCGATGATGGACAAGGACCTGACGTGGGAGATCCGCCAGGTCGTCGACGCCGTCACGCCCGGCCGCGCGACGTACAACGAACAGGCGACGCTCGCGAAGACCATCCAGAAGGACGGCCGCACCTGGGGCACGGCGACGGCGCCCGACACGCTCGCGCACGCCAACGAGAAGATGACGTGCTTTGCGTGCCACACCTCGTGGACGCCGACCTGTTTCGGCTGCCACCTGTCGATGAGCGCGAACCGCAAGACGCCGATGCTCCACAACGAGGGGCTCGAGACGCGCAACTGGACGTCGTACAACTTCCAGGTGCTGCGCGACGATTCGTTCTTCCTCGGCAAGGATGGCACCGTCACCGGCAACCGGATTGCGCCCGTGCGGTCGGCGTGCGCCGTGCTCGTGAGCTCGCAGAGCCAGACGCGATCGTGGCTCTACTATCAGCAGCAGACGATCTCGGCCGAAGGCTTCAGCGGCCAGGCGTTCAGCACGTTCGTGCCGCACACGGTGCGCACGACCGAGACCAAGCGGTGCACCGACTGCCACGTCTCAGCCGCCGGCGACAACAACGCCTGGATGGCGAACCTGCTGCTGCAGGGCACGAACTTCATGAACTTCCTCGGCCACAACGTCTGGGTGGCGGCCGGGAAGACCGGGTTCGAGGGCGTGACCGTAGCGGAGCGCGATGAACCGTCGGCGATCATCGGCAGCGATCTGCACAGGCTCGCCTATCCGTCGGCCTACCGCAAACATGTCGCCGGCGGCCGCACGCTCGCCCAGGCGCACCACCATCCCGGCGAAAACGTGCTCGACGTGCAGCACCGCGGCGAGTACGTGTACGCGGCGCTCGGGCCGGGCGGCTTCCGCGTCTATGACGTCGCGAACATCGACAACAAGGATTTCAGCGAGCGCATCGTGACGGCGCCGGTGTCGCCGCTCGGCCAGCGCCTGTTCGTGAAGACGAAGGACGCGACCGCGGTGGCCACGCCGACGACGCTCGGGGTCGACCCGCTGCGCACGCGCGTCCCCGAGAACGAAGAGGGGCCGATCCACCTGATGTACGGCTTCCTCTATGTCGCCGACCGCGAGGAAGGCCTCATCGTCGTCGGCAACCGCGATCCGAAGAGCCGCAACATGCTTGGCGTCGGCACGCTGCTCGACGGCAACCCGTCGAACAACTTCCTGGATCGCGCGGTGACATTCAATCCGGGCGGTGTGCTGACCGGAGCGCGGCGGATCACGATCGCCGGCACGTACGCGTACATCCTCACGGACAAGGCGCTTGTCGTCGTGAGTCTCGAGAATCCGCTGGAGCCGAAGGTGACGGCGACCATCGGCGCGCCGGATCTGATCGAACCCCGCGGCATCGCCGTCCAGTTCCGCTATGCCTTCGTCGTGGACCGTGACGGGTTGAAGGTGCTGGACGTCACGTCGCTGGCGCAGCCGGCGGTTGTGCGCGGCGCGCGCGTGCCGTTCAAGGACGCGCGCAACATCTATCTCGCGCGCACCTACGCGTACGTGGCGGCCGGGCATGACGGCCTCGGCATCGTGAACATCGGCAAGCCGGAGCAGCCGGTGCTCGACCAGCAGTTCAACGCCGGAGGCGAGCTGGATGACACGAACGACGTGAAGGTGGGCATGACCAACGCGAGCCTGTTCGCCTACGTCGCCGACGGCCACAACGGCCTGCGGGTGGTGCAGCTGTTCTCGCCGGAGACGAACGAGAACCATTACGGCTTCAGCCCGCGGCCGACGCCCGTACTCATTGCCTCGTACCCGATTCACGGCGGCGCGCTGATGGTGTCGGAAGGGATCGACCGCGATCGCGCCGTGGACGAGAGCGGCAATCAGATCGCCGTCTTCGGCCGCCGCGGCGCGCGGCCGTTCAACAAGGCCGAAGCCGAGAAGCTCTTCATGCGCTCGGGCCGGGTGTACACCGTGACGAACGATCCGCCGCGTCCCGCCGTCGACGACACGCGGGGCGTGCTCGCCATGCTGCGCTCGTTCTGGGAACGCTACGGCTGGTAACACCGGTGCTGAGGAAAGTTGTCGCCGGTGTCCTGCTTGGTCTCACGGCCGCGGCCTTCGTGCTCGGCCTCGGCTGGGCCGGCCTTCTCGGTCTCCCGGAGCTGAAAACCTACGACTGGCGCGTCCGTCGCACGGCCGATCCCGCGGCCGTGCGCCAGGACATCGTCCTGGTTGAAATCAACGACGAGAGCATCCGCGCCGTCGCCCAGGTCGGCGGCCGGTGGCCGTGGCCCCGCGTCGTGCTCGCCGACGCGATCGATTTCCTGAAGCGCGGCTCGCCCAGGGCGATCGCCGTCGACCTGCACATCGCCGAGCCCGACCTCAGCGAGGGCGTGCCCTACGGCGGCGACGCCAGATGGACCGGCGCCGAGTCGGACGCGGCGCTCGTCGAATCGGTCAGGAACACGCCCCGCATCATCATGCTCGCCGGCGCCGTCCATCTCGGCGTCGTCGGCGGCTCCGCCGAGCGCGAGAGTGCGTGGACGAGCCCGCCGTACCGGCTTGGCCCGGCGATCGAAGAGCGTCCGCAGCTGGTTCCCCCGATACCCGGCCTCGCGCAGGCCGCCGCACTCGGCCACAACCTGCTTCACCCTGACAGGGACGGCCCCGCGCGCAGGATGCTGCCGTTCATCCGGATCGGCGGCCGCTACGTTCCGTCGCTCGGCGTGGCCGCGGCGCTGACGGCTGAAGGTATCCGGCCCGAGGAGGTCACGCTCGACGGGCGCGCGATCCGCGTCCGCGATCGCCTCATCCCGCTCGTGTCGGAGCGTGTGCCCGACTGGGACGATGCGTCGCGGTCGCACGAGCAGCTCACGATGCTGATCAACTACAGGGCGCCGGCGATTGTGAACGGCGCGCGGCCGTACACGTCGTACGAGATACGCGACCTGCTCGTCTCGCAGGAGCAGTTGAATGCGGGACAGGCGCCGGTGCTCGATCCGGCGGTGTTCAAAGACAAGGTTGTGTTCATCGGCCTGACGGCATCCGGCCTGCTCGACGTCTTCACCACGCCGTTTGGTGAAGGCGTGATGCCCGGCATTCAGCTGCACGCCAGCATGGCCGACAGCATCCTCTCGAACCGCTTCATCCGCCCGGCGCCGGAGACGACACGCGTGCTCGGCACGCTTGCGATCGCGATCGTGATCGGCCTGATGGCGACCATGCTTTCGTATTGGACGGCGGCCGCCGGGGCGGTGCTGCTCACGGCGGGATGGCTCTGGCTGAGTCTGTCCCTGTTTCGAAGCGGCGTGTGGCTGAACATGTCGCAGCCACTCATGGCGGGCGCCGTGGCGCTGTTTGCCGGCACCGCCTACCAATATTTCGTCGAAGGCGCCGAAAAGCGTGCGGTGAAGAAGCTGTTCGGGCGTTACGTGTCGCGCGACGTCTATGCGCAGCTGATTGCCAATCCCGAGCTCGCGCAGCTTGGCGGCAAACGGCGCGACATGTCGGTGCTCTTCTCCGACATCCGCGGCTTCACGACGGTGACCGAGAAAGGGGAGCCCGAGGCGCTCGTGGCGCAGTTGAACGAGTATTTCTCGCGGATGGTGGCCATCGTCTTCCGCCGCCAGGGCACCGTCGACAAATTCGTCGGCGACATGGTGATGGCGCTCTTCGGCGCGCCGCTCGACGACCCGCAGCATGCGGAGCATGCCGTCGAAGCGGCCGTGGAGATGGTGAAGGAGCTGGGCGAGCTGAACCGTAAGTGGGCCGCGGAAGGCCGCACGCAGCTGGATATCGGGATTGGCGTCAATTCCGGGCCCATGATTGCCGGCAATATCGGCTCCTCGGACATCATGAGCTACACCGTGATTGGCGACAATGTGAACCTGGGCGCCCGCCTGGAATCGCTGAACAAAGACTATCGAACCCGGATTATTATTAGCGACGCAACGCGCGCCCTCCTGCATGGCGGTGTCGAGATCCGGCCCCTCGGCGACGTCGTCGTCAAGGGCAAGACGCGCGCGGTTGCGATCTTCGAGGTGATCGTCCCGTCGCCGTTACAGGCGGCACACGAGGAAGCACAGTCATGACATACACAGTGTTGACGGCCGGCCTCCTGCTGCTCGCGGCCGCCACGAGCGCGGAGGCGCAGCTCGACAGACTCAGACGCGGCGCGGAAACGGCCAAGAAGGTCGCCGATCTGAACATCAACGACGAGGCCGAACGCGCAATCGGCGAGTCGGTGGGCGCGAAACTGGTCGACCGCTTCGGCGTCTATCAGGATGCCGCGGTCGCGAAGTACGTGACGCTGGTCGGCACGGTGCTGGCGCAGGCCAGCTCGCGGCCGAATCTCGACTGGAAGTTCGTGGTGCTCGACACCGAAGGCGTCAATGCGTACGCGGCGCCGGGCGGCCTGATCTACATCACGAAAGGCGCGCTCGGCCTGTTCAAGACCGAAGCGCAGCTGGCGGGCGTGCTCGGCCACGAGATTACGCACATCACCAAGAAGCACACAATAAACGCGATCAGGAACGCGAAGATCGTCGACGCCGGCACCGACGCGGCCGCATCGGCGCGCGGCGGGCTGAGCGGCGCGGTGCTCAACAGGCTGAGCGACGCCAGCTACGACATGATTTTCGAGAACAAGTTCGATCGCGGCGACGAAACGGAATCGGACAAGGTGGGCGTGAGCCTCGCCCACCAGGTGGGCTACTCGCCTCAGGGCCTCGCCGAATTCCTGACGCAGCTCTCCGAGCGCAACAAGAGCGCGAAGGAGCCGAACGGGCTCTTCGCCTCGCACCCGATGATGAAGGATCGGCTGAACACGCTGGCGTCGACGATCAGGAACGACAAGCTGACGTCGACGGCCACCGGTCAGACGCGGTATGCCAGCATCATCACGTTCGACGCCAAACCGGCCAGCGCCATCACGCCGGTCGAGGAAGGCACGCGCGGCGTGGCCGGCGGCGGCAGCTCGAAGCCGGCCGAGCCGGCAAAGGAAGAACCCAAGAAAGAAGAGCCACCGAAAAAACGTGGCTTCGGCATCGGCAAGATCGCCAGCTCGCTGACGGGCGGCAAGCAGGCGGAGTCAACGCAGGCGAGCGCGTCGGCCGGCGGCCGCATGGGCGTGCCCGACACCAACGCGCCCGGCGGCAGCAACAAGACGCCCGTGCGCGTCACCATCACGGCGGCCGAGATCGCCGAGTTCAAGAAGGGCATCGCCTGACGGCCTGACCTCCGGTCGGGCCTCGAGCATGCCTCACTATCCTGCGCACCTCCTGATGGGCGTCGCGGCACTTGCCGCGACGCTCCTCGTCTGGACGTTCACCCTCAACCGTATCGTCAGGCGGAAGCTCAAACTTTCGATCGTTCTGCTCGTGGCCTACGTGCTCGTGCAGGTGGTCTTTGCCGTGCGGCCCGATCTCGCGGGGCCGGATGCCGCCTCGGATCTCGCCTCGCCGGTACGCGCCTTCGAACGGCTGGCGCTGACCGCCGCGATCATCAACCTGATCGTCCTCGCGCTGATCAATCCCCTCAGAACCGACCGCGTGCGGGAGGGCTTCCCCGCCATCGTGCAGGACGCCATCGTCATCGGGCTGCTGCTCATCGTAGCGACGTTCGTCTTCAAGGAACAGCTGCTGACCACATCGGCCGTCGGCGCCGTCGTGGTGGGCTTCGCGCTGCAGGACACGCTCGGGAATGCCTTCGCGGGACTGGCGATTCAAAGCGAGCGTCCGTTCACGCTCGGGCACTGGATCAAGGTGGGCGATTTCGAAGGGCGCGTCATGGAGGTGACCTGGCGCGCCACGAAGCTTCGCACCAAGGCGGGCAATTTCATCATCGTGCCCAACAACATCGTCGGCAAGGAGGCGATCCTCAATTATTCGGAGCCGGCCGTGGCCACGCGCGTGGATCTGGAGGTGGGCGTAAGCTACCAGGCGTCGCCGCCCCTCGTGAAGAAGGCCATGCTCGAAGCGGTGGCACAGGCGCCGCTCGCGCTCAGCACACCGTTCCCCGACGTGCTGCTGGTCGGCTTCGCGGACTGGAGCATGAACTATCAGGTCCGCTTCTGGATCAGCGACTCCGAACTGGACGAGGAGGCGCGCGATCAGGTGCGCATGGGCATTCACTACGCCTTCGCGCGCCGTGGCATCGAGATCCCGTATCCGATCCAGGTCGAGTACTCGGGCGGGCTGCCCGGGCCCGATCGCACGGCGCTGCAACAGGAGCGGGAGCGTGTGCTGGCGTCCGTCGATCTCTTCGGGACACTGACCGGCGAGCAGCGCGCCGGACTCGCGGAAGCGACCGTCATGCGCACCTACGGCGACGGCGAGGCCATCGTCCGTCAGGGTGAGCCGGGCGACTCGATGTACGTCGTGTGCTCGGGACGGATGTGCGTGGTGGTCGAGCCCGAACGCAGCGAAGTGGCGACGCTCGACAGGGGCGAGTACTTCGGAGAGATGTCGCTGCTGACCGGCGATCCGCGCTCGGCGACGGTCATCGCCCGCGGCGAGACCGTCGTCCTCGAGCTGACGGCCGAGCAGTTCCGGCGGCTGGCGGAGGAACACCCGGCGGCCATCGAACAGGTCGCGCTGGCCGCTTCCCTCCGGCGCGAGCAGCTCGATCAGCTTCGAGCGTCGGCGGGAGCGGCGCGGCAGGCCGAAGCGAAAGCTTCCTTCATCTCGCGGATGAAGAGGTTCCTGCACCTCCGCTAGCGGCGCCTGCCGTCGCTCAGCGCCTGACGAGCTCGACGCGGCGGTTCTGCTGCCGTCCCTCGGGCGTTGTGTTCGGCGCCGCCGGCTTCGCATCGCCGACCCCGACCGCTTGGAGGCGTCCCTCATCCACGCTGTAGGTGCTCACCAGGAACGCCTTGACCGCGGCGGCCCGACGCTCGGCGAGCTCGCGATTGGCCTCGGCGTTGCCGACGTTGTCGGTGTGACCCTCGATCGTCAGCGCCAGATCGGCGTGTTCGTTCAGCATCGCGCCGATCTCCTTGAGCGTCGGCGTCGACTCGGGACGAAGCCGATCCGAGCCGGTGTCGAAGTAAATCCCCTGCGTGGCCACGCGGCCCGATTCCGTCAGCGCGTCGTACAGCTTCCTGCCGCCGGCCATGAGGCTGATGTTGGCGATCATCACGGGCGCGCTGTTGTGCCCCGGCACCTCGAAGCTGATCGTGTTCGAGCGGCCGATGTCGGCGTTGGGCACGTTGGCGACTCGCGTCTCGTTGATGTAGACCTTCACGTACCGGCCGTCGGCCATGATCCGGGCGCGGTGCGGGAGCGTGCCGACCTGCTCGGGCGTCATGCCGTTGGCCCGCATACCGTCGCCGAAGATGCCCGCGTTCCCTTTGCCGCCGTCGTGCGTCCGGAACCGGATGTCGTGCGGCACGCTGCCGTAGTCGGCAAAGCGCAGCACGGTCCAGTTCGAGCTGTAGCCGGGGGTGATGTCGAACTCGAGCGTGAACCGCTCCGGCAGCACGTCAGGCAGGACGATGGCGAACTTCCCGGGCCAGGTGCTGACCCGAAGGTAGCGCCCGCCGTTCCATTCGGCCACTTCCATGTTGCCGTCGATGAACTCGAGCCGGCGCGGAAAGTTGCCGACGTCCTCCGCCCTGAAATCCTCGACGAAGAGGGGCTGATCGCCCGGCTTGAAGTCGTAATTGACCCATGCCCCCTCGCCCGGCTTCATCGTGGCGGCGCCGGATGCGCCGGCGCCGGCAGCGGAGGCCTCGGGCGGGGCGTCCTTGATCTTGACTTCCTGTCCCGCTTCCTTCGCCTTGCGGATGCACGACAGGTCCGTGGCGATGCATTCAGCGATCTTCTGCTTCAGTCGATCCTTCGCGCGGTCCTTGATGAAACCGCCCAGTGTCTGGGCATCGGCGGCAGGGGCAACAGCAAACGCCAGCAGCAGCGCTCCTGCGGACAGGCGGACGGCAGTCATGGGGGGGCTCCTTGTATCGTGCTCGGTTTCCTGGGGCCGGGAAATTCTACGCGCCGCCATACGCGCCAGTCCAGCTCAGGCGTGCCTGCAAGACCATGACGGGCTATGCTGTTGTCCGCAGGCCTGACGGCCTGCGCTACCCTCCATGATCGACCTCGTGGCGCTCGACGCCGACGACACACTCTGGCACAACGAGCCGAACTTCACGACCACGCGCGACCGGCTCGGCGCGCTGCTCGGCAAGTACGGGCTCGAGCCCGACCTGGCGGCACGGCTCTATGAAACCGAGCGCCGCAACCTCGAGCACTTCGGGTACGGCGTCAAAGGCTTCGTGCTGTCGATGATCGAGACCTCGATCGAACTCACCGGGGGCCGGCTCGAAAGCGCCGACGTGCGCACCATCATCGACTGGGGCCGCGCGATGCTCGCTTCTCCCATCGAGCTGCTCGAGGGCGTCGACGAGGCCGTGCAGGCGCTCGCCGAGCGCGTGCCGCTCATCCTCGTGACCAAAGGCGATCTGCTCGATCAGGAAACCAAGCTCGCGCGCTCCGGCCTCGGGCAGCACTTCCAGGGGATCGAGATCGTCTCGGAGAAGAACCGCCGCGCCTACGAGCGCGTGATGACGCGCTACGCCGTCGCGCCCGAGCGTTTCGTGATGGTCGGCAACTCGCTCAAGTCCGACGTCCTGCCCGCGCTCGACGCCGGCGCGCACGCCGTGCTCGTCCCCTATCACGTGGAATGGGTGCACGAGCGCGTCGCGCCAGAGGATCTCGCCAACGCGCGCTATCACGAGATCCCGCACCTCAGGGAGCTGCCCGCGATACTGGAAGAATTGAAACAGCTTCGCTGATCACACCGGCGGCCGTCAGTTGTCGACGTACCGGTACTGAATCGGTTGTCCGCCGGGGAGCTTTCCATCAGCGCCGACGGTAATCGTGATATCGAGCCGGCCGTTCACCAGCGTGCCGGTGGCGGTCACCGAGACGCCGTTGACGCCCGCGATCGTGCCGGACCCGCTGAGGCTGACGGCGGTCCCGCTCACGGTGCCCGTCAGCTCCGGCAGCGTCGACGGCGAAAAGCCACTGAGCGGCGTCAGCCGAATCCCGGTCGCGCCCGTGGAATGACGTGTCAGAGATGCGCTCTTGGGCTGTGGCGCATTGAAGACGTGCGAATTGTGCGACGCGTCGCCGCCCGCAAACGACAACGTGCCGTTATGTGTCGTACTTCCCGGGACGGAGATCCGTGATCCGGCGAAGTTCACCGCGACCACCTGGCCGGCGCTCGCCACGACGGCCGCCTGCGTCGTCGCCGGGAATGACACATCCGAAGGGAACCCGCTGATCGAGACGGTGTAGGCGCCTACCTGTACGCGCGCGAAGAGAAAGGCGCCGGTGGCGCCGGTTGTCGCAGTGCGCCCGTCCGACACCGTCACCGTCACACCCGGCGCTCCCGCGCCGTCGATGGTCACCACCCCGCCGAGCGTTCCCTCCGCAACAGGCACCAGTAAATCGTCGCCCTCGTCACATCCGGCTCCGATTGCCGTCGCGATGACCACCATCACCACCGCGCACGCACGCCGGACATACGAGTTCGCGATCGCACGCATCCTGCCCTCCGGGTTCATGCTGGGGCGGAATTCATCTCACATTTCCGGGGCTACGCGCGGTGCGTGAGCCAGGCGGGAATCTGCAGGTGGTAGCGAATGGCGAGTGCGCGCAGCGTGAAGGCCGCCGCCGCGCCGGCGAACCCGGCATAGGCAAACGTGCCGGTGATACCGCGCAGCAGCACGAAGACCGTGCAGCCGAGCAGAATCGGCGTCGCGTAGATGTCGCGCGACATCAGCAGCGTCGGCCGCCCCGCGAGCACGTCGCGAATCAGGCCGCCCCCGATGCCCGTGAGAATGCCCATCATCACGGCAATCGGCCCGCCATAGCCCATGCCGAGCACCTTGCTCGCCGCCGCAATCGCAAACAGCGCCGCGCCGAGCGCATCGAGGTACAGCAGCGCGCGATAGGTGCTGCGCAGGTAGTGTCCGACCCAGAACGCCAGCAGCGCGCCGAGCATCGCCGCCCAGACGTAGTTGAAGTCGTCGAACCAGAAGATCGGCGCGCGGATCATCAGATCGCGCACCGTGCCGCCGCCGAGCGCGGTGACGATGCCGAGCATGAGCGCGCCGAACATGTCGAGTCCGCGGCGCGCGACGACCAGCACGCCGGTGACGGCGAAAATCGCGGTCCCGATCAGCTCGAAGTAGTAGGCCTGGACCGGAATGTCAGCGATGGAGAGAAATGGTGCGCCCTGCACGACTCGAACGTGCGACCTCCTGGTTCGTAGCCAGACGCTCTATCCAACTGAGCTAAGGGCGCGAGGGCCGCCCGGGCAGGCGCCAGGGCGGGTGCGTGAACAACCGATCCTATCAGAGGCACCGGCTCCAGTTCCAGTTCTCAGTTCCCAGTTCTCAGTTCCAAGTTTCCCGTGGCGTCCGCCGTGGGTTCCTCCAGGACGCGATCCGCGAGATGCCCCTCGCGGCAGCCCGACGCATCGTCGATGACCGTGAGCACGGCGCCGGAATAGGTGAGGTAGCGGCCGAACGCACAGCCGCAGGGCAGCATTCCTCCGGCGAGGCCGTCCCGAATCTGAAAGCGATCCCGCCAGGACAACCTTCGCGGGGGGTGGTACGCGCTCATCTGCGAGGCCTTCCCGCAGGCCGCTGGCAACGGCACCGACATTAGACACGCGCCGGGCGGAAAAGGATAAAGCCGGCCTACCGGACGAGGCCGGTGCCGACCGGCGCGATGCCCGGCAGATCGATCGGCAGCTTCCCGGTAATCGGCGCCTCGCCCGCCAGCGCGCGCACCGCCGACGCCTCGGCGAGATCGTAGACGTCGTACGTGACGAGCATCGCCGGCAGTTCCGGCAGGAACGTCGCGACGTAGGGATTGCCGAAGAACGTGGTCACGAACGGCTGCTTCGACGCGGCCGTGACGCGCGCGACATCCTGGAGCAGGCGCATGAGCGGCGGCGCCAGATCCATGCGGCCGCTGTAGGACGCCGTCCGCACGAACACCGAGACGACGATGGCGTCGTAGCGCGGCGCCATCGCGCGCACCAGCTCAATCTCCGATGGCGTGGTGCGATCGGACAGCTCGACGGCCGTCACATTGGGCCAGCGTTTGCGCAGCTCCGGAATGAACGTGCGGCTCGGCGCGGCAATGCGCCAGCCCGTCGGAGCGTCATGCCGCGGCGGCTCACTTCCGCCGCCACCGCGCGATATGAGCTGCGGCGGAATTCATACCACATTCCGTGGCTAGGCGCGGTGCGTGAGCCAGGCGGGAATCTGCAGGTGGTAGCGAATCGCGAGCGCGCGCAACGTGAACGCCGCCGCCGCGCCGGCGAATCCGGCATAGGCAAACGTGCCGGTGATGCCGCGCAGCAGCACGAAAACCGTGCAGCCGAGCAGGATCGGCGTCGCGTAGATGTCGAACATGTCGAGGCCGCGGCGTGCCACGACCAGCACGCCGGTCACGGCGAAAATCGCGGTCCCAATCAGCTCGAAGTAATACGCCGGGACCGGAATGTCAGCGATGGAGGGAATTGGTGCACCCTGGACGACTCGAACGTGCGACCTCCTGGTTCGTAGCCAGACGCTCTATCCAACTGAGCTAAGGGCGCGGCCGGGCCGGCCTTCGCAACCGTGCGACCCCAGAGACTACCGGGTCTCGGGGATCTGCCGCCGCAGCACCAGCCTAGTCCAACCCTCCCCTTCAACGCACGCCGCGGACCAGATACAAATCGTTCAGGCCTCGGCTGTATTGATACACGTAGAACTGATCGTCGGCGGCGATGAAGACACGGCCGACGAACATCACGCCGGAAGGGTCAGGCGGCGCAATCGTGCGCCACGGTTCAATCTGGCCGGTGATGACGTGGCGGCGGTAGAGCCGTGCGGGGAACCGTTCGGGACCGGCAAGAACGAGATGGCCGTCCGCGCTCCAGTGGATCGGCCGTCCACTCTCGCCGTCGAGTCGTCGCGGCGGTTGGTTGGCGGTGGAGTAGATGGTGACCATGTTGTCCGGCGCGCGGACGGCCACGGAGCGGCCATCAGGCGACACTGCGAACGGGCGCGGCGGCATTGGGGGCGTGATCGCCTGCCACGGCTGCTCACCCTCGCGCACGTATAGGTGCGCGACGGCACTCTCGCCCTTCGCCTGCAGCCACGTGAACACACGCCGGCCATCTCTCGACCAGAGTGCGACTTGCTCACTGGTCAGTTCACTGGTCAGTTCGAGTCCAGGATTGAGCGGGACCACGCGCGGTTCACCGGCACCCGTCGGCATGAGCTGCAACTGGCTCAAGTCTCCGCGCGGGTTGACGAGCATCCAGGCACCGTCGGGTGACAGGCCGCGCGCGGTGTAACCCTCGAAGGAAATCGTGTCCTTGCCGTCGGTGGATCGCAGGTACGCGCCAGTGCCCACTTCGCGGGTCTCGTCGATCAACACGCGCGTTCCATCGGCCGAGAGGCCGGCGATCGCGGATCGGCCGAACAGGTCCAGCGGCTGTTCCTCTCCACCGTCCGCGCGGCCGGCGATCACTCCATTCCAGCCCGCGCCCGTGCCGACGAGCGCGGCGTTGCCGTCAGGCGCGACATCGTAGATTGTCAGGGCGCCGGCGATGCGGGCGATCAGGCGGCGCGTGCCCCGAAGGTTGAGTGCGTAGAGGGCGCGGTCATGCGCGCCGCCGCTTTCGGAGCCCGTCATCCACACTTCGCGGCCGTCGGGAGACCACGCAATGCCGAAGACAGAGGACAGGCTGTTGTCGCTGACGACCGGCCCTCCGGTCAGGTCGAGAATATCGACCGCGTCCGGGCCAATGATCGCGACCCGGTCACCATTGGGCGACACGCGAACCATCCAGCATCGGGCCGCGATTTGACGGCCAATCGGGAACTCGCACCCCCGGCCGGCGCGATTGATCGCCATTTGCTCACCGTCAGGCGCCCAATCCCCGTAGGTCACGTTCTCGACCAGTGCCCGCGGCGTGCCGCCAATCGCCGGGACACGAACGAGAGTTCCCGGCACTGCATAGGGGGCGCGCTCGCCAGTCAGGAGCACGGCAAGTTCCTGCTTGCCCGAGACGCCAAGCAGGAACCCCGGCGGAATATCCAGGCGCTTCGATTCGGGGCGATCGAGGTGCGTCTGGTAGACGCGGGACGGGTCCGCGCCCCAGGCGGCGCTGTAGTAAATCGTCTTGCCGTCCGGGCCGAACCGGGCGCCTGTGACAGTACCTCGCTGGAACGTCAGTGGTTGATACGACGGCACGCTCACATCCGCGGTGGCTCGGGCCAAAACGAAACCTGCTGCACCGAGGGCGATGCCCGCGAGCATAGCGGCGGCCCATCGCCGCCACGGTCGTGAACCCTGCCTGGCGCGTGCGGGCATCTCGCCGCTCGGCATCCTGGTCAGGTCGGACAGGTGATCGCGCAGCGACGCGAGTTCGCGCGCGAGGTCGGACGTCGAGGCGTACCGGTCACCCGGATCCTTCGACAAGCAACGATCGATGAGCCATTCAAGAGGCGCGGGCAGGTCCGGCCGTTTGGACCGCGGCGGCTCGAGGTCCTCTGCGATCGTGGCCGCCAGCGATTCGACGAGGGTTGCACGCCTGAACGGCCGCTCGCGCGTCGCCATTTCGTACAACAGCGCGCCGAACGCGAATTGATCCGCGCGGTAGTCCACGGGTCTGCCCGCCGCCTGTTCTGGCGACAGGTAACCGACCGTGCCCATCACCATTCCGGAGGCAGTGTCGCGCGCAAGTGTCGTCGCCGCCTCCATGGCATTCGCATCGAGTTCCGGGTACACGAGCTTGGCCAACCCGAAGTCCAGGATCTTCGCGAAGCCATCGCCGGTGACCATGACGTTGCCGGGCTTGAGATCCCGATGCACGATGCCGGCGGCGTGGGCTTTCGCAAGGCCCTCGGAGATTTGTGTGCCGAGCACCAGCAACCGGCGAATGGACAGCGGGCCTTCGTCCAGCAACTCGCGAAGCGATCGCCCGTCGATCCGTTCCATGACGATGAAGGGGCCGGCGTCGCTGGTGCCGACCTCATACAGCGTCACGATGTGCGGATGGTTCAGCGCGGAAACGGCCTTGGCCTCACGCTCGAACCGCGTCAACCGGTCGCGGTCAGTGGCGACATCGGTGGGCAGGACTTTGATGGCCACCTCGCGGCCCAGCCGCGAGTCCCTGGCGAGATAGACCTCGCCCATGCCGCCTGCACCGAGCGGGCCGATGACTTCGTACGAACCAAGCCGTGTGCCGGATGCTAGGGACATGAGAACGCGTCGCGAGGCGAGCGACCATCATACGGGATCAGTCGCGGATCAATTTGGCGCGACCTCCCCCACAGCCATTCGCTGATGGCGGCCACCCAAACGACTCGTGCCTCAGACTGGCGATCAGTCGCGTGTGCTGCGTGACGGCCGGGCCACTGCTGGTGTCGTCGCTGCAGGCGGTGCTGTGCGCGTCTGCAGCGCCGTCGTCAGGCTGGTGGCGGCAACCGCGAGCACGGCCGCCAGCGCAACGCCCAGCAGCGCGCGAGTGGGCGCCCGCATCCGGGGCGCGCGACTACGATAATCCGGCGAGCAGGATAGCCTGAACGATTATCTGCGGGCTCAGCGGCTGAGGCCGGTGCCGACTGGCGCGATGCCAGGCAGATCGATCGGCAGCTTCCCGGTGATCGACGCCTCGCCCGCCAGCGCGCGCACGGCCGACGCCTCGGCGAGATCGTAGAAGTCGTACGTGACGAGCATTGCCGGCAGGTCGGGCAGGAACGTCGCGACGTAGGGATTACCGAAGAACGTGGTCACGAACGGCTGCTTCGACGCGGCCGTGGTGCGCGCCAAGTCATTCAGCAGCCGCATGAGCGGCGGCGCCAGATCCATGCGGCCGCTGTAGGACGCCGTCCGCACGAACACCGACACGACAATGGCGTCGTAGCGCGGCCCCATCGCGCGCACCAGCTCGACCTCCGACGGCGTGGTGCGATCGGACAGCTCGATGGCCGTCACATTGGGCCAGCGTTTGCGCAGCTCCGGAATGAACGTGCGGCTCGGCGCGGCAATGCGCCAGCCCGTCGGATAGTCGAGCACCGACAGATACAGTACGCGCGCGTCGCGCGCGACTTTCAGCGGAACCTGCGACCGCTCGTCCTTCACGAGCGTCATGCCGCGGCGGCTCACCTCCTGCGCGAGAGCGCGGTGCGCGCGCGTGCCCACTTTCAGCGGCACCTCGTCGAGGCTCACCAGTTTCTGTTTGTGCAGGCCCAGCTTCGCCTTCGCCTCGAGAATGCGCCGCACCGACGCATCGACCTGCGCCATCGGAATCTGCCCCGAGGCGATCGCCTGCCTGATCCCCTCCACCGCCGCCCCATCGTCGGGCGAGTGCAGGACGATGTCGTTGCCGGCCTGAACGGCGCGCGCGGCCGCCTCGCCCGGCGGCATGCGGTTCGAAATTGCCTGCATGCCCATCGAGTCCGTGTAGATCAAGCCGCCGAAGCCGAGATCGCCACGGAGCAATCCGGTGAGCGCCGCGTGCGAGAGCGTCGCGGGCGCGAACGCCGCCGGATCGATCGCGGGCATCTGCACGTGCGCCGACATCACCGCGCCGGCGCCGGCGGCAATGCCGGCGCGGAACGGCGGCAGCTCAACGCGATCGAGCCGGTCGCGCGGATGCGCAATCACCGGCAGGCCCAGATGCGAGTCGACGTCGGTGTCGCCGTGCCCGGGAAAGTGTTTGAGCGTCGCAATCATGCCGCCGTCCTGCAGCCCGCGCACGTAGGCCGCGCCGAGCCGGCCGACCGCGTGCGGGTCTTCGCCGAACGCGCGCGTGTTGATCACGGGATTGCGCGGGTTGTTGTTGACGTCGACGATGGGCGCGAAGTTGACGTGCACGCCGAGCGCGCGTCCCTCGACCGCCGTGATGCGCCCCGCCTCGTACGCCAGCTTCTCGTCGCCGGCCGCACCGAACGCCATCGTCCTCGGGAATGCCGTGGCGCCGGCGAGGCGGAAGCCGACGCCCGCCTCGAAGTCGGCCGTGTTGAGCAGCGGTATCGGCGACAGCGCCTGCAGGCGGTTGAGCAGCGACGCGGCCGCCAGCGGCTGGCCCAGCGTCACCGTGCCGTAGGTGGGATTGAGCAGCACCGGCGGCGCGGGCTCCGAGCCGCCGAAGATGTGCATGCCGCCGATGCCGAGCGACGTGACGCGCTTCGTGAGCTCGTCGAAGGTGTCCGAGTCGCTGCTGACGAACAGCGTCTGCGAGGACGAGGTAATCAGCTGGCCGATCTTCTGGTCGAGCGTCAGCGTCCGCATGGCGCTTTCGACCCAGCGGCGGGCGGCGCGGTCGAGCGGGTCGCCGGTCTGGGCCGCAAGGCCGGCGCTGAGGACGCAGAGGGCGGCAACGAGAGGGAGACGGCCAGCGCGCTTCATCGCGTCAAAAAGTATCACGGCGCCACGCGTCCGCCGCGCTCCGCAATCAGGCGCATGGCGGGGCGGCTCACGAAGTCCTGATCGTGAAAACGCTCTCCCCAGCCGAGCGGTGTCACGTCGCGATACTCGTGCAGCGTCTCGTCATCGACGCCTCGCAGCTGTTTCCGAAGCGAGGCGCGGGCATTGGGATCGGCGCCGTGATCCAGCAGCAGCCGCGCGGCGTCATCCGCACGCCTGAGCCATTGGGGCTGGACGACGACGGTTGCGAAGAGCGGCGTGTGGCCGCCGAAGCCCTCGGCGTCGACTGCGGCCGTGACGTCGGCGCGCGCACCGCGCGCGAGGAGCCAGCGCGCGATCGGCAGTTCATCGAAGTCGATGGACGTGTGAAGGAGCGTCGCACCCGCGAGCGGCGTGCCATGGAGCGCGAGTGAGTGATCCGCATGGCAGCCGAGCGACGGCGGATAGATCTCTTCATGATCGAACGTCCGCGACAGCAGATCCGGATCGCGCGCGAGATGCCGCTCGAGCAGATCGATGCGGCCGCGGTGTACGGCCATCGGCGGAGTGTCCGGAAGGTCGACGCCGTGCCGCCGCACGATATCGAGGCACTGGTGCTTGCCGGCCGGATTCCGGCCGTAGCCCTGCAGCAGCATGGCGGCGGGCGCGAGCCTGTCGCCCTGTTCGTCGACGAGTCTGGCTCCCAGCTCGAGCAGGAACATGAGGCCGGCCGGATTGAGCGTCTCGCACGTGCCCATCACCACGCCGTCGACGGGCCGCGCCCCGAGCTCGTGGAGCAGACGCGCGGTGGCGAGCTCACCTTGCAGGCATGCGCGGTCGAAGGCGAACTGCAGATCCTCGGCGCCCAGCTCGTGCAGCATCCTGACAATGCGCATGCGGCCAAGGTTCGCCGCGTATGACATCGGCGGGCCCCAGTTGCCCTTGACGCCTCGCGCATCCTCACGCAGCAGCGCCGGATGCCGCAGGACCAGCCTACGCACCGTCTCGGCATCGTCGCGCCAGATCGCGTACGTCATGCGGCAGGCCAGCACGAGCCGAGGCCAGCTGGCGATGCCGTAACTTCGTGCGAGGGTGTGCTGCGCACTGGCGAGCGAGTCAAGTGCCGGCTCGGCGCGCAGCAGGTCCTTTGCCTGGTGCTTCAGCTGTTCGAGATTGGGGCGGACGGGAAGATGACGTTCGGACACAACGAGCCTCCTCGAGTCATGCCCGGCGTCCGCTCGGTCGGGCGAAAGGAGGTTCGTGACGAACCGTGCTTTTCGCGCAAGTCAGGTGGACTCAGTCCTGCCCGCGGACGGGAGGCGCCCTGCACGCCTGACGGCAGGATACACCGAGATGGGGCGGCATCGGCCATTGAGCCATGTCGACGCCGTGGTCATTTGCTTAGCGCTAAGTAGATTGGTACAATGCCGGCATGACGGTATCGGAACTTGCCGCCGCCCTCGGCCGCAGGGGCGGGCGCGCCCGGGCCGCCCGCCTGTCGCCGGAGCGCAGGCGGCAGATCGCGGCGCAAGGCGCGGCGGCCCGCCGCGCGTCGTTCGAAGCGGCCCGACGCCTCCTCGTCAATTTTCGCTACCGCGAGTTGGTGCTGGCGCTGGCGCCGCCCCAGCCCAAGGTCAGGCGCGTCGCGACGTGTCGCGGCCCGCTACCAGGGCTCTATACCGGACGGCAATGAAGCCTGATCCTGACGTCTACCTCACGACGATCGGCGGGGTCGCACACGGCCTCCGCGCGCTGGGCCTCACGCCGGTCCTCGTCGGAGGCATGGCGCTCACCGTGCTCGGATCCACGCGCGTGACGCGCGACGTCGACTTCGTGGTCCGTCGCCCGGAAGATCGCCTGGAGGGCGTCCTCGAGTTGTTCTATGAGCGTGGTTTCGAACTGGTGTCGAAGGTGGACGACGCCGGCAACGTCGTGAGCACGGTGGGCAACCGCCGCGTGGCGGCGATCCGGCTCACACTCGACGGTCCGGCGAGTGCTGGCTTTTACAACTCCGAAACGGGGTTCCGCATCGATCTCCTGTTCGACTTTCCTCTCGAGGCCGCGACGCTTGCTCGACGCGCGACGCGCATGAAGATCCAGTCACACGTGTTCGACATCGCCTCCGCGGCCGACTTGCTGACGCTCAAGAAGATCGCGGCAGCGGCCCGCTCGTTTCCCGGCGATGCGCAGGACATCGCCTTTCTCGAAGCGCATCTGGCGCGCGAGCGCAGCTAGCCCGCCCCAGGGCGGTATCATGGCCCCATGCCCGTCTCCCCCGCCGGATCGCACCGGGCCGACGCGCCGGCCGCCGTACGCGTGTTCGTCGTGACGATCAGCGACACGCGCACCGAGGCCACCGACACCAGCGGCGCCGCCATCGCGGCGCTGCTCGAAGGCGCGGGCCATGCGGTGAGCGGGCGGAAGATCGTGAAGGACGACCCGCGGGCGATCCGCGACACCGTGTCGTACGCCGCCAAGTCGGGCGCGAGCGACGCCGTGATCACGACGGGCGGCACCGGCATCAGCTCGCGCGACGGAACTTTCGAGGCGCTGTCGTCGCTGTTCGAGCGGCGGCTCGACGGCTTTGGCGAGCTGTTCCGCGCGCTGAGCTACCAGGAGATCGGATCGGCCGCCATGCTCACGCGCGCCACCGCCGGCATCATCGGCCACTGCGCCGTGTTCGTCATGCCCGGGTCGGAAAACGCCGTTAGATTGGGTATGAACAAGCTGATTCTTCCCGAGATCGGGCACGTCGTGCGGGAGCTGCGCAGGTGAACGCAGGGCAGAGGGCAGAGGGCTCGCACCCTATGCGGCCCATTCGCGAAACGCTGCCCATCGACGAGGCGCGCGCCCTGGTGTTCGAGGCGCTGCCGCCGGTCGCGCGCGTCGAGCGCGTCGCGCTCAGCCAGGCGGGCGGCCGCGTCGCCGCCGCCGACACCGTCAGCGCCGTCGACGTGCCGCCGTTCAACCGCGCGGGCATGGACGGCTATGCCGTGATCGCCGAGGACACGTTCGGCGCCGGCCGGTACGAGCCGCGTGTGCTGCGCCTGATCGAAACGATCTACACCGGCGAGACGCCGACGAAAACGATCAGCAGCGGCGAGTGCGCCGAGATCGCCACCGGAGCCCCGATGCCCGCCGGCGCGAACGCCGTCGTCATGGTCGAGGAGACGGAGCGCGTGTCGGACGCGGAGCCGTCAGGCGGCGCGGGCAACGTCCGGGTCTTCACGCCCGTCTATCCGAACCAGCACGTCGGCCGCCAGGGTGCGGATCTGAAGGCCGGCGACGTCGCGGTCGCGCGCGGCACGCTGCTCACACCCGCGCGTGTCGGCGCGCTCGCGGCGGCCGGCCTGGCCGAAGTCGACGTGTACGCGAAGCCGCGAGTCGCCATCCTCTCCACCGGCAACGAGGTCGCCGAGCCCGGCGCGCCGCTTCCGCCGGGCCACATCTACGACATCAACCGCTACACGCTCGAGGCGATCACGCGCGAGCACGGCGGCGATCCGCAGGCGCGCCCCGCCGCGCCCGACACCATCGCCGACCTGACCGAGGCGCTGACGCGAGCCGCCGCCGAATCCGACATCGTCGTCTTTTCGGGCGGGAGCTCGGTCGGCGAGCGCGATCTGATTCTGGATGTGATCGAAGCGCGCGGCGAGGTGGTGTTTCACGGCATCGCGGTGAAACCCGGCAAGCCCACCGTGTTCGGCCGGGTCGACGGCAAGCCGGTGCTCGGCATGCCGGGCTACCCGACGTCGTGCCTCTCGAACGCCTACATGCTGCTGGTGCCGATGCTGCGCGTGATGGCGCACCTGCCGCCGTGGACGCCGCACATCGTCTCGCTCCCGCTCGCCCGCCGTGTCGTCTCGACCACCGGCCGCCATCAGTTCTATACCGTGCGCATCCGCGACGGCCAGGCCGAGCCCGCGTTCAAGGCCTCGGGCGACATCACCAGCATGGCCGCGGCCGACGGCTACATCGAAATCCCCGCGCAGACCGACGTCGTCGAAGCCGGCGAAATCGTCGACATCAAACTATTCTGATTCTGTGTTCTGTGTTCTGTGTTCTCAATTCATTCGTATGGCAACTTGCCCCTGTCGTGTGAAGTCGATCGACTTCGCGAGCACGCGCATCGCCTCCTGCGGCGCGTGGAAGCCCATCGAGTTCTCGGCTTCGATGAAGTCGAGCAGGAACTGCGCCTTGCGCTGAAAACCCTGGGCCGCGGCAATGGCGGCCGACGGCCCGTTCGACGCGCGCGCCCCCTTGATGTCGTTGATGAGTGCCACCAGTGCGTCCATCGCGGCGTTGCGCATCTCGTACGTCCGGTCCTGAATCGTGTGCACGCGCTCGCGGAGCTCCTCCTCGGACCAGCGGTGGCACGTCTGGCACGCGCGGTTGATGTTGAGCAGCGGACTGCGCACGTGATGGTCGGTCACCTTCAGGCCGCCCGTACGCACGTACGGCATGTGGCAGTCGACGCACGTCACGCCCGACTTGGCGTGCACGCCCTGGTTCCACAGCTCGAATTCGGGATGCTGCGCCTTGAGCACGTTCGCGCCCGTCTCGGCGTGCACCCAGTCGCGGAAGCCGTTGCCCTCGTAGTAGTCGAGAATCTCGTCGGCCTTCAACCCGTTCGCCCATGGGTACGTCAGGCGCTTCTCGGGACCCTTGAAGTAATATTCGACGTGGCACTGCCCGCACACAAACGCGCGCATCTCCTGGCGTGACGCGTCGCGATTGACGTCATAGTCGGCCTGGCCCTGCGACGCCTTCACGAGCCGGATGCCCTCCATGAATCCCGGACGCGTCACGCGCAGTGCCATCGACGACGGATCGTGACAGTCGATGCAGGCCACGGGGTGCGTGACTTCCTTCCGGGCCTCGGCGTACGGCATCTGGTTCATGCGCTCGAAACCGGCGAACAGGTCGCCGTTGCCGAGCCGCTTGTAAGGCAGATAGACGCTCGCGTGGCAGTGCATGCACGTGCCGGGCTGCTTCGTGACCTGCTGCCGCTCGGTGAACGTCTGGTCCTCGAGCATGTAGGCGTGGCCGCGCTCCTCTCGGAAGTCGGTGGCGAACGCATACCCGGCCCACATCGTCTTCAGACGCGGATCCTCCTCGAGGCGCGACTGCGCGACGATCGAGCGCGGATCGGCCTCCGTCGGCGTCCGCGGCACGGCCTCGCTTCCGCCGTACCGCGTGCGCACCTGATCGACGGTGCGGAGGTAGCTGTCGTACTGCATCGGGAAGTTCTTCCCCCACACCGCGGGGTCCTCGATCTCGTCGTTGATCTCGACGACGCGGTAAAAGGGATCGCGCCCTTCCTGCTTGCGCTCGAAGATGTTGACCAGCAGCGCCGTGACCGCCGCCGCGCCCAGGGCGGCCGCGACGACGGCAATGACGACCACACGAGGAACGCTACGCATCGGTCACTCCGTTCATTGGTGCCCCACGCGCGCGTGGCACTGCAGGCAGTCCTGCGGCGGCTTCAGGTCGATCGACGGCGCCATCGCGTGCGTGAGCTCCGCGTGACAGTACATGCAGGCCTTCACCGCGATCTCGCGATTGCGGGCGTTGATGACGATGGGGTCGGGAAAGCGGCCGGTGGTGAAGGCGAACGAGTGGTTCCAGCCGTTGAGCGCCTTCGTAAAGTACTTGCCGGCGATGTCGTGCGGCGCGTGGCAGTCGTTGCAGACGGCGGCCGTGCGGTGGCTGCCGCGCATCCAGCCTGCGTACTGTTCGTTCATCACATGGCAGTTGGCGCAGGCCGCCGGGTCGTTGGTCATGTACGACGCGCCGCGGGCGTAGATGAACGTGTAGCCGCCGACACCGAAGAAGATGCCGGCGGCAATCCCGACGATCACCGCGACGCGGACGGGCATGCTATCTGAACCGCTTGTTCACCGCGTCCCAGTTGATGACGTTCCACCACGCGGCGAGATAGTCGGGCCGCTTGTTCTGATATTTCAGGTAGTACGCGTGCTCCCAGACGTCGATCCCGATGATGGGCTTCTTGCCCTCCATGATCGGGCTGTCCTGGTTGGCGCTGCTCTCGACCGACAGCTTCCCGCCCGCGTCGACGAGCCACGCCCAGCCGCTGCCGAAGCGCGTCGCGCCCGCCTTGTTCATCTGCTCCTTGAAGGTGTCGAAGCCGCCGAACGTCGACGTGATCGCCTCGGCGATCGCGCCGGTCGGCGCCCCGCCGCCCTTCGGGCCCATGATTTCCCAGAACATCGTGTGGTTGGCGTGGCCGCCGCCGTTGTTGCGGACGGCCGTGCGAATCTCCTCGGGCACGCTGTTGATGCCCTTCAGCAGATCCTCGATCGACTTGTTCTGTAGGCCGGGATGTTTCTCGAGCGCCGCGTTCAGGTTGGTGACGTAGGCGGCGTGATGCTTGTCGTGATGGATCCGCATCGTCTGTTCATCGATGTGCGGCTCCAGGGCGTTGTAGTCGTACGGAAGTGCCGGAACTTCGTGCGCCATTGGAATCCCTCCGAAGCCTCGCCGAAGCTCCGCGAAGGGCGCGGCGCAGGCTAAGCCATCTCCAACATTCTATCCAGTGCGACGCGCGCGAAGCTCTTCTGCGGCTCGTCAACCGTGATTTGGTTGTGGATTTTCCCCTCGACCAGCCCTTCGAGCACCCACAGCAGATGGTTCGGCGACACCCGGAACATCGTCGAGCACAGGCAGCCGAAGGGGTCGAGCGTGACGACCGTACGGCCGGGCGCCACGTCCGCCGCGAGGCGGTTGACCAGATGGATTTCGGTGCCGACGGCCCACACGCTGCCCTCCGGGCTGTTCTTCACCGTGCGGATGATGTACTCGGTGGAGCCGCTGTCGTCGGCCGCCTGCACCACCTCGTGCGTGCACTCGGGATGGACGATGACGCGGCCGCCCGGATTCGCCTTCCGAAACAGCTCGATCTGCTTCACGCTGAAGCGCGTGTGCACCGAGCAGTGGCCCTTCCAGAGGATGAGCTTCGCCGCCGCCACCTGCTCGCGCGTGAGGCCGCCGAACGGCTCGTTGGGATCCCACACCACCATCTGGTCGAGCGGCACGCCCATGGCAACGCCTGTGTTGCGCCCGAGATGCTGGTCCGGCAGCATCAACACCTTGACGTCGCCCGCCTGCGCTCCGCTGCGGCGCTGTGTCCACGCCCACGTCATGACTTTGGCCGCGTTGCTCGACGTGCAGACGATGCCGCCGTGCTCGCCGCAGAACGCTTTGATGGCCGCGGCGGAGTTGATGTAGGTCACCGGCACGACGGAACCGGCGCCGAGCTGCGCGAGCTCCTTCCAGCACATCTCGAGCTGATCGATCCCGGCCATGTCGGCCATCGAGCAGCCGGCCGCCAGGTCGGGCAGGATGACGTGCTGATGCGGGGCGCTGAGCACGTCGGCGCTCTCGGCCATGAAGTGCACGCCGCAGAAGACGATGAAGTCGGCCGCGGCTTTCGTGGCGGCGAACTGGGCGAGCTTCAGCGAGTCGCCGGTGTAATCGGCGAAGCGGATCACCTCGTCGCGCTGGTAGTGGTGGCCGAGGATGACGAGGCGGTCGCCGAGGGCGGATTTGGCGGCGTCGATGCGCGCGGCCATCTCCTCGTCGGACAGGCGAAGATAGCGCTCGGGCAGCGGCTGCCGTTCGGCGATCTGCGTCTTCTCGAATTCCGTGAGGACTTGCACGTTCATTTGTCGCCCCCGTCCGGCCGCCGCTCAGACTTTGTGAAACATTACGCAATGTCCGAGCGTGAAAAAAGCCAAATCGCGGCGCGGCTATTGCCGCCGGATTTGACGTTCTCAGGATAGCAGGAATTGCCGAAAAGCTAGCTCGCGAGCTGCGCTCGCTCGCTGGCGTCCGGCTCCGGCCCGGTCACGACGTTGTAGAGCGTGTCGCGCTCGACGGGCAGGCGGCCCGCGCGGCGGATCAGCCGGCGGATGTCGGCGGTGGTCAGCGTCTCGGGCGTGCGCGCGCCGGCCATGTGGTAAATCTTCTCTTCCTGGACGGTCCCGTCCAGGTCGTCCACGCCATACCAGAGCGAAATCTGCGCCACGTCGACGCCCGTCGCAATCCAGAACGCCTTGACGTGCGGGACGTTGTCGAGCATCAGGCGCGACACGGCATGCACGCGCAGCGTGTCGGTGGCCGACGGCGCCGGCAGCTTGCGCATCTGGTTATTGTCGGGATGGAACGCGAGCGGGATGAACGCCTGCAGCCCGCCGGTCTCGTCCTGCAGCGCCCGCGCGCGCAGCATGTGATCGACGCGCTCCTCCATCGTCTCGATGTGCCCGTAGAGCATCGTGACGTTGGTGCGCATGCCCACACGGTGCGCGGTCCGGTGAATCTCGAGGTAGCGGTCGGCGCCGCACTTGTCGTGGCAGATCTTCTGGCGCACGCGCTCGGCGAAAATCTCGGCGCCGCCGCCCGGCAGTGAGTCGAGCCCGGCCTCCTTCAGCTCGCGCAGCACCTGCTCGTCGGTGCGGCCGTAGAGATCCGCGAAGAAGGCAATCTCCACGGCGGTGAAGCACTTCAGGTGAATGCCCGGCCGGATGCGCTTCAGCCCGCGCAGCATATCGAGGTAGTAGTCGAACGGCAGATCGGGATGCAGGCCGTTGACGACATGCACCTCGGTCAGCGGCTGCGCGGCGCGCGCGCGCAGCTTGTCGAAGACCTGCTCCAGCGACATCGTGTACGACTCGGCGTCGCCGGGCTTCAGCCGCGAGAACGAGCAGAACAGGCACGACGCCACGCAGACGTTCGTGGCCTCGAGGCGCAGGTTGAAGTTGTAGAAGGTCAGCGCGCCGTGGCGCTTCTCGCGCTCGCGGTTGGCGAGGCGCCCGACCTCGTAGAGATCGGGATGGTTGAACAGGGTGACGCCGTCGTCGAAGGACAGCCGCTCGCCGGCATCCAGTTTTTCAGAGATTTCAGCGAGCACTTCGAACTCCGAACTTCGAACTTCGAACTTTATCCCGATATCCCCATCACCTGGACGCGCAGCGTGCGGGCGCGGGGACCGTCGAGCTCCGCCATCAGGATCCGCTGCCACTGGCCGAGCACCACTTCCCCGCCGCTGATCTGCAGCGTGAGGCTGTGGCCGAGCAGCATCGCGCGCAGGTGCGAGTCGGCGTTCATGCGGTCGCAGTCGGAGTGGTCGGGGTCGTTGTGCATCCACTCGGCGTCGCGGGCGACGACCGACTCGAGGAACTTCTTGATGTCCGACTTGAGGGCCACCTGCCATTCGTTGATGAACACCGTGCAGGTGGTGTGCATCGAGAACAGATTGACGATGCCCTCGCGGATGCGCAGGCCGCGCACGAGCGACATGATGCGCTCGGTGAGATCGACGAGTTCGACGCGGGTGTCGGTCTGCACGGTGAGGGTTTCGCCGTGAACCGAGAAACCATGGGCTGACGCCGTCGCCACGTCCGAAAGCGGCTGCTCGCGGACCGTGACGGTCGAACTCTTGCTCATCTAGTCATCATCCTTCTTGAAAACGAACCCTAAATGTTACTGAAAATCGTCGTGCCGGGGCAAACGGCCGGGCCGGCAGGCCGCCCGGCCCCGCAATTTTGCCATGCTATACTCCCGCCCGACAACAGACGAATCCCCGGCGGACACGGGAAGCGGGTGGGAATCCCGCACGGTGCCGCCACTGTAAGCGGGGAGCGTCGGTCCATTTCGGGGGCAACCCCGACGTCACTGCGGCCAGAGGCGAAACGCCGGCCGTGGGAAGGCGAGGGCCGCCGCCGCACTCCTCCCGCAAGTCAGGATACCTGCCACCGGGGCCCGTCTCCTCTCGGCGCGTGCAACGCCGGATTGGAGCTCCGCGTGATTTCCGCGATTCTGCTCGCCTTCCTGTTTTCGTTTCAGTCTCCCGCGATTTCAGCTCATCCGCAGATTTCCGGCACCGTGACCGACCCGGCCGGCCGGGCCGTGCCGCGCGCCCGGGTCGCCGCGGTCGTCGGCCGCCGCGTCGCGTCGGTCGCCGTCGCCGGCCCCGACGGCCGCTTCACGCTGACGCCGCCGGCCGATCGCTTCGAGCTCATCGTCACGGCGCCGGGCCTGCGCGCCGCGCCGATCGCCGTTGACGCCGCGCGCGACCGTGAAGTCGCGATCGTGATGTCGCTCGCGGCCGTGGCCGACTCCGTAATCGTCTCGGCCGCGCAGGTCGACGTGCCGCTGTCGCGCGTGACCGACAGCGTCGACGTGATTGACGGCGCCGCCATCCGCGCGCGCCAGGCCGAGAACGTAGCCGAGGCCCTCCGATCGGTGCCTGGTCTCGGCGTCACGTCTTCCGGCGGCCGCGGCGCGGTGACGTCGATCTTCACGCGCGGCGGGGAGTCCGACTACACGCTGGTGCTGGTCGACGGCATCCCGCTCAACGAGTTCGGCGGCAGTCTCGACATCGCGCATCTCTCGCCCGCGGGCGTCGACCGCATCGAGGTGGTGCGCGGGCCGCAGGGCGCGCTGCATGGAAGCGGCGCGATCGCCGGCGTCGTGCAGGTCGTCAGCGCCGCGGGCGGCCGGACGGCCGGCTCGGTGCAGCTCGAAGCCGGCAGCGACGCCCTGCGGCGCGCGCTCGCCGACGCGCGCGGCAGCGCGGGCGCGTGGAGCCTCGGCGGCGGCGCCGACATCATCGCGGCCGACGGCTTCACGGGGCTGGCGTCCGACGGCTCGCGCGTGTCGAATGACGACTATCGCCGCGCCGAAGCCTCGGGCGTCGTGTCGCGCGACGTCGCGCGTGCCGGGCACGCGCGCGCCACCGCGCGCTGGAACGACAACGAGCGCGGCTTCCCGGGCGCGTTCGGATCGAACCCCGCCGGCAACTACGGCGGCATCGACACCATGTCGCGCGGCGCCAACACCCAGGCGGCGGCCGGCGTCGCCCTCGACGCGGCGGCCGGCGCGGTGTCGCATCGCGTGTCCGCGACGTGGATGCGCCTCGAGAGCGACTTCGCGAGCCCGTTCGGCGACTCGACCTCGGGCGCGCGCCGCGCGTCGCTGCGCTACGCGGCCGACTGGGCGCTTTCCGGCGGCCTCGGCGTCACGGCGGGCGCCGACGTGGCGCGCGAATCGGGCCGCAGCACATTCATCGTCGATCGCGCCGGCGCGGAGATTCCCGTCGAGCGGACGATTGCGGGCTACTTTGCTGAAGCGCGTGGCGCAGCCGGATCGCGCATGCTCTTCACCGCCGGCGCGCGGCTCGATCAGATTCACCGCGGCGCGTTGGCCGGCGACGCCAGCCCGTTCGGCGCGCGGCCCGACATGCCGGCCGACACGGTCTGGGCGTTCAATCCGCGGCTGTCGGCCGTCGCGTATCTCACGTCACCGGCGGCGCCGGACACCACGCGCGTGCGCGCGGGCTTCTCGACCGGCATCAAACCGCCATCGGCCTTCGAGCTGTCGTTTACCGACAACCCCGCGCTCAACCCCGAGCGCAACCGCAGCGCCGAGCTCGCGATCGAGCAGACGCTGGCGCGCGGCGCCGTGCACCTGGCGGCCGCGGCGTTCTGGAATCGCTATGACGACCTGATCATCACCGTCGGACGGTCGCTCGCCGGCGCCAGCCCGTATCGAAGCGACAATCTGTCGAATTCGCACGCGCGCGGGCTCGAGCTCTCGGCCGCCGCGCGCGGCGCCGGGCGACTGGCCGGCGTCACGGTCAGGGGCGGCTACGCCTGGCTCCGCACGGAGATCCTCGCGGCCGATGGCGTGCCGGTGACCGGCCTCGCGCCGTTCGAGGTCGGCGACCGGCTTCCGCGGCGCCCGCGTCACCGCGGCTTCGTCGACGCCGGCTTCGCGCGCGGCAGTCTGTCGGCGTTCTTCACGGTCGACGCGCGCGGCCGGACGCTCGACATCGAGCCGTCGTTCGGTCTGTTCGGCGGCCTCTTCGAAAATCCCGGCTACGCCTCGTCCTCGGCGGGCGCGTCATGGCAGGTCGGCCGGCGCGTCACGCTGTTCGGCCGCGTGACGAACCTGTTCGACCGGCGCTACGAGGAGATCTTCGGCTTCCCCGCCCCAGGACGGCGCGCGGCCGGAGGCGTGCGGATTGCTGCAGGCCGTTGACGTCCGCTTCGCCTACGGCGCGGCGACGGTCATCGACGGCGTCTCGCTGACCATCCCCGCCGGCCGCATCGTCGGCATCCTCGGCCCGAACGGCTCGGGCAAGACGACGTTGCTGAAGCTGCTCGGCGGGACGCTGACGCCCACGTCAGGAGACGTGCTGTTCGACGGCCACAGCCTTCGGACGCGCGCGCGGCGCACGCTCGCGCAGCGGCTGGCGGTCGTGCCGCAGGACACACACCTCGCGTTCGACTATTCGGTCATCGAGATCGTGCTGATGGGCCGTTATCCGCATCTGGGCGCGCTCGAGATCGAGGGCCCGCGGGATCTCGAGATCGCGCGTCGGGCGATGGCGGCCACGGGCACGGAGGCGTTCGAGCGCCGTCCCTTCACGACGCTCAGCGGCGGCGAGCGCCAGCGCGTCGTCATCGCGAGCGCGCTCGCCCAGTTGGACAGGCCGGGAGCCGGGAGCCGGGAGCCGGAGGGATCCGCCCTCCTGCTCGACGAGCCGACGGCCGCGCTCGATCTCGGCTATCAGCTCGAGATTGCCGCGCTGGTCCGCGATCTGAACGCCGAGCGCGGCTTGACGATGGCGATCTCGACGCACGACCTGGCGTTCGCGTCGGCGGTGTGCCACGAGATCGTGCTGCTGCGCGCGGGGCGGGTGATTGCGTCCGGGCCGGCGGCGCAGGTGCTGACGGCGGCCAACATCCGCGCGCTGTACGACGTCGAGGCGGACGTCCGCCGCGACGAGGAATCGGGCCGGATGGTGGTCGTGCCGCGGCGGCACATCCGGCCATGACCTCGCCGGTCAGGGAGCGCTGGCCGTTCGTCGCGGGCTCGTTTCTGCTGCTCGTGGCGGCGGTGCTGGCGGCGCCGCTGATGGGATCGTCGCGCATCGACTTCACGCGCGTGTTCGACTTCGGCGCGCCGTTCGCGGAGAACGTCGACGCGCAGATCTTCTTCATCGCGCGCCTGCCGCGCGCGCTGGCGGCGGCGCTGGTCGGCGCCTCGCTGGCCGCGGCGGGCGTCGTGTTCCAGGCGCTGCTGCGCAATCCTCTCGCGACGCCTTATACGCTGGGCGTCTCGACGGGCGCGTCGCTCGGCGCGATGCTCGCGATCACGTTCGGCTGGACGCTGCCGTTCCTCGCGATGTCGGCCGCGTCCGCCGCGGCGCTCGTGGGCGCCATGGGCTCGGTGCTGATCGTCTACTGGCTCGCCCGCGCCCGGCGCGCCGGGCTGTCGACGACGGTGCTGCTGCTGGCGGGCGTCACGCTCAACGCCTTCTTCTCGGCGCTGATCCTGTTCCTGCAGTACATCGGCAACTTTGCCGACGTCTATCGTGCCATGCGGTGGCTGATGGGAAATCTCGACGTGTCGAGCTATGCGCCGCTGGCCGGCGCGCTGCCCTTCGTGCTGCTCGCATCGGGCATCTTCGTCTGGCTGGCGCGGCCGCTCAACCTGATGGCCGCCGGGCCGGAGGCCGCGGAGTCGCGTGGACTGAACGTGCAGCGCACGCAGCGCCTGGCGTTCTTCAGCGCGTCGATCGTCACGGGCGCGGCGGTGTCGGTGGGCGGGCCGATCGGCTTCGTCGGCATCATCGTCCCGCACCTGGTGCGGCTGGTCGCCGGCGCGGACCATCGCATCGTGCTGCCGGCGGCCGCCTTCACCGGCGGCGCGTTCCTGGTCGCCTGCGACGTCGTCGCCCGGACCCTCATCGCGCCGGTGGAGCTGCCGGTCGGCATCGTGACCGCCACGATTGGAGGTCCGTTTTTCCTATGGATGCTGATCAGAAAAAATTAGGGACAGACCCTAATTTTTCGCGATTCGTAAAAATGGGGTCTGTCCCCATTTTTTACATTCTTGTCATCGTCGCGGCGTGCGCGGCGCCCCAGCCGCCCGCCCCGGTGTCCCCGCCGCAGCGGATCATCTCGCTGATTCCGGCCGTCACCGAGACACTGTTTGCCGTCGGGGCGGGATCGAAAGTCGTCGGCGTCGGCACGTTCGACACGTGGCCGCCAGCGGTGGCGAACATCGCGCGCGTCGGCGGGCTGATCGATCCGGACACCGAGCGGATTCTCGCGCTGAAGCCCGACCTCGCGTTTCTCTACGGCAGCCAGGAGGAGCTGATCGCGCAGCTGACGCGCGCGGGGATCGCGATCGAAACCTATCGGCACGGCGGCCTGGCCGACATCGTGTCGTCGGTGCGCGCCGTCGGGGCGCGGGTGGGACATCAGGCCGAGGCGGAGCGCGCGGCGTCGGACATCGAGCGCGGCATTGCCGCGATCCGCGCGCGCACCGCCAGCCTGCCGAAGCCGCGCACGCTGATCGTCTTCGGACGCGAGGAAGGCGCGCTGCGCACGATCTTCGCCAGCGGCGGCACGGGCTTCATTCACGACATGGTCGACGCGGCGGGCGGGCAGAACGTCTTCGCCGACGTCGGGCGCGAAAGCGTGCAGGCGTCGCTCGAAAGCATCCTCGAGCGGGCGCCGGAGGTGATTCTCGAGATCCGCGCGGCCACGGCGGTGCGCGATCCCGGCTGGGCCGACGCCGCCCGCCGCGCCTGGAGCACCGCGGCGTCGCTGCCGGCCGTGCGCGACAGGCGCGTGCGCGTGCTGCTCGATGAACGCCTGGTCGTGCCGGGTCCGCGGGTGGTGGAGGGAATCGAGCTGATTGCCGCCGCGCTCGGAAAGTAGGCGGCGGCGCGCCTACAGCGCGTCGGCGAGCGCCCCAAGGAACGCTTCCACGGCCCCGGGGTTCTCGAGCCGCGTCGTGATGCGCGACGGCCGCGGGCCGACCATGATCGCGCTCTCGTCGCCCACGGCCTTGAACGCATCCTCGTCCGTGACGTCGTCGCCCAGATAGATCGCGCACGGCTCGGGACCGCCGGGCCCGTGGCGCTCGCGCTCGGCGTCGCGAATCCAGCGCACGGCGTCGCCCTTCGTCCACGGAATGTTCGGCAGCAGCTCCGAGACGCTCGACCCGGGCATCAGCCGCAGCGTGCCGTCGTCGATGTGCGGCAGCGCCATGCGGAGGAAGGCCGCGTCGGCCTTGATCTTGTTGTCGGGATTCGCCTTCCGCACGTGCAGCGCGAGCGACAACTCCTTGTCCTCGATGATCACGCCGTCGAGTTCGGCGGTCTGCACGCGCAGCGCGCGCGCGAGCAGGCCGAGCAGGCCGCGGGCCTCTTCGACGCGCTCGTGGACGAAGTGCCGGCCGAAGCCCTCGATCTCGAGGCCGTGCAGGCCGGCGAACCACATGTCGCCGGTCAGCCCGACGCGCTCGCGCAGATCGGCCAGCCGGCGGCCGCTGACGAAACCGGTCGTCGCGCGCGGATGGGCGATCAGCCGCTGCAGCACCTCGCGCCGCGGGCGCCGCAGCCACACCATGCCGGGTTCGGGCTGGAACTCGCACAGCGTGCCGTCGAAATCGAGCAGCACGAGCAGCGGACGCCCGCGCGCCGCCGACGCCACGCGCCTTCCCACCTCGGTCGGATCGTCGAACTGCATTACCGCCTGCGCCCCCACGGCAGAAAGCGCCGGCGGCGCTTCCCGTCCTGCTCGAGTCCCTCGAGAATGTCGGACGCCCACGCGAACACATCGCGGCCCGCTACCACGCGCCGCATGTTCTGCATCCGCCGTCGCCGCTCCGCCTTCGGCATGTCGATCGCTTCGGCCAGCCGCGCCGCGAAGCCGTCGATGTCGTACGGATTGATGATCACCGCGTCGCGCAGCTCCTGCGCCGCGCCCGCCATCTCGCTCAGCACCAGCACGCCGTCGTTGTCGCCGCGCGACGCCACGAACTCCTTCGCCACCAGGTTCATGCCGTCGTGCAGCGAGCTGACGATGCAGAAGTCGGCGAGGCCGAAGAGCGCGGTGAGCTTGCGCACCTTGAGCGCGATCTTGCGGTAGCGGATCGGCCCCTCGTCGGCGCGGCCCCGGCGGTGCCGCGCGTTGATGTCCGCCACCTGCTCGTCGATCTCGCGCTCGATGCCCGCGTAGGACTCGATCGCGGAGCGCGACTGCACGCCGATCTGCGCGAACGTCAGATCCCGCGCGAGCTCCGGCCGCATCTCGAGCAGCCGGTCGATGGCATGCAGCCGCTCGGGAATGCCCTTCGTATAGTCGAGGCGATCGACGCCGACGCCGATGACGCGCGACGTCAGGTTCAGCTCGCGCCTGAGGCGATCCATCTCGCCGGCCATCGCGGGCTCGGCCGCCATGTCGTTGATGCGGTCGAAGTCGATGCCGATCGGCGCCGCCACGACGCGCGTGGAGCGCCCGTCGACGTGCACGCGCCCCTCCCGCACCCGCGCGCCGAACTCGTCGCGGCAGGAAGTCAGGAAGTTGCGGCGATCCCGATCGAGCTGGAACGCCACGAGATCGTTGGCCAGCAGGCCCTCCATCACTTCGCGCCGCCAGGGGCAGATGCGCAGGCGATCGGGATGCGGCCACGGGATGTGCCAGAAGATGGCCGTGCGCACGCCGGGCCGCAGGGCCTTCAGCTCTTCGGCCACGAGCGCCATGTGGTAGTCGTTGATGAAGACCACGGTCGAGGCGGCGTCGCGGCTCTCCTCCGCGGCCGCGGCCGCGAAGCGACGGTTCACCTCGCGGTAGGCGTCCCAGTCCTCGGTGCGGAACACCGGCCGGATGTGCGCGACGTGGCACAGCGGCCACAGCCCCTCGTTGGAGAAGCCGTTGTAGTAGCGCTGCTCTTCCTCGGGCGTGAGCCAGATGCGGCGCAGCGTGTACGAGGGATGGTCGGGCGGCACGCCGACGCGATCGTGCGCGTCGACGACATCCCGGTCGGCGTCGCCCGCGCCGTGCGCGATCCAGACGCCGCCGCGCTCGCGCATCAGGGCGTCGAGCGCCACCGAGACGCCGCCGGGGGTATGCACCCAGCCCACCCGCCCCTCCGCGTCGCGGCGGTGGAGGTAGGGCTCACGGTTCGATACGACCAGAATCGCGCGGCGCGAGGCCATCGCTTAACTGTATCCTCTTCGGGAATGAGTCCGTCCCCAGGCTCGCGGCTGACGCGCGAAACCCGGTTGTTGCTGATCATCATCACCCTCTCGGTGGTGGTGCTCGTCGTCCTGTCGCGCTTCCGGTTCCCGGACGATGAGCCCGCGTCGACCACGGCGGGCGCGACGCCGCTGCCGCTGGAGCGGCTCGCCGCGCGCGCCACGTACGACGAGCTGGCGACGATCATTTCCGAGCTCGGACGCCGCGTGACGCCGTCGGTGTCGGTGCTGCGCATCGAGGCCGCGGGCGAGCAGCGCTTCGTCCCCGCGATACGCGTCAGGCCCGATCTGCTGCTTGCGCACGTCGCCGGCAGCAGCCGCATTCTCGCGATCGTGGGTCAGAACATTCCGGTCGACATCGCGGCGTACGACGATCGGCGCGAGCTCGTGCTCGTGCGCGTGCCCTCCGACCCGTCGGCGGTCGTGACGCTCGAAACCGGCGCGCAGAGCGCCGCGCGTCCGCGCTATGTGGCCGCCATGGAAGGCACGCCCGGCGGGCCCGCGCTGCGCCCGCTGTTTCTCGGCCGCACCGACCGCGTGCCCGACGACCGCTACGGCGAAGGCCTGCTCGTGCTCGGCGGCGTCCTGGTGGCCTCGCCTGGCTCGCTGATCTTCGGCCTCGACGGATCGTTCGTCGGCATCTGCGTGATCGAGGACGGGTACGCGGCCGGCGTAACCGGGCCGTCGCTTGCCGCCGCCGTCGCGGGAATGGCGGGACCGCCGTCGCGATGACGCGCGAGCCGCTGCGGTCGCGCGAGCTTGGCGGCGCCGACCCTCTCGACACCCAACTGGGGCTGCCGCAGCAGACGCTGCGCCAGCGCCTGCATCTGGAGCGCTTCCTGCCGCTGCTGCAGCGGCGGCCGGCACTCGGACTGCGGCCGGGGATTTCGCCGGCCATCGTGCTCGTGCCGATCGGATTCCTGCTCGGCCCGCAGGCCGCCAACGTGCTGTCGATCGACGTGCTCGGCCACCTGCAGGTCGGCGTCTCGATCGGCCTCGCGCTGCTCGGCATCTTCATCGGGCGCGCGCTGGCGCGCGAGGCGGGCAACCTGCGCGTCATTGCCGCGGGCAACGTCGAAAGCGCCGCGACGATCGTCATCGTGGCGCTCGCGCTGTGGTTCCTGATCACGCAGTCGCAGGTGCCCACGGGCGCCGATGCCGTGTTGATCGCGCTGTGCCTGGCCGTCACGGCCGCGGCCTCGTCGGGACACACGGCCGATCCGCGCTCCGATCCCGCGGCGCGCCTGGCCACGCGCGTGGCCGATTTCGACGACCTGCTGCTGATTGCCGTCGGCGCGATTCTGCTCGTCTTCATCCGCGCGGGCTACGGCACGGTGTCGCCGGCGCTGATCGTCGCGCCGATCGGGATCGGCCTGTTCGTCGCCCTCGCCGGCCTGCTGCTTTTCGAGCACAGCGAGGGCGAGTCGGAACGCGGGCTGCTGGTGCTCGGCGCGGTCGCCCTGCTCGGCGGCGCCTCGGCGTACCTGATGACGTCGTCGCTCGCGGCCGGCCTCGTCGCGGGCGTCGTCTGGACGCGCGTGCCCGGCCGCGCCGACGAGATCGTCGCGCGCGAAGCCCAGAAGCTGCAGCATCCGCTGGTGGCGCTGATTCTCGTCACGGCCGGCGCGTTCTTCGTGCCGCACGCGGCCGTGCTGTGGCTGCTCGTGCCCTACGTGCTGTTCAGGCTCGTCGGCAAAATCATCGGCGCCGTCGGGGCGGCCGCGGTCCTTCCCGGCATCCGGCCGTTCGAGCTGGCCGGGTACCTCGTGCCGCCGGGCGTGATCGGGGTCGGCTTCTCGCTGACCTTCATGTTCGCGCTGCCGTCCGAGGCCGGGCGCATCGTCGTCAGCGTGGCGGCGGCAGGCACGCTGCTGTCGGAAGTGCTCGGCATGTTCCTGATTCCGCCGGCGCCGCCCGCCGAGGAACCGGCCGTGGCTGACGCGCCCGGGGCCACCGCGTGAGGCGGCCGGTTGCGCTGCTGATCGTGCTGGGTCTCGCCTGGGGCGTGATCAACCTCGACGCGCCGCAGGGCGCACCGCTACGCGCCACGGGACTCGCGCTCGGCGTCGCGCTGATCGCTGCGTACCTCGCGGGCGTGCTGCTCGAGCGACTGAAGCTGCCGAAGGTCACCGGGTATCTGCTGTTCGGGCTGGTGTGCGGCCCGTACCTGCTCAACATCATCAACCGCCCGATGGCGCGCGAGCTCCAGGTCTTCAACGGGCTCGCGGTCGCGCTGATCGCCTTCATCGCGGGCCTCGAGATCAACGTCGCGCACCTCAGGCCGCGGCTGGCGTCCATCGCGAAGCTGGGCGCCGTCACTCTGGCCGTGATGTACGTGGGGCTGTTCGCGGCATTCTGGCTCGCGTGGCCGTGGCTGCCGATTGCGCCGGACGCGCCGCCGGCCCTCCGGGCCGCGCTTGCGTTTCTGCTGACGGCCGTCGTCGCCAGCTTTTCGCCCACTGTCACCATCGCCGTCGTGGCCGAAAGCCGCTCGGCCGGCATCTACACCGAGACGTCGCTGGCGATCGTGATTCTCGCCGACCTCATGCTGATCCTCATGTTCACCGTCGCCATGGAGATCGTGCGGTGGACGGGCGGCGGCTCCTCGCACCAGGTCGGGCTGCTCGCCTCGGCCTCCTGGGAAATCATCGGGTCGCTCGCCTTCGGCGCCATGGTCGGCGCCCTGTTCTCGATGTACCTGCGATCGATCGGCCGTGAAGTGACGCTGGTGCTCGTCGGTGTGTGCCTCCTGCTGAGCATCGCGGCGCGCGCGCTGCACTTCGAGCCCGTGCTTGCCGCGCTGGCCGCCGGACTCGTCGTCGAGAACGTGGCGCCGCCGGAAGGCCAGGTGCTCAAGCGTGCCGTTGAGCGCGGCGCCCTGCCCGTGCTGGTGATTTTCTTCGTCGCGGCCGGCGCGTCGCTGCAGGTCGACGCGCTCGCGACGATCGGCCTCGTCGCCCTTGCCATCGCGGTGCTGCGCGGCGCACTGGCATGGGGAGGCTCGCACATGGGCTCGCGCATGTCGGGTCAGGAAGCGCCGGTGAGCGGCCTGCTCTGGATGTCGCTGATTTCGCAGGCCGGCGTCACGCTGGGACTGACGCTCATCGCCGCGCAGGAGTTTCCGACGTGGGGCGTGCCGTTTCAGACGCTGATGGTGGCGCTCATCGCCATCAATCAGCTAATTGGACCGGTGCTGCTCAGGACCGCTCTTGCGCGGGCTGGAGAGATTGGCCGGATGGACGAAGGTGCCGCACCACAGCACTGAACTTGTCGACCGTGTAGTCGATCTCTTCCTCGGTGGTGAAGCGGCCGAGACCGAACCGCACGGCGGCCGCGTGCGGCGCGCCGGCGCCATGCAGCGCCTGCAGCACGTGCGACATCCCACCCTTCCCTGACTGGCAGGCCGATCCAGCCGACACGGCGATGTCGCCGATGCCGACGATCAGCTCCTCGCTCTCGACATGCTCGAAGCTCACGTGCAGGTTCTGCGGCAGCCGGTGCTCGAGCGATCCGTTCACGCGGATGCCGCCGAGCTGCTGCAGCCCCTCGAGCAGCCGCGCGCGCAGCCGCGCCGTGCGCGCGGCCTCTTCCGCCATCTCCTCTCTGCAGATCCGCGCCGCTTCGCCGAAGCCGACGATGCCGGGGACGTTGAGGGTGCCGGCGCGGACGCCGCGCTCCTGGCCGCCGCCTTCGATCATCGGACACAGCTCGAGCTTCCGCCTGACGTAGAGCGCCCCGCACCCTTTGGGTCCGTACATCTTGTGCGCCGTCATCGACAGCAGATCGATTCCGAGCGCGTCGACGTCGACGGGCACCTTTCCGGCCGCCTGCGCCGCGTCGGTGTGCAGGAGCGCGCCGTGGGCGTGCGCGAGCTGCGAGAGCTCGGCGATCGGCTGCAGCGTGCCGATCTCGTTGTTGGCGAACATCACGGTGACGAGCAGCGTGCGGCTGGTAATCGCCTCACGCGCCGCCTCGAGATTGACGCGGCCGTCGGCGGCGATCGGCAGGTGCGTCACCTTCCACCCGGCCTGCGCGAGGCGCCTGCAGGTTTCCAGCACCGACTTGTGCTCGATGGCCGACGTCACGATCTCGTTGCGGCCCCCGCCGGGAGGATCCGTACAGCCGCGAATCGCGAGGGTGTTGGATTCGGTGGCGCCGCTCGTGAAGATGATCTCGCGCGCCGCGGCGCCGATGAGCGCGGCGAGCCGCCGTCGCGCCTCTTCGACCCCCTCCTGCGCCTTCCAGCCGAACTGGTGCGTGGAGCTCGCCGGATTGCCGAAGCAGTCCAGGAAATACGGCAGCATCACGTCCAGCACCCGCCGGTCGACGGGGGTTGTGGCGTGATAGTCGAGGTAAATAGGCTTCTGCACGAGGCGTAAGGATTATAGTCCTCACGAAGGAGTGGATTTCATGCGACGGATGCAGGTGATCTCGATGGCGGCGCTGACCGCCGTGCTGACGACGGCCGCTCTTGGATACAGCGGGTACACCTCGGCCGCGCAGGCGCGGTTCGACGCGGCGGCGCTCATCAAGGGCTACGACACGTACCGCCAGATGCGCGACACCTCGCCCACCGCGGGCGTGCCCTGGCGGTACATCGGCCCGGCCAACGTCAGCGGCCGCGCCACCGACGTCGCCATCGCCGACACGGACGGCCGCCGAACCCTCTATGTCGGCTATGCCACCAGCGGCGTCTGGAAGAGCGGCGACGACGGCGCCACCTGGACCGACATCTTCGAGCACATGCCCACGGCCAGCATCGGCGACGTCGCCGTGGCGCCGTCGCAGCCCGACACGGTGTGGGTCGGCACCGGCGAAGCGAACCTGTTCCGCGCCTCGCTCGCGGGCCTGGGCATTTACAAGTCCACCGACGCCGGCAGGACCTGGCAGCACATGGGCCTCGCCGAGACACACACGATCGCGCGCATCGTCGTCCATCCCACCAACCCCGACATCGTCTATGTGGCGGCCACGGGTCATGGCTGGACCGACAATCCCGAGCGCGGGATCTTCAAGACCACCGACGGCGGCAGGACGTGGACGAAGATCTTCTACAAGAGCGATCGGACGGGCGCCAACGACCTGGTGATGGATCCGACCAACCCCGACGTGCTCTACGCGTCGCTGTGGCAGCGCATTCGCCGCAAGTGGAGCGACCCGCGCGTGGAGCCGGGCTACAGCGAAGGCGGCATCATCAAGAGCACCGATGGCGGGAAGACGTGGGCCGACGCGAGCAGCGGCCTGCCGACGCCGCAGTACCGCGGCCGCATCGGCATCGACATCGCGCGGTCGAGCCCGAACATTCTCTATGCGTTCATCGACAACTACGAAATCGGCCGCGAGCCGCAGCCGAACGAACGCGACGCCTACGGCCGGCCCATCACCAACGCGCGCATCAAAGGCGCGCAGGTGTACCGCTCGGACGATCGCGGGGCGAGCTGGCGGCAGGCCAATGCCGCCGACATGATCAACCATTCGCAGACGTACGGCTGGGTGTTCGGCCAGATCCGCGTCGACCCGACGAATCCGGACGTCGTCTACACGATGGGCATCGCGCTCAATCGATCCACCGACGGCGGCCGGACGTTCGCGGCGGTCAACGGCCCGTCGGTCGACAGCGTCACCGGCGCGGGGACGGGACGCGTGCACGTCGATCATCACGGCCTGTGGATCGACCCGGCCGACCCGCTGAAGCTGTACAACGCCAACGACGGCGGCTTCTACCGGAGCGCGGACGGCGGGAAGACGTGGACGTTCGCGCAAACGGCGGGCGGCGCGCAATTCTACAACGCCGCGCTCGACAACAGCACGCCCATCTGGGCGTACGGATCGATTCAGGATCACGGCAGCCGCCGCGGGCAGGTGATCCTCTCCGAGGGCCGCGACACGATCCCGGCCGTGCGCTGGGAGAACGCGCCCGGCGGCGAGGGCTCGCACCATGCGATCGATCCGAACAACCAGATCGTCTACACGCACGGCTTCTATGGCAACTTCAGCCGCACCGATCTCGCGGAGCAGGCGAAGGCGCGCGCCGCGGCGGCCGCGGCGGGGCAGCCGGCCGGACGCGGCCGGGGGGCGCCGGGCGTCACGAACATCCAGCCGATGCGCGACGATCCCGAAGCAGAGCTCCGCGCGCAGTGGATGGCGCCCATCATCGTCTCGCAGCACGGCGGCAACGTGATCTACGCCGGCTATCAGTACCTCTTCCGGTCGGCGAACCGCGGCGATTCGTGGGACAGGATCAGTCCGGATCTCACCGAGGGCGATCAGGAGCAGATGCTGCCGAAGCACTCGAGCGCCATTCCCTACCAGACGATCGTCGCGATTGCCGAGTCGCCGGCGAAGGCCAGCCTGCTCTACGCCGGCACGGACGATGGCAAGCTGCACGTGACGACCGACATGGGGAAGACGTGGACCGATCTGACGTCGCGGCTACCGGTGCGCCGCTGGATCTCGCGCATCGTCGCGTCGCAGCATGACGAGGCGACGGTTTACGTCACGCAGCAGGGGCGGTCGGATGATGACTTCGCGCCGTATATCTGGAAGTCGACCGACGGCGGGCGCACGTTCACGAGCATCGTCAGCAACATCCCGGCGGGCCCTGTGAACGTCATCCGCGAGGATCCGCGCGACACGAACACGCTGTACGTGGGCACGGATCACGGCGTGTACTTCAGCCGCGACGCGGGCAAGCGCTGGAACGTGCTCGGCGGCGGCCTGCCGTCGGCGCAGGTGTCGGATCTGCAGGTGCACGGCCGCGACAACATCATCGTCATCTCGACGTACGGCCGCGGGATGTGGGCGCTTGACCTGCTGAAGACCAGGTAGGCCGGGACTTCAGTCCCGGCGCGCGCTTCGGTTCAGCGTGTAGCTGTGAGAGCGGTCGCCGACGAGGACGTGTCCTTCTTTGTCGAGGAAGAAGAGCACGTTCTCGTCGGCGCGGATCAGTAGGAGGTACTCGCCCGGCTGACCCTGATCCAGACGATACATCAATGCGCCGCTGGACGAATCGCGCAGCACGCTCCATGTGCCCGTGCGCGGGGCGGCGCCATACATGGCGCCGTCGCGATACAGGGTGCCCTCGTGTTTGTAGGTCGTTGGACGTCCGGTCGCGGCATCCTGAAACAGCGTGAGCCTCCATTTCAGCTTCGTGCAGCCGGCGTCCACGGCAAGATTGAGCTGCCCCGCGATTTCCTGACAGGGCGTCCTGCCTTCGAACTCTCCCGCCATGCCCGGAGGGACTGCGTCGAGCGCCTCCATGCGCCGCGCGGCGCGCGGCGCGGACGCCTCGCGTCGATTCAGCGTGTAGCTCCAGCCGGGATTGCCAACCATAAGGCGGCTGCCGGCGGTCAGCAGCTGCAGCAGGTCGCGCTCGAGCAGCGCCAGCTGCAGTGCACGTCCGTCAATCGTGAGGGTGTACATCGTCCGGCCCTGGTGCCGGCCGCTTCCGGGCGCCGAGGTCCAGACTCCGCGTAGCTGTAGCGCAATCCCGGCGTCGAGATGGTTGGGCGAGCCAGAAATGGGCATGCGATATCGCGCGCGAAGCTCGAACGGCCGGCCGGCGCCGGCATCGTCCGCGAGCGCAAGCTCCCACGTGACTTGCTCGCAGGAAGTGTTGCTGATTGCGAGAAAGCGCCGGACCTCGTCGCCGCAAGGCGTGCTGCCGGCGAACTGGCTGGAGGCGACCTCCGCTCGTCCACCTGAGGCGGAGATCCCCACGGCGAGGAGGATGATGGCGGCGTGCAGGTGATAGCGGCTGCTCACGAGGGCTCCTGATCCTTATACGCCTTCGCGACCGCCCGCGTCCAACAATATCCACTTTAATAGTTGCCATGGCACATACGGTCTCGACCATGGACTCGTGCACGAACTCAACTCAGCGACGTCGGCGCGGCATCATACTCCTGTTGATCGGCGTGATCCTCGCCGCACAGGTTGTGCCGCTCGGCATCCCGACCACCGTGGTGCCGCCCGCCAGTCCCGTCCGTCCTGCCACCGTCTTCCTGGTCGACTTCGGCCGAACGTCGGGCCTGGTGCTCACGGTAGGCGATGACAGGATGGTCGCGTATGTGTACGGCGACTGGGCATACTACGCGCTGCGGAAGCGCGGCGCGTTCGAGTCCATCGCCGCCTTGCTGTGGCCGACGCAAGGCGCGCTGGGGCGCAAGGACATCACCGGGCCAGCGAACGCGGACACCGTTCGCCGGGGCATCGGCGCCGCGGTCCAGCAGCTCCATGAATTCCAGGTGGAGCAGCAGGCGGTCGAGCGCCTGCATGCGAAACTAGATCGACTCCACCGCGAGCAGCTCGGCACCGCGACACAGTCAAATGAGACGACGTTCGTCCATCATCCGGAGTCCTACACACACTGGTCGAACTCCAATCACATGACGGCCAACTGGCTGGAGGACCTCGGATGCGACATTCGAGGCCCGGCGTTCAGCGCCTGGTGGCGCGTGCGATCATCGCGATGACGAGCGGGGTTTCAACGCGATGCTACTCCGTCGACGCGATCGCTTCCCCTTCGAGTGCCGCCCTGAGCGTGTGCCACGCGAGCGTGGCGCACTTCACGCGTGCGGGAAACTCGCGTACGCCGGAGAGGACGGCCAGCTTGCCCAGCGCGGCGTCTTCTTCGGGCGCGTCGACCGGCGCCGTCACCATCGTCTGCAGCTTGCCGACGAGATCCTCGGCCTCGGCGATGGTCTTGCCCTTCACGAGGTCGGTCATCATCGACGCCGACGCCTTCGAGATCGCGCAGCCCGCGCACTCGAACTTCACCTCGGCGATGCGATCGGCGTCCATGCGCAGCGTCAGCCGCAGCTTGTCGCCGCAGAGCGGATTGTAGCCGTCGGCCTGGCGGTCGGGCGCCTCGATGGCGCCCCAGTTGCGCGGGCGGCGGTTGTGATCGAGGATGACCTCCTGATAGAGGTCGCGCAATTCAGACACGCGTCACCACATTCCCAGCTGCAGCTTCGCGGCTTCCGACATGCGGTCCTTGTCCCACGTCGGCTCCCACACGACCTCCACGGAGCAGTCCTTCACGCCCTCAACCGCTTTCACTTTCCACCTGACGTCGTTGGGAATCTGCTGCGCGGACGGACAGGCGGGGCTCGTCAGCGTCATCTTCACGGCCACGTTCGACTCGGCGTCGGCGTAGATGTCGTAGATCAGGCCCAGCTCGTAGATGTCGACCGGAATCTCGGGGTCGAACACCGTCTTGATCGCCTCGACGACCTTCGGCTGCAGCTCCGCCGTGCGCGCCGGATCGGACTCGCCCACGTTCGGGTTGTCGGCGCGCTCGGGCGTCTCGCCCGGCGCGGTCAGCGCCTCCGTGTTCCAGTCACTCATACGAACATCCTCTGCGCGCGCTCGACCGACGCGGCCAGCACGTCGATCTCCTCGCGCGTGTTGTACATCGCCAGCGACGCGCGGGCCGTGGCGGAAATGCCGAAGAAATCCATCACGGGCTGCGCGCAGTGGTGTCCCGTGCGGATGGCGACGCCGTCGCGGTCGACAAACGTCCCCAGATCGTGCGGATGCACGCCCTCGACGACGAACGAGATCACGCTGGCCTTCTCAGGAGCGGTGCCAATCAGGCGAATGCCGTCAATGGCGCCGATCCGATCCTGCGCGTAGCCGAGCAGCTCGCGCTCGTGGGCGGCAATCGCCGGCCAGCCGACGCCCTGCACGAAATCGATGGCGGCGCCGAGCGCTATCGCGCCCTCGATGTGCGGCGTGCCCGCCTCGAACTTGTACGGCAGGTCGTTCCACGTGCTGCCTTCGAACGTCACCGACCGGATCATGTCGCCGCCGCCCTGGTACGGCGGCATCGCGTCGAGCAGCGCTTCACGGCCGTACAGGACGCCGATGCCGGTCGGCCCGTACAGCTTGTGGCCCGTGAAGACGTAGAAGTCACAGCCGATCGCCTGCACGTCGACGGCCATGTGATACACGGCCTGCGATCCGTCGACGAGCGTCGTGATGCCGCGCGCGCGGCACAGCGCGGTCATCTGCGCGACCGGATTGATCGTGCCGAGCGCGTTCGACAGCTGCGTGAACGCCGCGATCTTCACCGCGGGCGTCAGCATGCGCTCGAACTCCTCGACGATCAGCGCCCCGCGCTGGTCGATTGGCGCCACTTTCAGGCGCGCGCCGCGCTCGCCGCAGACGAGCTGCCAGGGGACGATGTTCGAGTGGTGCTCCATCCCGGTGATGAGCACCTCGTCGCCCTCACGAAGATTCGCCCGGCCCCACGCCTGCGCCACCAGGTTGATCGACTCGGTGGCGTTGCGCGTGAAGACGATCTCGCGCGTCGACCGCGCGTTGAGGAACGCGCGTACCTTCCCGCGGCTGGCGTCGTGCGCCTCGGTGGCGCGCTGGCTCAGCTCGTGGACGCCGCGATGGATGTTGGCGTTGTCGCGCTCGTAGTAGTGCAGGATGGCATCGAGCACCGCGCGCGGCTTCTGCGTCGTCGCCGCGTTGTCGAGATACACAAGCGGCTTGCCGTGGACGGACTGCCGCAGCGCCGGGAACTGGGCCCGGATGGCGGCGACGTCGAACGCAGCGGTTGTGTTCATAATGGTTGCCGGTTGCCGGTAACCGGTCGCCAGTGCGAGCCGGCGGCGACAACGCGCCGCCGGCTATCGAGATTAGCGGCGCGAGCGTTGTCTCGCGCCGCTCACACCGACAACCGGCTACCGGCTACCGGCTACCTATCCTCGCGGCAACGCGTCGAGCATGAGCGCTTCGAGGCGCTCGTAGAGCGACGCGGGCCTCACCTGCAGCAGCACCTCGCCCGCGAAGGCGCGGATGAGCAGATCGCGCGCGTCGAGCCGGCTGATGCCGCGCGCACGCAGATAGAACAGCGCGTCCTCGTCGAGCTGCCCGATCGCCGCCCCGTGCGTGCACTTCACGTCGTCGGCGAAAATCTCGAGCTGCGGCTTGGTGTTGATCTGCGCGTCGTCGCTGAGCAGCAGCGCCTTGTTCGTCTGCTTCGCGTTCGTCTTCTGCGCGTCCTGGCGCACGAAGATTTTGCCG
>DATKDT010000083.1:0-12248 GCA_035512575.1 Vicinamibacterales bacterium | reverse complement strand
CGCCCTCCCTCATCCGCAACGTGGCGGTGGCCGGCGAATGGTCGCTCATCTCGTCGCACGGCGGCCTGAACCTCTACATCGGCAACAACGAAAACGCTTCCGGGTTCTACCGCGAAGTGCCGGGGATCAGACCGTTGATCGAAGGGCAGCAGGAGGACACCAGGAAGGTGGCCTCCGAGGCCATGGGCAGGGACGTCACGGACGCCGAAGCGTCGTCGTTCTTCCGCGGGCGCGCGCTTTCATGGATGGCCAGTCATCCCCTCGACGCCGCGGCACTATTCGTTCGCAAGATCTATTACACGTTTCACGCACAGCACGTCGCATTGCCGCACAGCTATCCGTTTTTTGCGTACGAGATGGACACGCTGCTGCAATTTCTGTTCGTGGGCCCGTGGCTGCTCGTGCCGCTGGGACTCGTGGGGCTGGCGCTGAAACGCGTCCCCGGTTTCGGTATCTGGCTGGCGTTCGTCCCGGGCTATGCGGTCGGCGTGGCGCTGTTCTTCGTGGCCGAGCGCTATCGCATGCCGCTGTTCGTGCCGCTGTGCGTCGGCGCGGGCGCGGCGCTCGACCATGCCTGGCGCGCGATCGCGGCGAGGCGCATGACGCCGCTTGCCGCACCGATCGCGGTGCTCGCGGTGCTCGCGGTCGGCGTCAACTGGCGGCTACCGTTGAATGATGGCCGCTGGGATGACGGCCTGCGCACGGCCCAGCGGCTGGTCATCACCGGCAACTACGATGAGGCCGACGCCTGGGTCGAACGCCTGGAACGCACGGCGCCCCGCCCCGGCCGCGCACACCACGGCGTTGGCATCCAGCTCGTGGCCGAGGATCAGCCGGACCGCGCGCTCCGGCACTTCAAGAAGGCGCTCGAGCGCGGGTTCGTCTCGAATGACGATGTGGAGGTGTGGCTGCGGCTCGGACGCCTGTCGTCGCGCAGCGAAGGTCCCGCGGCCGCGGAGCCGTTCTTCCGCCGCGCGGCGCAGCTCGAGCCGGAGCAGGCGAGCGCGCGCCAGCAGTACGGGCTGAATCTCGTTCTGCTCGACCGCCTGGACGAGGCGGCGCGCGAGCTGCGGGAGGCCGTGCGGCTCGCGCCGCGCGACGCCGACTCGCTCGCGCATCTCGCCTACTGCGAGATCAAACTCGGGCGCGTCGACGATGCGCGCGCGCACGTGCGCGCGGCACTCGCGGTGCAGCCGGACCACTCGCTGGCGCGCCAGCTCGCGGCGGCGCTGCGCATGCCGCTGCGACCCTGACGCGCAGACGGGCGCTATTTGCTCATCGGCGAGACGTGCACCTTCAGCCCGCGCCTGGTGTCGATCTGAAGGGCCTTCATCGGGCTCGCATCGGGGCGCGTGAAGTCGACGAGGTACTGCGACGCCAGGCTGTCGGCCACCTGTGTGAGCTGAGCCTCGAGCCCGGACGAGGCGTTGGCCACGAGGCGAAGGCCGCCGCTGTTCTTCGTGATCAGGTTGAGCGGGCCTTCGCGGCGCGATCCGCCCGCGCGCGGCAGCCGCACCGACACCGCCCACACCGTGGCGCCCGACTGCTGCAGCGCCCCGCTCATCCGCTTCATCGTCGCTTCGTTGAGCGATTCGCTGGAATTGAAGTCGACCGTGACGATCGCGCGCCGCGGCGTCTGCATGGGACTCAGGCTCGTTGCCGCGCTGCCAATGGCCTCGAGAAACACGGCATCGGACGGATGCGCGGGAAAGAGCCGCGCGATCGCGGCCGTGAGCTCCTCCGGCTTCGCATCGAACGGGACGGTGGTGACCACGCCGCCGCTCACTTCGACGAGCGCGATGCGCGCGCCGGGCGAGGAGGCGCGGACGGAGGCCACGAACGACGCCAGCGCCGCGCGCAGATCGCGCGGCGCCGTGTCCATGCCGGGCGGCGGCTGCGTCGTATCCACGAGCAGCGACACCACCAGCGGGAACGGCGGGATCACGGCCGATACGACCTCGCGCGTCTCACCGCCTTCGCGGACGATGAAGTCGGCCGCGGTGAGGTTGGTGACGGGCGCGCCGCCTTCGGCGATGACCGTGACGAGGTAGGACTTCCGCTGCGCCTGGGCGAGCGGCGCGGCCGTGACCATGACTGTGGCCATGGCCGTCAGTGCAGCTGTAAACATGATGCGGGCGGACATTCGTGTCTCCTGGCGGCGACCTCGGCTGGCGGGACGAAGTATACGCCTGCCGTATGGACGGGCTCGCGAGGGGGATACAATTGATCTTTCGGGAAGGCGATCCGCACCGCGGCCCGGACCCTGTGCGATCCGAGCCTGCGAACCGCGTCAGGGCCGGAAGGCAGCAGCGCTAAGCAGTGTCTCCGATGTGCAGCAGGTCATCCGGGTCGCGGTCCGGCTCGTCTCTCGGAATCTAAAGAGTGGTCCTCTCCCAGATGTCATATCAGGTCCTTGCCAGGCGCTGGCGTCCCAGACGTTTCGACGAGGTCGTCGGCCAGAAAGGCGTGACGCAGACGCTGCGCAACGCCATCGAGAGCAGCCGCCTCGCGCACTCGTACGTCTTTGCCGGCCCTCGCGGCGTGGGCAAGACGACGACGGCGCGGATTCTGGCGCGGTGCCTGAACTGCGTCACCGGTCCGACGGCCGAGCCGTGCGGCGAATGCGACGCCTGCGTCGAAATCGCGGAAGGCCGCGACATGGACGTCCAGGAGATCGACGCCGCCACGCACACCGGCATCGATCAGGTGCGCGCCGTCATCATCGAGCCGCTCGGCCAGGCGCCGGCGCGCGACCGATACAAGATCTTCATCATCGACGAGGTTCATCGCTTTTCGAAGCAGGCCTTCGACGCGCTCCTCAAATCGATCGAAGAGCCGCCGCCGCACGCCGTGTTCATGATGGCAACGACGGAGCTCGAGAAGGTGCCGGCGACGATCCAGAGCCGCTCGCAGGTGTTCGAGCTTAAGTCGATCGGCACGCTGGCCATCCGCGATCAGCTGAAGCGCATCGCCGAGGCCGACAAGCTGGAGATCGACGACCTGGCGATCGCGCTGGTCGCGCGCTCGGCCGAAGGCAGCATGCGCGACGCGCAGAGCGCGCTCGATCAGGTCATCGCGTTCGCGGGCACCAGGGTGACGGCCGCCGATGTGGCGGCGGTGCTCGGGCTGGTGGGGCGGGATCTGCTGTACGAGATGGCGGAAGCGGTGGGCGACGAGAATGCCGCGGCGATCTTCGTGCTGGCGGAGCGCGCCGTCGAAGCCGGCAACGACCTCAAACTCGTCTGCCGCGAGATGGCGCGCCTGATGCGCGACATGCTCGTCGTCACGCTCGATCCGTCGCGGCTGTCGGATCCCGACATTGCGCCCGAGCCGGAGCGCGAGCGGCTGAAGGCCGTCGCCGCGCGTTTCTCGGCCGAGGATCTGATGCGCGCGTTCGACGTGCTCTCGCGCGCCGAGTTCGAAGTGCGCGGATCCGCGCAGCCGCGCTATCACCTCGAGATGGCGCTGCTGAAGCTCGTGCACCTCAGGCGCCTCGCGCCGATTGGGGAGATCCTGACGGCGCTCGGCGAGGGCACAGGGCAGAGGGCAAAGGGCACAGGGTACGGCCAGGGGACAGGGCAAAAGGCGCAGGGCGGAGGGCAAAGGCCGTCCGCGGCGCCGCCTGGACCGCGACCCGCGGCACCACCGCCACGGCCGGCCGCGCCTCCAACACCGTCTTCCGATCTGAAACAGGCCATCCTTGCCGCGCTTCAGAAACGTGACAAGTACATTTACGGACTCGTGATGGCCTCTCAGCGGATCGAGCTGACCGGGGATACGCTGGTCATCACCCTCGGCCCTCAGCAGAAGCTCCTGGAGCCTCCGCGGGCGACAATCGAGGCTGTTGCCGCGCAGGTCGCGGGTCGGAAGATCTCGGTGAAGGCGGCGCAACCCGGCCAGGCCGCCGTGTCGTCCGCTGAAGACCGCCGCAAGGCGGAGTTGAAGAAGACGGCGCTCGAGCAGCCCAGCGTGCAGAGCCTGATCGACGTGTTCGGCGCCGACATCCAGGAAGTCGAGGAGATCGACCGGTGAATATCCAGCAGATGATGAAGCAGGCGCAGCAGATGCAGGAGCGCCTGCAGAAGCAGATGGCCGAAACGCGCGTAGAGGCCACCGCCGGCGGCGGCATGGTCACCGTGGTGATGGACGGCGGCAAGCGCGTGCACAGCCTCACGATCGATCCCGAAGCCGTGTCGAAAGACGATGTGGAGATGCTGCAGGACTTGATTCTGGCGGCCATCAACGACGCGCACCGGAAGGTCGACGAGGAGCTGCAGAAGCAGATGGGCGGCATGCTGCCGCCCGGCATGAAGCTGCCCGGACTTTGATGTCCCGGTTCGATCCTCTCGCGCAGCTCGTCGAAGAGCTGCAGCGCCTGCCGGGCGTGGGCGCGAAGACCGCGCAGCGCCTCGCGTTCCACATCCTCAAGACGCCGCGCGAAGCCGTCGACCGCCTGGCCGACGCCATGCGCACGGTGAAGGAGCGCGTCACCTACTGCTCGATCTGCAACAACATCACCGATCGGGATCCGTGCTGGTACTGCACGGCCGACGCGCGCGACCGCCGCACCATCTGCGTCGTCGAACAGCCCGAGAACGTGTCGGCCGTCGAGCGGACGCGCGACTTCCACGGCCTGTATCACGTGCTGATGGGCGCGCTGTCGCCGCTGCACGGCGTGGGGCCTGACGACCTGAAGATCCGCGGGCTGCTGACGCGCGTGGGGCAGGGCGGCGTCGAAGAAGTGATTGTCGCGACGAATCCGAACGTCGAGGGCGAGGCGACCGCGATCTATCTGGCGCGGCTGCTGAAGCCGCTCGGCGTGAAGGTGACGCGCATCGCGATGGGCGTGCCGGTCGGCAGCGATCTCGACTACGCCGACGAGTTCACCATGCACAAGGCGATGTCGGGGCGCACCGAGATTTAAGATTTGTTGATTTGGGCGAGCGACATGCCCTGCTTCGTGATCAGGGCCACTCCCAGCGCTGTCCAGAACAACACGCGCACTTTTCTTGCCAGCGCCAGCAGCACGCCGGTGGAGTCCGCCAGACCCAGCGCCAGCGCCACGAGCTTCGAGCCGCTTTCATCCACGCCCACCCGCATCGGCACGACGCGGAACAGGACGTTGATCACGCGTCCGGCCGATTCGAGGATGAAGGCGTGCAGCAGGCTCGGCGCCTCGCCGGCGAGCATCCACATCACGGCGTAGACCTCCGCAAGGCCAAAGACGTGGAACAGCGTCTCGAACGCGAGCATGGGGCCGAGGCGTCCCTTTGCCGACGCGTAGTAGCCGTACGCCTTCGACTCCATCGACTTCAGGCCACCTGCCGGCAGCCAGCGGGGAAGACGATCGAGGATCGAGCCTGTGGCCGACGGACGGCGCAGCAGCACGAAGACGCCGGCCGCGACGAGCGCGGCCATCGCCACGAGCGCGATGGTGGCGGCGGCCCGAAGGTCGCCGGGCAGCGCGACCGTGAGCACCAGCAGCGTCATGCCGATCACGATGACCGAGGCAACCGAGAGGGAGTAGAAGACGTTCTCGAGGCCAAGGGCGGCGGCGGCTTCGGCAATCGGGCCGCGGCTGCGGAGGTAGCCGACCTTGGCCGGTTCGCCCGCGAGCGGGCCGAGCGGCAGCAGGTTGCCGACGGACTCGCCGGCAAGCGTCGCGCCGATCATGGCGCCGAGCGGCGGCGGCGTGCGCATCAGGGACCGCCACGCCAGCGTGCGCGCCAGCAGCCGCACGCCCGAGATGGCGATGATGAGGGGAAGGCCCCAGCCGATCTGGCCGAGGCCTCTCCGGATTTCGTCGGCGCCGGTGCTCCAGAGGGTATAAACGAAGAGCCCGAGCGCGAACACGGCGATGAGCATGCCGCTGAGCGTGACGCGGCGCGACGGCCACCTTCGCACTTCGCGCTTCGGCGGCCAAGGCATGCGCGACATCATCCCATATAATCTTGCGGTGCTCCCTGCTGCCTATCAGGTGCCGGCCGCGATCCTCCTCGTCATCGGCGGGCTCGTGGCCTGCTTCGCCGGCTACCGCGTCTTCCGCATCGTCCTCGGCATCTACGGATTCATCCTGGGCGCGTTCGTGGCTACGTCGGCCATGGGCACGTCCGACACGACGTGGCTCGTGGGCGCCGCGATCGTCGGCGGCCTGATCGGCGCGCTGATTCTGATTGCCGCCTATTTCGTCGGCGTGGCGCTGATCGGCGCGGGACTGGCCGCGCTTGCGGTCAACGTCGTGTGGGGCCAGGTGTCGGGGGCCGAGCCGCCGGCGCTGGCCATCATCATTGCCGCGGTGATTGGCGCGCTCGTGTCGCTGTCGCTGCAGCGCTACGTGATTGTGATTGGCACCGCGTTCGGCGGCGCGTGGACGGCCGTGGTCGGCGCCACGTCGATCATCGGGGACCGCAGCGCCGAGGTTGCGGCCGCCGGGCAGGCGGCCGCCGAGCGGCCCGACGTCTGGGTGCTCTACCCGATGAGCCCCGCGGTGAACGAACCCTGGGTGCTCTTGGTGTGGATCGTGCTGGGACTCGCAGGTCTGTTCGTGCAGATGCGATACACGGCAAAGAAATAGACAGCCGGCGGGCCTTTGTGCCCGCCCGGCTCACACCGGCTACCGGCTACCGGTAACCGGTTACCAACAGAGAGGCACTAATGGCAACGTTTTCACGGCACGTAGAGGTCGACTGGTCGGGCACGCTGATGGAGGGCAAGGGCACGGCCGCCGCGGGCACCGGGGCGTTCACGCTGCCGGTGACCTTTCCGCAGCGCATCGGCGAGGCCGGCGGCTCGACGAGCCCTGAAGAGCTGATTGCGGGCGCGCTCGGCGTCTGCTACACGATGGTGCTGGTGGGCGCGCTCGGCCGCAAGGGCGCGCAGGCGACCAGCGTGAACGTCACGTGCGAAGTGACCGCCGACAAGACCGACGCCGGCATCAAGGTCGTCAGCGCGAAACTCACGCCCCGGGCCGGCGGCCTGAGCGGCATGAGCGGCGACGACTTCATGGCGGCGGCGAAGGAAGCCGAGACGAAGTGCCCCGTCGCCAACGCCCTGCGCGGCAACGTCCAGATCGAGGTTGTTACGACATAGCGCGCGAGCCGCGCGAGGATGGGCGCTCGGGCACGTCCGTCCCCGCGGCGCGTAGCTGGATGCTCGGCGCTTGGTCCGGTATTCCTCAGCGTCGTCGGGGCGCGGGCGCGCCAAAGAGCGGTCGCGCCTGCGATCTTTTTACGGCGCCGCTTCGGAACACCGGACACCGCGCCTGCGCCTGGCCCCGCGCGAGCGCGGCGGATGCGAGGTGTTTTCGCCTGCCGACTTGATCACAACTCAGACGGAGGCGGGCGGAAATACCTCGCGTCCGCTGAGCGAGCGTTCGGCCGAGCATCAGCCGGCCGGCGTCGTGGCCTCGACGAGACGCGGGGCGCCGGCTTCGCTGACGAATCCTCTTGCGAACGCTTCGGCGCCGGTCTTTTCCGTCACCGTCGGCACGAAGTACCAGTCGGCCTGCATCCGCGCGGGCGTCACGTCGATCGTCACGTAGCCGCGGTGCACGCCTTCCACCCATTTCAGATGCGGCCGCGCAGCGAGGTACTCGCGCGCCATCGCCGGCGCCTTGTCGGGCTGGTTCGTGCCCCATCCGGGCGATGAGATTGCGGGTGTCACGATTTCAACGGCGGCGGCGCCGCGGCCCGTGCGCGGATCGTAGGCCCTCCACGGATCGCGCGCGACGTCGTACGCCCACGAGCTGTGCACGTCGCCCGTCAGGATGACGCCGTTCGGCATACGTTCGGCTTCGAGAAAATCGATCACGCGATCGCGCGCGGGGCGATAGCCGTCCCACGTGTCCTTGTTGGCCGACGGCGACCCGCCGGGCGCCATCGGCGCGAACATCACCTGCTGGCCGAGCAGCTGCCAGGTCACGCCTGCCTGCTTCGACGCCCGCAGCTCGTCGAACAGCCATTGCTCCTGTGTCGCGCCAAGCACCGATCGCTTCGGGTCTTCGATGATGTCGATGTGCTCGCGCTTCGGCGCTTCCTGATCGCGGCCGATGTATCGCGTGTCGAGCATCACGAGGTCGGCAAGCGTGCCGAAGGCGAACGCGCGATAAATGCGCGGTTCGCGCGACATGCCGGCCTCGCGAATCGGCATCCACTCCATGTAGGACTGGATGGCCGCGTCGCGGCGCGCCTCCCACGGGCCTTCGCCCATGGCGGGCTGGTGATTCAACGCGCCGTGCCGCCACGCGTTGTTCGCGAACTCGTGGTCGTCCCAGACCACGATCCATGGATGCGCGCGATGGGCCTCCTGCAGGTCGGGATCCGACTTGTACTGCGCGTGGCGCGTGCGGTAGTCCTCGAGCGTGGTGATTTCCTTGTCGGGCATCGGCACGCGCCCGAACTGCGTGCCGTCGCCGTACTGCGCGTTGCGATACTCGTAGATGTAGTCGCCGAGATGCAGGACGGCGTCGAGATCCTGCCGCTCCGCGATGCGGCGGTAGGCGTTGAAGTAGCCCCACGGCAGGTTGGAGCAGGAGGCGACGGCCAGGCGCACGCGCGGCGTGGCGCGCGGCAGCGTGCGCGTGCGGCCCACCGGCGACGCTTCGCCCAGCGCGCTGAACCGGTAGTAGTACGTCGCGCCCGGCTCGAGGCCCGCCGCGTCGACCTTCACGGTGAAGTCGCGCGCGGCGCCGGTCATCTGCATGCCGCGTCCGACGATGCGCGCGAAGTTGGCGTCGCGGGCGATCTCGTAACTCACGGGCACCTCGCGGCGCTCGGGCGGCGGCGTCGCGCGCGTCCAGAGGATCACGCTGTGATGCAGCGGATCGCCCGAGGCGACGCCGTGCAGAAAGACGCGGCGCCCCTGCCGGGCCTGCGCCAGCGCGACCGGCGACAGGCGGTCGAGAACGGTCGCGGCGCCGGCCAGCGCGGCCGCGCCCAGGAAGCCCCGGCGGGTCGTGGACATAGGGGCGTTATGTTACGATCACTGTTCCCACATCCCTGTAACGTTCGGACAGGGTCGCGTGCGGCCGCATTCCTCGGTAGCTCAATGGCAGAGCATCCGGCTGTTAACCGGAGGGTTGCTGGTTCGAGTCCAGCCCGAGGAGCCAATCTCCATTTCAGACCCTTTGACGAACAGGTCCAACGGCTTTCTGTAGGTGGGACAAAGGGTTCCGCGACCGAAAGTGCAGTTCGATAGCAGCGTTTTCAGCAATCGCGCCTATCCGTACGAGCACTGGTTGCGCAATCTCAACGAGCCCATCGGCGGAATTCGACAGCACCGATATCGCATCGTGGTCTGCGCGGCCGATCTCAGCGGAAAATTCGCATTCCCCGGCGTGCCGTCGTCTGCGAGCGCACCTAATCGGCGTCACCGACAGAATCCGTAGGCTGGAGCGTAATCGTGCAGCCGGCTGGATGCCGATCTGATTGCTTCCCAACGAGATTACCGGACATCAGGTAGACGATGCCCGTTACGGCGAAGCCGCTGCGCGCGAGGTGCTCGAGGATGATCTGTCTCAAGGCGCCCCAAGCCGCGCCAATGCAAGAAGACGGGCAAGCGGACGAGGAAACCTTACTTCGGCGCGGACGCAGGCATCATGGGCGCCGCGATCATTCCGGGTACGCTGTAGTCGGTCGGCACGACCCGGTAGCGGTACACCATTCCGTGATCTCCCACGACGTAGCCACGCTGACGCGAGGGAAGACTGAAGGCGTTCACGCCCGTCGGAAATGTCAGCGTGCGCGTCGTCCAGCGTCGGCCTCCGTCCGTCGTAAACGCCATCGTCTTGTTCTCAATACCCCACCCGACTTCGCTATCGGCGAAGTCGATGCGTGCCCGCTTGCCGCCGAGCAGCTTGAGGCCCGCGATCGCCGTCCACGTCTTGCCACCATCGTCGGTGCGCAGGACGGCTCCACCCCACATCTTCGCGAAACCGCGCCGATCGTCGAGGAAGTACAGGTGCTCGCCGCCATACTCCATCTCAACGGGCCATGGCGTCCACGTGGCGCCTCCGTCCGTCGTCTTCGCGATGATGAACGTCGTCTTGCCAATTACCCGACTGATCGCATATCCCACCTGCAGTGTTGGGAAATTCAGGTCTTCGAAGTGGCAGGAGACCTGACGCGCAAGACCTTCGATCGTGAGGCTCAAGCGACATGTATACACTTCTTTCCACGCTTTGCCCGCATTGACTGTGTGGAAGATCCCGTCTCCCGACACGTAGGCCCCGACATCAGCAGACGTGAACTCGAAGTCGCCGCGATGCTGCCCGACGGTTCCGGATTGCGTCCAATTCTCCCCGTCGGTTGTCCTGAGAAGGGCATGGTCCCCTCCGCCTGGCTGGGCGGCGAAGGCCACCTTCTCGCTGAGGACGCGTATATGCTGAACGTCCGCGGCCGCGTTCTCCTTGTCGCCCCCGAGCTGCGGCGTCCAGGTCTTGCCGCCGTCGCGGCTATGGAGAATCGTGCCGGCGTCGCCTACTGCCCATCCAATGTCGTCGGTGGCAAATCCGACATCGTGAAGTCGAAGATCCTGTGAGTAGTTGACCGGTTCGAAGATCGCTTTGAACTTCGTGTCGCCCCGCGGTTTCGGCTGTTGCTCGAACAGGTGGCGCGCGACCGTCGGAGACTGACACAACAGGCCGACGGCGATAACAGCTACGGTGCCAATGCGGTATCGAGACATGGCGCCCTCCCGTGAACGAGAATGCGTTGGACGAATGCGGCCCATTCTAATGCTTCGGCTCACGGTCCGACAGCTCAGCCGTGTTCACCTCCGCATCGAGCTGTAGGGAGCGACTTCCTTGAACCCGATGGAGGTGTACCAGTCGAGCGCCTGAGCCACATCCGGCACACTGATTAACGGCACAATTCTCGTCACGGAGGCGGCCAGGCCCGCCATCTTCGCCCGTGAACTCGGATGTCGCCGGGACTACTGGCGGGCGGCTTCTACGCGGCGCTGTTCGAGGGCTTTCCGGACTTCGACGTCGACGTCCGGAGCCACGAGACAGCCATGGAACAGGCGCTCAATCGGCAGTGGCGGATTGCCCGGCGGCCCGAGGGGTTCGCCAGTGTGACTGACTTCGAATGGACAGAGTCCTCCGTTCCTCGGCCTGGGCCAGACCAGGCGCTGGTGCGGAACGAGCTGCTCTCATTGGACCCCACCAACCGATCATGGATGTCCGAGCGCGAGACGTATCTTCCTCCCGTGAATCTCGGAGACGTCATGCGAGGGATCTGCGTGGGCACCGTCGTCGAATCGAACAATCCGGTTTTCCGGGTTGCCATGCCGCTTTACGGCGTATTTGGCTGGCAGGACTACGCGCCATCGTGGGGCCAGCGACCTGGTCGCACCATTGCCACAGGATCCTGAAATTCCGCTGACCATCCATCTGGGCCTGTTCGGTCATGTTGGTATGACAGCGTACTTCGGCCTGGTGGACGTCGCGAAACCGAAGCCAGGAGAAACTCTCGTGGTCTCCGGGGCGGCGGGCGCCGTTGGCTCACTCGCTGGTCAGCTTGGAAAGATTTTGGGCTGCCGCGTGGTGGGGATCGCAGGGACCCGGGAGAAGTGCCAGTGGCTCACGCAGGAACTCGGATTCGACGCGGCAGTGAACTATCGGGAGGAAAGGCAGCTGGCTGACGCTCTGGCGCAGCATTGTCCACAGGGAATAGATGTGTACTTCGATAACGTCGGAGGCGAAGCGCTTGAGGCTGCGCTCGATCTGATCAACGTGGGGGCAAGGCTTGCCCTCTGCGGAATGATTTCCGTGTACAACGAGAGTGGCCCTGATGGATATGCGCCGGCGAGCCCTCGGAACTTGTTCCAGATAATCATCAAACGCGCACGAATGGAGGGCTTCCTTGTTCTCGACTACTGGAACCGCGCGGCGGAGGCTATCGAGGCGCTGGCCACGCTGCATCAGGCGGGAAGGCTGAAGTACAGAGTGCATGTCGTGGAGGGTTTGGAGAACGGTCTATTCCGGAGACACACACCAAACGCTCGTCTTCGGCGCACGTTTCCAGCGTGCGAGTTCCTTTACGTTTCGCGAGCCAGGTAGGCAGCGGGCTTCAGGATCCCGGCCATTTTAGCTAATTTGGCTGTCTACATCCAAAGCTCGACGGGAGCTACTCGGCGATGCCAGGCGACGCGGGCGCCGTTTCGCGTGCAAGCGGCATATCGATCGTGAAGACGCAGCCTTTGCCGGGCGTGTTGCGAATGTGGATGTCTCCGCCGTGTGCCCTGACTGC
>DATKDT010000082.1:0-12233 GCA_035512575.1 Vicinamibacterales bacterium | reverse complement strand
CGCACGCCGAACTCGCGCGTGCGCGCGCTGACCGAAAAGGCCAGCACACCGGCGACGCCGACCACGGCGATCAGCAGCGCCACGCCGGCAAATCCCGAAAGCACGAACGCATTCAGCCGCTCGGGCGACAGCACTTCCGCGCGCACGTCATGGAGCGTGGCGGCGCGCTCGACCGGCTGGTTGGCCGAGAGCTCGCGGATGATCCGTCTCACGGGCGGGACGAGCGCGTACGGATCGCCTGCGGCGTGCACGAACACGCGCCCGGCGATCCCCATCTGCTGAACGGGGTGATAGATCGTGAGCGCCGGCCTCGGCACGACGTTCTCATCGTCGACATCGGGCACGACGCCGACGATCCGCGCCGGTGGAATCGAGCCGAACAACGGATCGGTCCACCGCATCGTGCGGTTCAGCGCGGTGCCGTCCGGAAACAGCCGCTGCGCCACACTCTGGCTCACGATGACGGCGAACTCCCTGCCGCGGCGATCCTCGGGGGTGAAGTCGCGGCCCGCGAGCACCGGAAGGCCGAGCACCGAGAAGAAGCCGGGCGAGACCATCCTGATGCGCGCGCGCGGGTTCTCTTCACCGTTCTCCGGGGTGAAGCCCTCGACGGCGAACGGGATGCCCGCGCCGAACGACCCCACGTCGCGCCACGGGACGAAGCTGCCGAGCGCGACACCCTGCACGCCTGGCAGCTCGCCGATCCGGCGCGTGACCTCCTGATAGAACGCCATCTCTTCCGGCTTCAGGACGCCGAGCGTCGGCGACGGCACATCGAACGCAAGCACCTGCCGTGTGTTGTACCCGGGGCTGGCCGTCTGCATCGCGACGAGCGCGGAGAGCAGCGCGCCGGCCGCGGCCAGCAGGATGAAGGAAAACGCGATCTGCGTCATCGCGAACATGCGCAGGCGGCGGTTGGTGCCGGGCGTGATCCGCACGCTGCCGCTCGCAAGTCCGAGGCCGGTCGGCGCATTGGCCGTCGGCAGCCGCGGCACGAACGCCAGCAGCACGGCGGCGGTCATCGCGAGGCCGGCGCCCACCCACAACAGGCTGGCGTCCACCGTGACCTCGAGTGCGCGCACCGAGAAGCGCGCGGCGAAGCGCGACACCACGCCGACGAGCGGCCGCGCCAGCATGATGCCAAGCACCGCGCCCGCGCCGCAGAGCACGAGACTTTCAGCAAGCAGCGTGCGACGGAGGGCACCGGTGCCGGCGCCGAGAGCCGCCCGCACCGCCAGCTCTCCTTCGCGGCGCACGGACCTGGCCAGAATCAGACTGGCGACGTTCGAGCACGCGATGACGAAGACGACGCCCGCGGCGCCGAGCAGCAGCAGCAGAATCGTCCGCGCCGGCGCGGCGATCTGATCGCGAAGCGGCGTGACGCTCAGCTGCACGTGGGCCGAGGCCGAGTACGCGTCCGGGTGGCGCGCCATCATGGCGGCGTGCGCCGCCGCAAGCTCGGCCCGCGCTGCGTCCACGGTGGCGCCGGGCGCCAGCCGGCCGAACAGCTCCGTCATGCGATGCGTGCGCCCGGTCGTCATCAACGCGCCCATGTGATGCGGGCTGGTGACGACGTTCGCGATGATCTCGGTGTCGGCGGGATACGGCACCGACGGCTCGAGCACGCCGACGACAGTCGCGCTGCGCGGACCCAGCCGGATCGCTTTCCCGACGACCGACGGGTCGCTGTTGAGCGCCGTCGTCCAGAATCGGTGCGTCAGCACCGCCACACCCGCCGCGTCCGGCCCATCGTCGCCGGCGTCGATCAGCCGGCCGAGCACGGGGCGCAGCCCCATGACGTCGAAGAACGATCCGCTGACGACGCCGGCCTGCACCAGCCTGGGCTCGCCGAAGCCGATGAGCGTGAATTCGATGGTCGAGAAGTCGCCGAACGCGCCGATGGTGGCGCTCGCCGACTTGAAGTCGTCGATCTCCGGCACCGAGAAAGTCATGTTGGCGTGGCCGATGCCGGGGGCGCTCTGGCGGATGTAGACGAGGCGGTCCTCTCCGCGATTGACGAGCGGCCGCAGCAGCACGCCGCGGACGACGCTGAAGATCGCGGCATTGGCGCCGATGCCGAGCGCGAGCGTGACGACGACGGTGGCGGCGAGGCCTTTGGCACGCAGCAGCGACCGCAGCGCGATGCGCATGTCGTTCGCAAGCGCGGCGGCCGCGTCGAACCAGCGGCTGTACCAGACGCCCCGCATCGAGTCGCGGATGGCCGGCACGTAGCCGAACTCGCGGTACGCCGCCACGCGGGCGGCTTCGGGATCCTCGCCGCGATCGATGCGCTCCTGGACGTTGAGCGCGATGTGGCCGCGGATTTCGTCGTCGAGATCGCGCTCGTCGGGCCGCATGCGTTAGTCCTTCGCGGAAGCGGGGTTCATGATGCGGCCGATGGCGTCGACCATCTGCGACCAGCGATCCTGCTCGCGCGACAGCTGCGCCTTGCCGGTGGCGGTGAGGCGGTAGTACTTCGCGCGCTGGTTGGCTTCGCTCACGGCCCAGTCGGACTTGAGCCAGCCGCGCTTTTCGAGTCGGTGCAGCGCGGGGTAGAGCGAGCCGGTTTCGACCTTCAGCAGGTCGTCGGACTGCTGGCGGATGGTCTGACCGATGCCGTGGCCGTGCTGCGGGCCCCACTGGAGGGTGCGCAGGATGAGCATGTCGAGCGTGCCCTGCAGCAGCTCGAGACGTCGATCGTCGGGAGGTTTCGCCATGGTTGTAGACAGCCTACAGCCTTGGACGTAGAACGTCTACAGGGTGTTCCGGGCGAGGGCTACGGCACAGGGGGCGGCTCGACCGCGACGACGGCCGTGTGCAGGCAGCGCACCGCGTCGTCCAGCTGTTCGCGCGGCACGAGCCACGTAATGCGGAACGAGGACGTCGCGAACCCGCGCGGCGTGATGCCCTGTTCCGCCAGGGACCGGCTGCCGCGGCGCAGGTTGCCGTAGGTCGCATTGATGCCCGCGCCCACGACGCTGACCGCGCCGAGATCGTCGATGAGCGCCGCCGCGCCGCTGTACTCGCGCGCCAGGTCGTCGCGCAGGGGTCCTTCGCCATGGAGGTTTTCGCGCGAGATCACGATCGACACGGCATCCGCGGCCGCGCCGAACCCGGTCCACTGCAGCTGCTTGCCCACGACGCCGCGCGCGTCGAGCAGCTCCACCAGCTTCAGCCCGTCGCCGGCCGCGTGCAGGAGGAACACGTCGCGCTCGCTGGCCACGCCGGCGACCGTGCCGGGCATGCGCGGCGCTCCCTGACGGACGACGGTGCCGTCGGCCGACGGATCCGGACCGGGAAGCGGCGATGCCGTCGCCCGCGCGTAGATCGCGATGCCCGCTTCCTTGGCGAACTCCACGGCCTGCGCGTTCAGCACCTTGGCCCCCGACTCGGCCAGTTCCTGTGTCTCGACGTACGAGAGCGCCGGAATGCGCCGGGCATCGGGCACCACGCGCGGATCCGCCGTGTAGACGCCGTCGACATCTGAGCAGATCTCGCAGTACTCGGCGCCGAGCGCGGCAGCCATCGCCACGGCTGTCGTGTCGCTGCCGCCGCGTCCGAGCGTCGTGATCTCCTTCCGGTAGGACACACCCTGGTAGCCGGCGACGACGACCACGCGTCCGCGCGCGAGCTCATCCTGCACGCGGAACGGGCGCACCTCGATGATGCGCGCGTCGATGTGCCGGTCGTTCGTGATGATGCCCGACTGGCTGCCGGTGAAGCTGATGGCGTCGCCGCCCAGCTCGCGAATGGCCATCGACAGCAGCGCCATGGAAATGCGCTCGCCGGCCGACAGCAGCATGTCGAGCTCGCGGCGGTCGGGGGCGGGGGAAATCTTCCTCGCAAGAGCTAGAAGCTCGTCGGTGGTGTCGCCCATGGCCGACACCACCACGACGACGTCGTGACCGGCCTGCTTCGTGCGCATGACGCGCTCGGCGACACCTCGGATACGGTCAGCGTCCGCGACGCTGCTGCCGCCGTACTTCTGAACGACGATGGACATGCGTCCACTGTATCTCTGACGGTTTGGCGAGCGGAAGAAATGGCTGGGACGCAGGGATTCGAGCTCATGAGCGGCAACGCGCCACGTGTCGACCCCGAGCCGTTCCGTGCCGATCGCTACTGAGCGGGGCGGGCCACGCGCGCGTGCAGCGCGTAGTAAGCGGCCGGCACCACGAGCATGTTCAGGGCCGTCGACGAGATCAGGCCGAAGATGATCACGCTCGCCATCGGCGCCTGAATCTCGCTTCCCGGCTCGCCGGCCCCCAGCGCTACCGGCACGAGCGCAAGGCTGGTCGAGAGCGCCGTCATCAGAATCGGCACCAGCCGGTCTACCGAGCCGCGCTCCACCGCCGCGCGCAGATCCGTCACGCCTTCTTGGCGCCGCAGGTGTTCGATGTGCGACACGAGCATGATGCCGTTTCGCGCGGCGATGCCGAGCAGCGCGATGAGCCCGATAATCGACGCCACCGACAGCACCCCGCCCGAGGCGAACACCCCCGCCACGCCGCCGATGAGGGCCAGAGGCAGGTTCACCATGATGAGCGCCGCGAGCGGCGACGACTTGAACGCCGCCGCCAGCATGAAGAACATCGCGATGATCACCCCGACGCTCAGCCACAACAGGCGTGACGAGGCCTGCTCGCTGCTCTCGAACTGACCGCTGAATTCGATGCGGTAGCCGGCCGGCGCCTCGACACGCTCCGCGACGGCGCGCCGGGCGTCGTCGACCACACTGCCGAGATCGCGTCCCGCGACGTTGCCCGTGACGGTGATCTTGCGCTGCGCGTTCTCGCGGCTGATGAAGTTCGGACTGCGATCGATGATGACGTCCGCCACGGCCTCGACGGGCACCTGGCCGCCGGAGGCTGTCGGCAGCGGCGTGCGGCGAATCGCGGCGAGATCGGGAACGTCGGCCTGCGGGTACCGCAGGACCAGCGGCACGGCGACCTGCTGATCGAGCACCTGGCCGACCTCGCGGCCGACGAGCGCCGTCTCGAGCGCTTCGGCGGCGAGGCCGGCCTGCATGCCATGCCGCGCGAGCGCCGCGCGGTCGAACTGCACGCGCACCGCGGGGATGTCCGTCTGCTGCTCCACCGACAAGTCGACGAGGCCCTCGACGTCTTCGACGGCGGCCTGGACGCGCTCCCCGAGCGCGCGCAGGCCGTGCAGGTCGTCGCCGAAGATCTTGATGGCGACATTGGCCCGGGTGCCCGACAACATGTGATCGATCCGGTGCGAGATGGGCTGCCCGATCGTGAAGTTGACGCCGGGCAGCAGGGACAGCCGCGACCGGACATGCTCGAGGATCTCGTCACGCGAGCGATCGCTTTCACGCAGCTTGACGTCGATCTCGGCCGACTCCACACCCTGCACGTGCTCGTCGCGCTCGGCGCGTCCCGTGCGCCGCGCGGTGCTGACGACCTCGGGGATCTCACGCAGCAGGCGCTCGACCGACTGCCCGAGCTGATTCGACGCCTCGAGACTCGTGCCCGGCAGGGTCACGGCGCTCACGACCAGCGCGCCCTCGTTGAACTCGGGCAGGAAGGCCCGGCCCATGAACGGCGTGGCGGCCGCCGCAGCAACGAGCAGGACTCCGGCGGCCGCGAAGACCGCGCGTCGGTGTTCGATTGCCGAGGGAACGATGCGCGCATACCGCCGCTTGAGCCACGCCGCGAACCTGGGCTCGGTGGCCTCCCGCACGCTCTTGAGCCGCGGCAGCAGATACGACGACAGCACGGGCGTCACCGTGAGCGCGACCACGAGCGACGCGAACAGCGCGATGAGATACGCAAACCCCAGCGGCCGGAGCAGCCGCCCCTCGACGTCGGCGAGGAAGAACAGCGGCACGAACACGAGCATGACGATGAGCGTCGCGAAGACGATCGACCCGCGGATCTCCCGGCTGGCTTCGTAGACCACGTCGAGCACGGGACGCTGCTGCCCGGGCGGCCGCGCGGCGTTCTCCCGCAGCCGCCGCAGGATGTTCTCGACGTCGACAATGGCATCGTCGACCAGGGCGCCGATCGCGATCGCCAGCCCGCCGAGCGTCATGCTGTTGATCGTCAGGCCGGCCGCGCGGAACGCGAGCACCGCGGCGATGAGCGACAAGGGGATCGCGACCAGGGTAATGCCCGCCGCCCGAAGGTTGGCGAGGAAGAGCAGTGTGACCAGCACGACGAGGATCGTGCCGTCGCGGAGCGCCGCGTTGAGGTTCGCGAGAGCCACGTCGATGAAGTCGGCCTGACGCATGACGTCGCGCTCGATGCGCACGCCCTCCGGCAGCGTCGCCTGGATGTCGTCGAACACGGCGTCGAGCGTGCGCGTCAGCTCGAGCGTGTTGACGTCGGGCTGCCGCTGAATGCCCAGCACGACGGCCGGCTCGCCGTTGTAGGAACCCTCGCCGCGCCGGAGCGCTTCGCCGACGCGCACGTCGGCGACATCGCCTACCAGGACGGGACGCGTGTCGCGTGACACCACGACGGTGCCGGCGATGTCTTCGAGCGTCCGGATCTGACCGGCGCCCTGGATCAGGTACTCCTGGCCGCCCGACGACATGAAGCCCGCAGACGTGTTGCGGCTCGCGCCCCGCAGCGCGCGCTCGAAGTCGTCGAGCGTGATCCCGGCCGCGACGAGCCTGTCGGGCGACACGACGATCTGGAACTGCCGCTCGCCGCCGCCGGTGGCGACGACCTGCGACACGCCCGGCACGGCGAGCAGCCGCCGCCGCACCTGCGTCTCGGCAATCGTGCGAAGCTGGCGGTCGTCGTGCCGATCGGAGCGCAGCGCGACGAACAGGATCTCGCCCATGATTGACGACACCGGCGCAAGCGCCGGCGGGTCAACGCCCTCCGGCAGGTCCGGCGCGACCGCCGCGACGCGCTCGCTGACGGTCTGCCGCGCGCGATAGATGTCTTCCCCCCACTGGAACTCGACCCAGATCACGGCGATGCCGACAGCCGTCGCCGAACGCACTCGCCTGACGCCCGCGGCGCCGTTGAGCGCCGTCTCGATCGGGAACGTGACCAGCGTCTCCATGTCGACGGGCGCCATCCCTCGGCCTTCGACGAGAATCGTCACCGTCGGCGCCGTAAGGTCGGGCAACACGTCCACCGGCATGCGCGCCGCGGTCCACACGCCGACGGCGAGAAACAACACGCTCAGCGCCAGCACGGCGGGACGGTGGCCCAGCGACCACGCGATGATGCGATCGATCACGGCAGGTCTCCTTTACGAACGGGCTCAGTGCACATGGCCGTGCCCCGGCGTCTGCGGCGAGAGCGCCGCCAGCCGCACCAGATGCGCGCCGCGAATGACGATGCGATCGCCGGCATCGAGGCCCGAAAGGATCTGCACATAGCCGCCCTCCCGTGGGCCGCCCACACGGACGGGCCTGCGCTCGAAGCTCTCTCCCCCGGCCTGGACGAAGACAATCGGCTGCCCGGCATCGTCGACCACCGCGGTTGCGGGGACGGCAATACCCGGCGCGCCGCGGCCGATCAGCCTCAGCGACACGGACTGGCCGACGGCAAGCGCGGCAGGCATGCGATCGAGCGCGAAGACGATCGACACGCTCCGCGTCGCGGGGTCGACGACACGGCCGAGTGACACGAGTCGTGTCGTGCGCACGGGCCCGACGCCCGGGGCGTCGATCTCCGCCTCGAGCACGCCCTGGGCCGAGGCGAGGTGCCGTTCGGGGATGGCGCCGACGACGTGCACGCGATCGACGGCGACGATGCGGTACAGCAACGCGCCGGCTTCGACGGTCTCGCCGACTCCCGCCGGCGCCTCGGCGATGACGCCGGCGATCGGCGCGCGGATCACGACGCGCTCGCCCGATTCGCCCGCGCCCGCGCCGCTGCGGCTCAACTCGTTGTGCCGCAGTTCTTCGCGCGCGATGCGCACCCGCGTCGCCGCGGAGTCGCGGGCCGCGCGCGCCTCGTCGAGCCGCCGGGCCGGCACGGCGCCGGCCGCGGCGAGTCGTTCGACGCGCGACAGCGACTGTTCGGCCAGGCGGAGTTCCGTCTGCGCGTTCGCGAGCTCGAGACGCAGGACAGGACCTTCGCCGATGCGGTCGTTGCGCACGACGATTTCCGCGAGCACCTCCCCGCGTCCGACGGGCGTGCCGAGGGCGCGGTCGCCCCCGCGCGTGAGGCGGCCGGCCGTCGTCGCGCGCACCTCGGCGCTGCCGCCGGCGCGGGGTTCGATCGTGGCCGGCACCACTGTGACCTCGCGCCTGACGTGGTCGTCGACGCGCGCCGTCGCGAAATCCAGCGTCCACTGCTGCTCCTTCAGGAACGTCGTCGCGCCCTCCTCGTTCTCCTCGATGGCCGCCACGGCCTCCTCGAGCGTCGGGTGCACGGTCACGGTGCCGATCAGGTGCTCATCGGTGAAGCCGGGCGCGTGAATTTCCACGGCGAGCTGATACCGCCGCGCCGCCGGCACGCGTGCTCCGACGATGAACAGGCCCGGGGTCGAGGGCGCATCGACCTCGAACCGCTCGATGGTCTCGCCCTGGAAGCGCAGCACCAGACGGCCCTCCCGCACCGGTGAGAAGTCAGAGAGGTCTGTCACGTGAATGGCGAAGCGAGCGGTGTCGCCGGCCACGAGCGGCGGATGCTCCATGAACAGCTCGGTGCGGTCGCTCCAGACCGTGACCGCGATGGACGGCGGTTCTGCGGGCTCGGGAGGCGCGCCGCGACGGCAGGCGCTGCCCAGCGCGGTCGAGAGTGAGACGAGCAACAGCAACAGGACGGGATTGCGGGATCTCACGGCAGCACCTCCACACCGGTCACACGATCGAGCTCGATGGCCGCCAGCCGCACCGACAAGGCGAGATCGAGCATCCGCTGGCGCGCCGCGAGCAGCTGCTGTCGGGCGTCGAGCAGCTCGAGAATTCCCATTTCGCCGTCTTCGTACGCGACGCGTGCGATGCCCGTCAGCTGTTCGGATGACGCCGCCATCGACTGCGCGTACCGAGCCGCGCGATCGCGTTCGAGCGCGACGGCGGCGTGCGCCTCGCGCACCTCGGCATCGATCCGCAGCCGCAGCGCCGCGCGCTCGAGCGCGGCGCGGTTGGCTTCGGCGACGGCGAAGGCGACCGCGGTCCGGCCGCGGTCGAAGAGCGGGACGGCGACGTCGAGCGATACCTGGTAGCCGTTGTCGGTGACGGTTCCCGCCGTCGAGCGCCTCAGACCGTACAGGACCGACGGCGTCGGGAGGCGAAGCGCGCGCGCCGCGCGCCGCTCCGACTCGAGACGTTCCTCGTCGAGCCGCGCCGCGCGCGCGTCTGGCCGGCCCGCGCCGGCGCGCTCCAGCAGCTCGCCTAGCGATGGGAGCGGTGACGATGCGTCGAGGGCTCCGGCAGCGGTAAGCGATGACGGCGACGTGTCGGGCCCGAGGAAGGCGGCGAGCGCGATCTGCGCGCGTGTGCGCTCGATGCCGGCGCCCGCGCGATCGTCTTCGAGATCCGCAAGGGCCCGCTCGCCGCGAAGGCGGTCGTAGCGCGACCCTTCGCCGGCCTCTTCGCGCGCGCGCAACACGACGATCAGCTCGTGCAGGTCGGCAATCGACTGGCCGAGCAACGCCTCTCGCTCCTGCGCGGCAAGCAGCCGGGCAAAGGCGCGCCGCAATGCGGCCTGCCGCTCACGGATGTCGAAGCCCGCGCGGGCATCGGCAATCTCCACGGCCAGCTTTCCTGCCTCACGCAGGTGTCCCAGACGGCCGGAGATCGGCAGTTCCTGACGCGCCGTCACGAAGAGGTCGCTGGCGCGCGCCACCGACTCGCGCGACACCGACGCGAGGGGGTTCGGCCAGAGGGCACGGCCCGCCTGTTCGGCCTCGACCGATCGCACCCGGGCGGCCAGCGCTCGCAGGGCGGGATCGGAGGCCTTCTGACGCTCGAGCGCGTCGGCTTCGGTCAACGGAGTCGCGGACGCGCTCAACGGACGCGCGGGTTCCGGGGTCTGGGCATCAGCCGCTCCCGCGGCGAGTGCTGACACGACGACACATAGCGACACTGCGAGACGCATGGGTCTCTCACTTTCTCTGAACTGGACACGACGAGCCGGAACGGCTCAGGCGGCAGCGGCAGGAAGGACGGGCGGGGCGCGGGCGGGCAGGAGCGTGACGTCGGGTGGACCGTGGGCAGGCGGCTGCCACGACTGCTCGACTTCCGCGGTTCTCTCGGGTGCCGCGAGCAGCGTGCTGCACGCAAGCGCGAGCGGCACGCGGCGCGACTCGCCCGACGCGGCGGGGAACACGAAGTCGCCGGCCGCCGACAGCAGCGGCCCCTCGTCGTGATCGTGTGGCGGCGTGTAGTGCGCGTGCGAGGCCCCATCGTGATGATGGTGGCGGCTTCCGGAGGCGTGCGCCGCCGCGTGGGCGTCGAGATGCGCGTGCCTGAGGGCGCCGGCGTCGGCAGAGCGATGCACGTGGCTGTGCGGCGCGAGTGCAAGACCCGCGACGAGCGCCGTAGCGGCGGCCATTACCGAAATCGCCCGTGTCATCTCTCGCTCTATCGTTGACGCGATAGCGCCCGGAGTCAAGGCAGCGCTTGCCCGCCGGCGCCCCTTGGCCGCAAGATGGAGGAATGAAGACGATGAAGACAATGGCCGCGCTTACACTCACGCTCGTGCTGGCGGCTGGCGCGACGGTGTCGGCGCACGAAGTGACCTACAAGGGCACGGTGGTGTCGCTCGAGGCCGCGAAGTACGCGCAGCCCGGTGGCGGCACCCGCGAAGTCCAGGAACTGGAAGTCCGCGTCATCGACGCGAAGACGAAAAAGGCCTCGACCAAGGTCTTCACCATCGTCGACGCCACGCGCGTGCTGCGTGCCGGCAAGAGGATGAAGCTGGCAGAGGCGTCGGTCGTGAAAGGCAACCCGGTGGAGGTCGTGGTCGATCACGACAAGCCCGGCGATGTCGCGATCGAGATCCGGTTGACTACGGCTCGCTGATTGGGCGGATAGAAACGCCGGTGATGCAGTGATGCAGCCACGTTATGATCAGGCATCATGCGCACCACGATCACCTTGGACGAGCGCCTGGTTGCCCAGCTGAAGAGCCGTGCGGCCGAACAGGGCACCTCCGTGAGCAAGCTCGTGGAACAGGCCGTCCGGCTGTTCGTGCGAACGCCACGCACGCCAACGGCGCCACAGGCGTTCGAGCTGGTCACGTTCGGGAAGGGCGGGCGCTTCTCGCAGCACAACATCGACAAGACGTCTGCATTGCTCGAAGCCGACGATCTCGAGCGCTTCGCGGCCGGCAGCTAGCCGATGCAGCTTCCCGACGTGAACGTCCTCATCTATGCGCACCGCGAGGACGCGCCCGAGCATGAGCGCTACGAGGCGTGGCTGCAGGCGCTGACGACCTCGGCTGAACCGTTCGCCCTGTCGGACGTCGTCCTGTCAGGCTTCCTGCGCATCGTCACCAATCCGCGCATCTTCGATCCGGCCACGCCGATGGACACGGCCCTCGCCTTCTGCCAGCGCCTGGTGGACTGGCCTCGCGCGTCCCTCATCACGCCGAGTCGCCGGCACTGGGAGCTCTTCACCGGTCTCTGTCGCGACATCACGGGCGCGCTGGTGACGGATGCCTACATCGCGGCCCTGGCCGCCGAGCATGGTTGTGAGCTCATTACCACCGACAGCGACTTCGCGCGCTTCCCGGGCCTGCGTTGGCGCCATCCCCTCGCGTCACGTCAACCCCATTGACCGGTTCTCCCGTCACTCGGTCGAGTTCAGAATCTGTGCACTTGAGTCAAGTCTCCCGGGGTCAGGACCGTCCGCGCGTCAGCGCGGCGTCATCAAGCGATGCGACCTCTAGAGCGAGGCGGAGTCTCTCGACGGTCTGAGGCGGAGCCTCGCCAGAGATGACGCGAGAGCGGGGGAAGGCTTCCATGGTGGGAGTTGCAAGCCATGACATAATCCGTCCCCAACATGCACCTTGCAGCCGGGACCCGCCTCGGTGCGTACGAGATCACAGGCCCGATCGGCGCCGGCGGGATGGGCGAGGTCTATCGGGCGGATGACGCGCGGCTGCGGCGGACGGTCGCAATCAAGATCCTTCCACCGCACCTCGCGACACCGGACCGCCTCGAGCGAGATCCGATCTTCAGGGCGCTCGGCAGCCACGCGCGCTTCGTGAGTGTGCTCGACCGGATGCGCCGCGATGTCGAGGCGCAGCGCGAGCGCGCCCGGACGCGCGGGTTGCTCGAGTTGCAGTCGCTCATCG
>DATKDT010000081.1:0-21323 GCA_035512575.1 Vicinamibacterales bacterium | reverse complement strand
CTCGAGGCGCTGCTCGGCAAGGACGGGCTCGACGCGAAGACCCTCGCGTCGATGGCCGACGCGCTCGACACGTCGGCGTCGGCGAAAGAGCTGGCCGACGCCCTGCGCAGGCGCGCGATGGCCGAGGCCGCGAAGAAGGCGCGCGAGCTCGCGGAGAAGGCGCCGGCGCTGCAGAAGCGCGACCGCGACGAGCTGGCCGACGCCATCGATCAGGCCGCCGCGAAGACGGACAAGTCGCTGCAGGAGCTCGCCGACGAGATGCGCGAGGCGGCCGACACGCTGCGCGGCGACGACGGCGCCGCCATGAAGAAGTCGCTCGAGGAAATGGCCGACCGCATGGACAAGATGGCGCGCGAGAAGACCGAGGCGCTCGAAGAGGCGCTCGGCGAGAAAGGCCAGGCCAGCGAACAGGGCGAGCAGGCGGGCGAGAGCCAGCGGCAGTCGAACCAGTCCACCGGCAACATGCAGGGGCAGGGCGAAGGTATGGCGCGCGAAGCGGCGTCGATGCCCAATCCCTCGATGGCGCAGATGCCCGGGCTCGGCCAGATGGCGGGCCAGCCGCAGGGGCAGCCTCCGCCCACCGCGGAGCAGCGTGCCGAGGGCAGGCGCCGCATGGAAATCGCCCTCAAGGAAGAGATGGTGAGGGCGCACGACGAGGCCGCGAACACGAAACCCGCGGAGCTCGTCGATCGCAAGACCGAGCGCGTCGATTCGACGGTGCAGTACCGCCGGGTTGAAGGCGCGCAGGACTACGACCGCGCGAAGGCGCAGCAGGAAGGCGCGGTGCCCGACGCGCGGCGCGCGGTCGTCAAGAAATACTTCACGGCCCACGGGCCGCGCGGCAAGAAGCAGCAATGATCACGGAGCTCGATCGGCAGATAGACCAGTTCAAGCGGCAGTTCTCCAGCATCAAGGAGCAGATCGGACGGCGCATTGTCGGCAACGAGGAAGTCATCGACGGCACGCTGACCGCGCTGCTGGCCGGCGGGCACGTGCTGCTCGAGGGCATTCCCGGTCTCGGCAAGACGCAGCTCGTGCACACGATTGCCGACGTCCTGCACCTCCAGTTCTCGCGCATCCAGTTCACGCCCGACCTGATGCCGGCCGACATCATCGGCACGAACGTCGTGCAGGAGACGGCCGCGGGCGGCAAGGTGCTCGACTTCCAGCCCGGCCCCATCTTCGCCAACATCGTGCTGGCCGACGAGATCAACCGCGCGACGCCCAAGACGCAGTCGGCGCTGCTCGAGGCGATGCAGGAAAAGAGCGTGTCGGTCGGCCGCCGCACGTTCAAGCTGGATCAGCCGTTCTTCGTGCTTGCCACGCAGAACCCGCTCGAGATGGAGGGCACCTATCCGCTGCCCGAGGCGCAGCTCGATCGCTTCCTCTTCAAGCTGCGCGTGCAGTACCCGAGCGAGGAATCGCTGCACGAGATTCTCGATCGCACCACGCGCAACGAGGTCCCGGAGGTCGATCGCGTGGTCGACGCGCCGCAGCTGCTCGAGATGCGCAGGACGGTGCGCGACGTGCCCATTGCGCGGCCCGTGCAGAGCTTTGCGATCCGCCTGGTGCTGGCGTCGCACCCGAATTCGGCGCACGCCACCGCCATGGTCAACAAGTACGTCCGCTACGGCGCCAGCCCGCGCGCGGCGCAGGCGCTCGTGGTCGGCGGCAAGATCCGCGCGCTGCTCCACGACCGCCTGCACGTGTCGGCCGAGGACGTGCGCGCGCTGGCGCTGCCGGCGCTGCGCCACCGCATCCTGCTCAACTTCGAAGGCGAAGCCGAGCAGGTCGACACCGACCGCATCGTCGCGGACATTATTGAGAAAATCAAAGAGTAGACTCCAGTCCCCAGACTCCAGACCCCAGGTACCTGGGGCCGCCTGGAGCCTGGAGTCTGGAGCCTGGGGCCTGATCCTTTGTCACTGCGCTTCGACAACGACTTCCTCAAGAAGCTCGAATACCTGCACATCCTCTCGAAGCGCGTCTTCGCGGGGCAGTTCAGGGCGGAGCGCATTGCGCGGAAGCGGGGATCGGGGCTCGAGTTCGCGGACCACCGGCCCTATGCCATGGGCGACGACTTCCGCCACATCGACTGGCGCGCCTACCAGCGGCTCGATCGGCTGCTGCTGCGCATGTTCGAGGAAGAGCAGGACATGCCGGTGTACCTGTTCATCGACACGAGCCGGTCGATGGCGGAGGGCAGTCCCAGCAAGCTCGATTACGCGTGCCACGTGGCGGCCGCGCTCTGCTACATCGGCCTGTCGCATCTCGATCGGGTCGCGATTCTGACGTGGAAGGATCGGCTGGACGCCGAGACGCCGACACGGCGCGGCAAGGGGCAGATCTTCCGGATCTTCGACTTCCTGACGGCGCTCGAGCCCGAGGGCCGCACCGATCTCGCCGAGTCGATCCGGGCGTTCTGCGCGCGCCGCAAGCAGAGGGGCGTCGCGGTCGTGATTTCGGATTTCCTGGATCCGTCGGGTCATGAGGCGGGACTGAATGCGCTGCGCTATTTCCAGCACGACGTGTTTCTCGTGCACGTGACGAGCCGCACGGATGCCGAGCCGGCCGTGGCCGGCGACATCAGGATGGTGGATTCGGAGTCGGGAGAAGCGCGCGATGTGGAGCTGACGCCGGCGCTGCTCAAAGGGTACCGCCGCGCCTGGCAGCAGCACATCGACAGCCTGGCGGCGTACTGCAGCAAGTACGACATCGGCTACGTGCGGACGCCGATCGAAGAGCCGTTCGAAGACACCATCCTTCAGGTGTTCCGGCAGGGACGGTTTCTCGCATGACGTTCGGCGCCTTCAGCGGGTGGGTGGTGGCCGGGCTCGCCGCCGGCGTGGCCGCGGTGGTCACCGCGCTCTTCTTCATGAAGGTGCGCCACCCGCGCGTGCTCGTGCCGTCGCTGCTGCTGTGGCGGCGCGTGCTCGACGAGGACCGGCAGGTGTCGTTCTGGGAGCGCGTGCGCAAGGCCGTGTCGTACGCGCTCGCCGTGCTCGTCCCTCTGCTTGTCGTGCTCGCCCTCGGGCGTCCCGAGCGGCATGCGGCCGGCAGCGCCGGCGGCCCGCTCACGATCGTGCTCGACTCGTCGCTGTCGATGCTGGCCGAACGGCCCGACGGCCGCACGCGCTGGACCGCGGCGCGCGACCGCGCGCTTGCACTCGCCGGCGGCGACGCCGACGTCACGCTGCTCACCACCGCCGACGGCATCGTCGGCGGCCCGACATCCGATCGCGAAGCGCTGCGCGTGGCCCTCAACCGCGTCGGCCCCGCCGAGCCCGGCCCGTTTCCATCGAGCCTCCGAAGCCCTGGCGAAGGAGGGCAGGTGCTCTTCATCACCGACGGCGTCACGCCGTACGACGTCCCGGCGGGCGTGCGCGTCGAGTCGGTGTTCGCGACGGCGTCGAATGCCGCGATCACCGCGTTCGACGTCAGGCGCGACTGGCGGACGCCCGGACGTTACGAAGCCTACGTCGAGCTCGCGAACTATTCGGACGAGCCGCGGCAGCTGACGCTCACGGTGGACGCCGGCGGCGCGCGCATCTTCGATCGCGCCGTCACGATTAATGCCGACGAGATCGTGCGCCAGGCGCTGCCGTTCGATGCGGGTACAGGCGGCGTGGTGCGGGCCGCGATTGCCGGACCCGCCGATGCCGTGAAGCAGGACGATGAGGCGTTTGCGTGGGTCGCGTCGGCACGGCCGTCCGTGGTGACGCTGGTGACGCGGCGCAACGTGCCGCTCGAGACGCTGCTCGCCTTCGACGGCACCGTGACCGTGGAGCGCATAGAGCCGGAGGCATGGGCCTCCCGCCCTGGCATCGTGGTCTTCGATCGCTGGGCGCCCGCGCGGCCACCCGAGCAGCCGGCGCTGTTCATCGCGCCGCCGGCGATGCCCTGGCTGCCGATCGCGGCGGGGCCGGAGCGGCCGGCCGTGTGGGCCCGGGCCGACGAGTCCCATCCGGCCGTCCGCGGCGTGGACGGCAGGACGCTGCGGTTCGACGAGGTGCTGGCGTACGACCTGAAGGACTGGAGCCCGCTGGCCTTTACGGCACGCGGCACGCCGCTCGTGGCGGTGCGTGAGCCGGGCGGCGTGGGCCACGCCCTCTTTGCGTTCGATCTCACGCGCGGCAACATCGCCAACGATCCCGCATTCCCCGTGCTGGTCGGAGATGTGCTCGAGTGGTTCGCGCGCACGCCGCCGGTCCGCGTCGAACAGCCGGGGACGGTCCGGCTGCCGCCCGACGTCACGGCCGTCAGCCGCGTGGGCGGCGGCGCCGTGACGGTGAATCGTGTCGGCGACGTGACGGTGGCGGACCTGCGTCAGCCAGGCGTGTATCTGGCCGAGCGGCCCTCGGGGCAGGTGGCGATTGCCATCAACGCGGGCACGCGCGCGAGCTCGAACGTGCGCCACTCGTCGCGCGCCGATGCGGCCGGCAGCGAGGCGCCGCCGGCCTCGGCCGGCCTGTGGATCTGGCTCATTGCTGTCGCGGTGGCGCTGCTGTCGGTCGAATGGTACACGTGGCAGCGCAGGGTGACCGTGTGATGCTGACGTTCACTCACCCCCTTTGGCTGTTGGCGATTGCAGGATTACTGCCTTTCGTGTGGTGGGGGATGACGCAGGCGCGCACGAATTTCAATGCGCGGCAGAAGCGCGTGCAGGCCGGCGCGCGCGCGTTCGTGCTCGTGCTGCTGGTGCTCGCGCTCGCCCAGCCCGTGGCGCACCGCTCCACCGATCGTCTCTCCATCGTGTATCTCGTGGATGCCTCGCACAGCGTGTCGGCCTCCTCGCTGGCCTCGGCCGCGGAGCGCATCGCGGCGCTCGACGCCGAGCTCGAGCCGGAGCATTCCCGCATCCTCGCGTTCGCCGGCTCGGTCGTGCCTGTGGCTGACGGCGCGGCACTCGTCGCGCTCGAGACCGACGCCGCCGCCATCGAGCAGCTGCAGCGCGGCGAGTCGTCGCTCGGCCCCGCGCTCGACGCCGCGCGCCGCGCGCTGCTTCCGGGGCATGCGTCGCGCATCGTGCTGTTCTCCGACGGCCATGCCACCGACGCGTCCGCCGAGCTCGCGCTGTCGCGCCTCTCCGAGCAGCGGATCCCCGTGCACACCTATCCGTCCGCCGTCCGCGACCTTCGCGACAGCTGGGTAGACGATGTGCGGTTCGAGGCGGCGCTGGTGCAGGGCGAGCGCGCCGGCGTGATTGTCACGATGGGCGCGCAGGCCGAGACCACGGGCCGTCTCGAGCTGCGCGTCGACGGCCGCACCGCGGCGTCGAAGGACATCAGCATGGGGCCCGGCATGGCCGACGTGCGCATGGACGTCACGTTCGATGCGCCGGGCTCACGGCTCGTCGAGGCCGTGTGGACGCCAGACGCCGACGCGCTGCCCGACAACAACGTGCGGCGGATCGCGGCCGACGTGCTGCCGCCGACGCGCGTGCTGTATGTCGAGGGCCGTCCCGCCAGCGCGGGCTATCTGCGCGGCGCGCTCACGCGCGAGGGGATGGACGTCACGCTGGCCGCCGCGGCCGCGCTGCCGGCGTCGCGCCAGGGCTACCAGGGCTACGATACCGTCATCGTCAGCGACGTCGACCGCAGGCAGATCTCCGACGCGCAGATGCGCGCGCTCGAATCCTGGGTGCGCGACGATGGCGGCGGGTTCGTGATGGTGGGCGGCGAGTCGGTGTACGGCAAGGACGGCTACAACGACAGCGTCATCGAGAACATCCTGCCGGTGACGTTCGAGATCAAGGACAAGCCGGAAGACGTGGCGGTCGTCATCGTGTTCGACAAGTCGTGGAGCATGGCGGGCCCGAAGGTGGAGCTCTCGAAAGAGGCGGCCATTGCGGCGGTCGAGGTGCTCGCCGACAACCACCAGCTGGGATTCATCACCTTCAATCACCTGTTCGACTGGAACGTGAAGGTCATGGAGGTCGGCCCCAACCGGCAGCGCATCCATGCCGCGATCAAGAGCATCGAGCCGAGCGGGCACACGATCATCTTCCCGGCGATCGAACAATCCTTTCTCGCGCTCAGGGATGTCGACGCACGCGTGAAGCACGTGATCCTGATGTCGGACGGCCGGTCGTATGCGGACCAGTACGAGGCGCTGGTGCGGAAGATGGTCGACGAAAAGATGACCGTCTCGACCATTGCCGTCGGCACCGAGGCGGACCGCGAGTTGCTGCGGAACATCGCGGTGTGGGGCAAGGGGCGCAGCTACGAAGTGGACGACCCGCGCGAGGTGCCGCAGGTGTTCGTGAAGGAAACCGAGCAGAGCGCGCGGCCGGCGCTGAGCGAGCAACCGTTCACGCCGTCGGTGAAGGACGCGTCGCTGTTCGAGGGCGTCGACATCCGCAGCGCGCCGGAGCTGAGCGGCTACACCGGCACGAAGCTGAAGGAGACGGCGACCGAGCTGCTCGCCACCGACAAGGAGGAGCCCCTGCTCGCCACCTGGCCGTACGGCCTCGGGCGCACCGCGGTGTTCACGTCGGACGCGAAGGATCGCTGGGCGTCGCGCTGGATCACCTGGCGCGGCTACGGCCCGTTCTGGACGCGCGTGGTGCGCGCCGTGCGCAGGCAGCCGTCGGCGCCCCTGCAGATGACCGTCGACACCGAGCGCCGGCCTCACGGGGTCGTGGCGGCGACGCTGCGGCTCGACGCGCGCACGAGCGACGGCGGATATCAGAACCTGCTGCGGCCCGCGTTTGCCGTCAGGACGGTGGACGGGGCCGAGCGGCGCGTCGAGGCGCGTCAGATCGCGCCCGGCGCGTATGAGGCGGACGTCGTGCTCGACGGCGCGACGGGCTACGCCATCGTCGCGGAAGGAGTGGAAAGCGATGAAGGGAATCCGGCCGTGACGATCGCGGCGAACTATCCCGAGGAGTACCGCTTCCGGCCGGCCGACGCGCGCGCGCTGTCGGCGATGAGCATCGCCACCGGCGGCCGCTACGAGCCCGACGCCGCGGCGCTGCGGCCCGGCGCCGGCGACCGATCCAGCGTGCCCACGCGTCTGTGGCCAGGCCTGCTGATGCTCGCGCTCGCGGCCTATCTGCTGGATCTGCTTCTCAGGCGCGTGCGAATCTTCGAGCGGGAAGAGTTCGCGCTGTAGTGCGCGCGGACAATCCACGCCCGGTCCGTCTCCCCACGGGATGGACAGGGGAGTTGACACAATCGAGTTTCGCCATCAGAATCTCGCCTTCCAGCGTTTCGTCGCCGGACCCGCGTCCGGCTTCATCGGGTGCGCGGACTGCCCTCCGCCGAGACTCGGGAGGGGCACCATGGCTATCGTTCGCGCCGCCGCGCTCGCGGTGCTGCTCGCCTCGCCTCTATCGGCGGAGGCGCAGACTCCTGACCCAATCACGATCCCTGCGGCGCCGGGACGGCCCATCGCGACGCCGCAGGACGCGCCGCTGATGCGGTTCGCCCCGCGCGCCATCGTCGACTTCGACGTCACGCCACAGGTGTCAGAGTCATGATGCACTCGGCGTTCAAGGAACTCATCTCCGAGCCCGTCTCGCGCAAGCTGCGGATCTTTGCCTTCGATCCCAGTGTGTCGGCGCAGTTCGACATGGCGAGTATCGGCGAAATCACGATCGCGGTCCCGTGGGAGCGCGAGCTGCAGAAGGGCCCCGTCGGCGAGTATCTCGAGGTCGTCGACGTCGATCCGGCGAGCGGCGCGTTCTATCCGCCCATCGACCTCAACGATCAGTGGGTGCTCGCGCAGAACGGCGTGGCCCCCTCCGAGACCAATCCGCTGTTTCACCAGCAGATGGTCTACGCGGTCGCCATGACCACCATCGGCCATTTCGAACAGGCGCTCGGCCGCGTCGCGCTGTGGTCGTCGCACCGCGAGGATCAGCCCGACGCCGAGGCGCAGTTCGTGCGGCGGCTCCGCATCTATCCGCACGCGCTGCGCGATCGGAACGCGTTCTACAGTCCGGCGAAGAAGGCGCTGTTGTTCGGCTATTTTCCTGTCGGCGTCAAGGACGCGAGCAACACGCCTGGCACGCTCGTGTTCACGTGCGTGTCGCATGACATCATCGCGCACGAGACCACGCACGCGCTGCTCGACGGCGTGCATCCACGCTTCAACGAGCCGCACAATCCGGACGTGCTGGCGTTCCACGAGGCGTTCGCCGACGTCGTCGCGCTGTTTCAGCATTTCGCGTATCCGGGCGTGCTGCGCGATCAGATCACGCGCACGCGCGGGAACCTGGCTGCCGAGAATCTGCTGGGCCAACTGGCGCAGCAGTTCGGCAAGGCGTCGGGGCGCGGCGGCGCGCTGCGCGACGCGCTCGGCGGCGTCAACAAGGCCAGCGGTGCGTGGGAGCCGAAGCAGCCCGACGTCACCGCCCTCGATAGGACCGACGAGCCGCATGCGCGCGGCGCCATCCTCGTGGCCGCGATCTTCGGCGCGTTCCTCAAGGTCTATCGCGCGCGTACCGTCGATCTCTACCGCATCGCGAGCGAGGGGACCGGCGTGCTCCGCGCCGGTGACCTTCCCCCGGATCTCTCGGGCCGGCTGGCCGAAGAGGCCGCGCGCATCGCGCAGAACGTGCTGCAGATGTGCATTCGCGCGATCGATTACTGCGCTCCGGTGGGCATCACCTTCGGCGACTACCTCCGCGCCATCGTGACGGCGGACCACGATCTCAATCCCGACGACACGTTTGGATACCGCCTCGCGTTCGTCGAGAGCTTCCGGCAGTGGGGCATCCACCCCGAAGGCATGCGGAGCATGTCGCTCGAGAGTCTGCTCTGGCCCGGACTCGAGGCCCACGAAGACGTGAAGGCGCTGTTCATGGAGGCGCAGTCGATGGACGCTCCCGAACAGATGGCACAGTTCAAGCGCTCCGTCTCCGGCAAGCCGCCCGCGCCTTTGAGCCCGTGGAACCTCGAGAGCGACCGGTACACCACCTGGGAGGGCATCGATCAGAACGGGGCGGCGCTCTGGGGCTGGCTGATGAAAGGCAAAGGCCAGTCGCTGCTGCGCAAGATCGGTCTCGTGACAGAGGCGGACAACCCGCCCGCCACGGTCTACCGATCGGTGTCGACGAACACCTGCAGCGTGGAAGTGCATTCCGTGCGCACGGCGCTCCGGCGCGGACCGCGCGGCGGCATCGTGTCGGATGTCGTGGTCGAAATCACGCAGCGCCGCCGCGGCTACTTCGACAAGGACGTGCAGAAAGCCAAGGACGCCTCGCCGGTGCCGCTGGCCGACGATGACCTCGACTTCAAGTATCGCGCGGGCTGCACGCTGCTGCTCAATCCGGTGACGATGGAAGTGCGGCGCGTGATCAAGACCCGCGGCACGATTACCGACGACCGTGAGCTCGAGCGCGTGCGGCGATTCCTGGTGGACGGCGGTCTGCCTCCCGCCGACGCCTTCTATCCGGCGCGCTCGGCCTTCGATCGGCGCGAGCCGTTTGCGCTGCTGCACCGCGACGCGGAGGACTAGTCATGGCGAAGAAACCCAAGCCCGCCAACGGCGGCGGCCGATTGATTCCGCCGCAGGACGCCGTCGTGGTCCGGATGTACCGCATCGGTCACGGCGACTGTTTTCTGCTGGCGTTCCCGGGCAAGAAGGCGAAGACGCCGTCGTACGTGCTGATCGACTGCGGGTACAAGCCGGGCTCGCCGGGCAAAATCAAGGATCCGAGGACCGCGAAGGAGATCACGGCACACATTCGCGAGGCGACCGGCGGCCACATCGACGTCGCGGTCATTACGCACGAGCATCAGGATCACGTGAACGCGATCACCGCGACGCATTTCAAGGACATCACGATCGGCGAGGCCTGGTTCGCCTGGACCGAGGATCCTGACGACAGCGTGGCCGACGAGTTGCGCAAGACCTACAAGGACAAGCTGCTCGGGCTGCTGGCCGCGCGGAACCGGCTGGCCGCGGATGGGGAGACCGGCCGGGCCAAACAGCTCGACAACTTTCTGGGGTTCGAGCTGGGCGGCGACGACGAGACCTTCAACGCCAATGCGGCGGAAGCGTTGCTCGGTGCCGCCAAAACCGGCGAGTCGATGAACAAGAGGTCGATGAAGCTGTTCAAGGACCTGGCCGAGAAGGGCCCGAAGTTCCTGCGGGCCCACGGCCCGATCCGAAGCGTGCCGAACGCCAGCGGCATCCGGGTGTTTGCGCTGGGGCCACCCCGCGATCCCGAGCAGTTGCGATCACTCGATCCAGAAGGCGACGAAGCGTTCCACCTGATGTCGCTCGCGGCGAAAACGCCCGTCGGCTACTTCGGCATGGCGGCCATCGCCGCAGGCGCGGGAACGACACCGGAGGCGCCGTTCGCATCACGCTTCTGTGTGCCCCTGGCGAACGCGCGCGCGGCAGGCTCGCCGTACGCAGAGTTCGTGCAGGCGCATTACGGCAACGACGGCGAGGCGCCGGCGCCGGCGCCGCACCCGTACGAAGTGCCGGGCAATGCGCCGTGGCGCCGCATCGATCGCGATTGGCTGTTCTCGGCGGAACAGCTCGCGCTCGACATGAACAAGTACACGAACAACTCGAGTCTCGTGCTGGCGTTCGAGCTGTCGCCCGGCGGCAAGGTGCTGCTGTTTGCCGCGGACGCGCAGCGCGGCAACTGGCTCTCGTGGGCGAAGAAGGAGTGGAAGGACGGCGACCGGAAGGTGAGCGCGAGAGACCTGCTGTCGCGCACCGTGCTCTACAAGGTCGGCCACCACGGCAGTCACAACGCAACCCTGAACGGCACGGCGGACGATGACTATCCGAATATCGCGTGGATGGCGCAGGGGGATCACGGACGCGAATTCACGGCGATGATCACCGCCGTGCGCGAATGGGCCGAGACGCAGGACGGATGGGATCACCCGCTGAAGGCGATCAAGGACGCGCTCCTCAAGAAGTCGGGCGGCCGGGTGTTCCAGACCGACACCGACTTCGAGGACATGGAAATGCACGCCAATGGCGCAAAGGCCGACTGGAAGGCGTTCCAGTCGCGCGCCTCCGGCCATCGGCTGTACTTCGACTACACGGTGCCGATCGAGTAGCCGTCTCAGGGCTCGGAATATCGGAGCCTCCGCCCGCGGCGGACAACTGCACTAGCCAGACGAGTCCGGCGGATCAGAGCCTTCCGGCAGCTCCACGCCCTCGAGCGGCTCGCTCTTGTCGAACGCTTCCGCGATCGCTCTCGCGCGCTCGACGTCCGCCTCGTTCTCCACGCACACGCGCGGCAGCGTCTCGGTGGTGACAGGTGCCTCGCCGCGCACGTTGAACCCGAACTCGCCGACGACCGCGGCCGCGATGCCTTCGGATTCGAGCACGCCCTTCAGCAGGTGCGCCATCATGGGATTCGCGGCCCGATAGATTTCAATCATCGCGGCTCAGCCTTCCAGAAGGCGATGCCGCCGGCCTGTTTGCCGATATCCACCGCGGCGGCCCGCTTCCGCAGAGAGAGGTCGTACACCTCCACCGTGCCGGGCTCGCCGCCTACGCCTTCGTTGGTGACGAACGCAAAGCGCTGGTCGGGCGTGATCACCACGCCGTGCGGCACCCGGCGCGTCGTCGGAATGCGCGCCGCCTCGATGCCTTTGCGCAGGTCCCAGATGCCGACGGCCGCCCCGCGTTTGTAGGTCGCGACCAGCCATCGCCCGTCGGGCGTCACGTCGAGGTTGTAGATGCCGTCGCCGGTGTTCGCGAACGTCCGGGCGATCGTCCAGGACGCCAGGTCGACTTCGAGGAGCACGTTCTTCCGGTTGCCCGCCACATAGACCTTGCCGTCCCGTGTTGGCTGCGTTGCCCACGTGGGCTGCACCATGTCGGCCATCATGGCTTTCATGGCGGCGCGAGCGTCCGGCGTGTCGGCGCTCATCGCATGCCCCGCATGCGGCGACAGCGGCAGGGTCCGCAGCTCCCTGAGGCCGGCCGCGTCGATTTCGTGCAGCAGGTCGTCCATCATCGAGACGTGATACTGCCGCGTGCCGCTCGCGTCGAGCCGCGATCCGTGGGGCATGATGCCGGTCGGCACGCGCGCGATCTCGATCATCTCGCCCGTCTCGATCACCGACACCGTCGACGGCGTCATGTCGCCGTACAGATTGAAATTGACGACGTAGAGGAAGTTGGTGGAGCCGGCAACGTCGAGCGAGGCGGGGAAGAGGCCCGCTTCGACCGCGGCAACCTTGCGGTCGGTGCCGGTTTCCATCTTCCAGACGCTGCCGAACGGATTGCCGTGCGAGAGCGAGACGAACCAGTGCCGCCCGTCGGGATGCACGCCAATGCCGTGCGGTCCCTCGATCTCGGTGGGCCAGACGCCGACGTCGATCGTCTTGACGACCTCGAGCCGCCCGCCACCCGTGCGGCCGGGCGTGAACCGCACGAGCGCGATCGTGTCGTCCGATTCGGCGCACGCGTACGCGTAGTAGGCGCCGGCGGCCGGCGCCTGCCGCTGACCGCGATCCGAGGCGGCGGTCGACAGGACCATCGCCGCGGCCGCCGCCACCAGCGGCCGCGCGGCGCGCCTCACTGCGATTCCCCCGACCGCCTGGGCGAGGCCGGCTTCAGCTTGACGATCCACAAGCCGGAGTTGAAGTCCGAGAAAAACACGTGGCCCTTGTAGGGTTGCGGGCCCCAGACCATCGGACTGTTCGCGATCACGCCCTGCGGATCGTCCGAGTAGAAGCGCGCAATCTCGCGGCCCTGGCGGTACAGGTCGCCGCGCAGCTCGCCCGACACGTCCACCACGCGCAAGCCGCCGTTGTAGTAGCCCACATACATCGTGTCGTCTTCGACCCAGAGGTTGTGCGTGCCCGCCTCGGGCACCTGATAGCGCGCCACTTCGCGCGGATTCGCCCAGTCGTCCCACTCGATCACATGGATCCAGCCCGCCGCGCGGATCGCCGGGCCTCCGGCCGCCGTGTTCAGGCCCGACGGAAAGCTTTCGTCGCCGGCGAACACGTAGAACTTGCCGGTGGACTTGCTGCGATACGGGAACGCCGCATGATTCCAGCCGCTCGGATATTTGTACTGCCCGAGCATCACGGGACTGCTCGGCGACCCGCCCTTGCCGCCCCCGCCCACGTCGATCGCCACCACACCGTCGGACCAGTTCGACGAGAACGCCACGCCGTCGACGACCCACACGTCATGAATCGAATGGCCGGGTGACTCGAGCTCGAACCGGCCCACGCGCGCAGGGTTCTTCGGGTCCTCGATGCTCACGATGTCGAAGCGCCGCCCGTTGTTCACGGCATAGACGTGCTGCTTGTGCACGAACACGTTGTGCACGCCGCCGGTCAGCTCATCGTCATAGCGCGAGAGGATGGGCAGGCCCTGCCGGGGATTGGAGATGTCGATCACGACGAAGCCGTTGCGCCGGTTCGACGCGCCCTCGCGAGAGATGACGGCCACGCGGCCGTCCTCGGAGATCTTCACGTCGTTGACCGTGCGCGCGTCGACCTGCACCTCGCCGATCTTCTCGGGCGCCGCCGGATTGGTAACATCCCAGAAGAAGGCGTGCCCCGATGCGCCCCACGTGCCGGTGATGGCGTAGTCGTGCCCGTCCGGCCCTTCCCAGATCCAGAGGTCGGACGTATGCCGATCGCGCACGGCGCCGTGCCCCACGAGGTCGACGTCCTGCCGGACGTCGCGCGGAGCCACGGCAAACGTGCGCGCTGCGGTATGCGGACCGGACGTGGCAAACACCGTGTAGATGCCCGATCGCTCGGCCACGAACATGCCGTCGCGGTCGATCTCGGCGCTCGCGCCTGGAGCAATGATGTCTTTCGAGGGCTGGCCGCGGACCGCGAATTGCACGGGCAGGCCGTCGATCGCGCGGCCCTGCGCGTCTGTCGCCGCGGCCGTGAACCGCACGACGTCGCCGGTGCGCACGCGCTCGAGCGAAGGGGCCGACAACTCGAGGCGCTGCGCCGGATTGGCGTCGACGCGCACCTCCAGCGTGGCCGACGCGCCGTCGGCGCGGCCCGTGAGGGTGGCCGCTCCGGTCGTGTGAAGCACGAGATTGCCGAAGGCGTCCATCTCCGCAACCCCCGGCTGGCTGCTGGTCCACTCCACCCGTACGTCATCGCGTGCGGCGCCGGTTTCGTCGACAATCGAGGGCGCGATCGGCACGATCGTGCCTGCGAAGTAACGCGGCGGTCCCGCCACCGTGATCGCCGTGATCGCCGGCGTCGGCACCGTGACGATGATTTCGGTTTGGACGGCGCCGGGCTCGGCGCCCCTGCCGGCCTGCGCCGGGCCGGCCATCGCCACCAGCGTGTGCGTGCCCGGCTGCGCGGCCTGCACGAGGCCTTCGGGCGTCACGCTCACCGACCGCCGCGCGCGCGAGAAGAAGGTGATCGGCGCCTGCACGATGTTGCCCGCGGCATCCCGCGCGACCGCCTCGAGCTGCGCCTGTTCGCCGACTTTCAGCGTGAGCGACGCGGGCTGCACGTCGATGCGCGCCACGGCCGGTGCCTGCGGGCGGTCTTGCGCCTGAACGATCGCGGCCGATGCGGCAATGACGAGTAACGTGACGGACATGTGACGAATGGGATCTCGCACGTGTGCCTCCTGGCGGGCCGAGGATACTACTATAGAGCACCGATGGAACGTCGATCCTTTCTCACCTCCGGCTTCGCGGCCGCAGCGGGCGCCCTGATTCCTCTGTCGTCGTGCGCCCGCCTGGCGTCGACCTTTGCCGGTCCGCGCGTCTCCGCGCGCCTCGGCTTCGGGCCGCTGGCGCCGGTGCGCGACGAAACCACGGGCCTGCCGCTGCTCTGGCTGCCGACGGGATTCCGCTATCTCACGATGGGCTGGAACGCCGACGCGCAGGACGATGGGACGCCCACGCCGTCGCTCCATGACGGCATGGCGGCGTTCGCGATCGGCGCCGGCCGCGCGCGCCTGATTCGCAACCATGAAGTGCGCCTGAGCGTGGCGCCGCCCGCGTCGCGCACGGGACCCGTCTACGATCCCGCATCGGGGGGCGGCACGACGACGCTCGACTTCGACACCGCCGCGGGCAGGCTGATCTCGAGCCACATCAGCCTCACAGGCACGGGCGTGAACTGCGCGGGCGGTCCCACGCCCTGGGGCACGTGGCTCACCTGCGAAGAGACGATGGACCAGGCCGGCGTCACGCGCGTGACGCGGCCGCATGGCTACGTCTTCGAAGTGCCTCTGGACGGCGCCGCCGAGCCGGAGCCGCTCCGCGACATGGGACGCTTCGTTCATGAAGCCGTCGCGGTCGATCCCGCCACCGGCATCGTCTATGAGACGGAAGACCGGGTGCTCTCCGGCTTCTATCGCTTCACGCCGAAGGAGCGCGGACTGCTGGCAAAGGGCGGCACGCTCGAGATGCTCGCCGTCAGCGACAGTCCGCTGTACGACACGCGCATCAGGCCGCGCGTGGGCGAGCCGCTGCCGGTGGAATGGGTCGCCATCGAGCGGCCCGACGATCCGCTGCACCGCGATCCCGGGGGCGTCTTCAGGCAGGGCTACGCAAAGGGCGGCGCGATCTTCGGCCGGCTGGAAGGCGCCTGGTACGGCGAGGGACGCATCTTCTTCGTGTCGACGAACGGCGGCAAAGTGAGACTGGGGCAGGTGTTCGCCTACGATCCGCGGGAGAAGGAGCTGACGCTCATCTTCGAGTCGCCGTCGCAGGAGGTTGCGCGAAACCTCGACAACATCACGGTGAGCCCGCGCGGCGGTCTCGTCGTCTGTGAAGACGGTGGCCCGCAGCCGCAGCGCCTGCATGGGATGACGACGGATGGGCGGATCTTCCCGTTCGCGCAGAACAACATCGTGCTCGAAGGACAGAAGAACGGCTTCAAAGGGGACTTTCGTACGCGTGAGTTCGCCGGGGCGACGTTCAGCCCAGACGGCAACTGGCTGTTCGTGAACGCCCAGTCGCCGGGCATCACCTTCGCGATTACGGGCGACTGGGCCTCGGGCGGTCTCTAAGGACTCGGATCAGGCCGGCGGCCGTGCGGAATATCTGCTCGAGCATAGGGGGCGTCAGCCGGCCTGTGTGCGTGTTATGCCGGCTTGGATGGTACGACCCGAGCAGTATCAGGCCTGTGGAAGAACGATGGCTGGCGCCGTGGCCGAAAACAGGCCGGGGCTTCATGGGATCGCCGAGCCGCTGGAGCTGGATGAGCGCCGCGTCCCACGCGAGGCGTCCGAGCGCAATCATGACGCGCACGCGTGTGAGCGCGTCGAGCTCGCGATCGAAATGAATCCGGCAGTTGCGGATCTCCTCCGGCAGCGGCTTGTTGGCCGGCGGCGCGCAGCGCGCGGTTGCGAGAATATACGCATCGCGAAGCCTCAGCCCATCGTCGGCACGGTCGCACGTGCTTTGATTCGCGAAGCCGGCCGCATGCATGGCCGCGAAGAGGAACTCGCCCGAGGCGCCGCGGCCGTCGCCGGTGAACACGCGTCCCGTGCGATTGCCGCCGTGCGCTGCCGGCGCGAGGCCGATGACGAGCACGCGCGCCTTCGGATCGCCGAAGCCGGGAACCGGTTTGCCCCAGTACGTCTCGTCGCGATACGCCGCGCGCTTCTCGCGCGCGACGACGCGGCAGTAGGCGCGCAGGCGCGGGCAGCGCTCGCACGTGATGATGTCGCGTGTGATCTGGTCGAGGGTCACTAGAACAAGCGTAGCGCGAGCGGTTTGTTTTCGTGGTCGGCGTCGATGAGCTCCGGCGGCTCGGGTGGGTGGGCGTAGCGCAGAGCAAGTGCCAGCAGGCCGAGCGCGGCCGGCGCGAGGAAGCCGTGTCCGTTGACCAGCAGTGACCGGATGGCCCAGGGCAGGAACTGCAGGAACAGGAGCGTGACGATCAGGTACAGCGGCCAGCGCGCCTGCAGGTTGGAGCGATCGGGGTTGTACGCGCGGGTGAACGGCACGAAATCCACCGTGCGGATGCCCATCTCGCTGACGAGCGCGCCAAAGGTGAAGACGGTCAGCGCGAGGGGAGCCGCGACCGCAGGTCCCCAGAACCACATGTAAACCATCAGACAGACGAGGGCGGGAGTGCCCGCGCCGATCAGCAGTCCGGCCAGCCGCGCGGCCGATGTCCCGATGCGCGACTGCCGGTGTGCCGTGCTGAAGATCCATCCGGCGGCACGCTCGGACGGCACGTTGTAGGCCATGCGCGTGCCGGCGAGGCCGAGCATGACGAAGACGAACGGTACCGCGATGTGGCTGCGCCCGGGCCATGGGGGAACCGCGGCCTGCGCGGCCCAGCGCAGGACGAACGGCAGCGTGATGGCGACGGCGGCGCCGATCGCGGTCGCGATGACCAGCTTGTGGCGCGCGACCCGGCCGATAGTCAGCAGGATGAAATGCAGGGCGCCGCGCGTGTCTGGCCGCACGGGCATCCGGCGGACGAGCCCGTCGAGCGCCACGCTCGCGATCGACCGCCGCGTTCCGAGAGGCGATCCCTGTATGGCCGATGTGGCGATGCGTCGATACGCGAGAGGATACGCGGCCAGGAGCAGCGCCAGCATCGCGCCCGACGCATAGAGCGCCCGCGCCGCCATCTGCGGCATTGCCCGCTGCTCGAAGCCGAGCATGACCTCGTAAACGCCCAGGAACCAGACGGGCGGCATCCACAGGACCCACGCCGATCGATCGTTGCCGCGCGCGAAGTCGACCGCCGCGGCGCCGATCATCGGGCACAGCAGGAACAGCAGGAGACCGGCCGCCGCCAGCACGAGCTGCGCGGGCGCGGTGAGACGCGCGAAGAGCCTCGGCCCGCCGACGGCGAGCATCGCCGCCTGCAGGGCCGCGACCGTCACGCACACGAACACGCACGCCAAAAAACCCGAGAGGAAGTGCCCCAGGATGCCCAACAGGATCTCCGCGGAGGACGTCGCCAGAATCAGACCGTAGGCGACGGCCGCGACGACGTGCATGCCGCCGCCGACGATGCCCACGTACGCGAGCAGGGCGGCAATCTTCGCGGCGACAATCACGCGCGGCCGGACGGGGAAGCTGCCGAGCACGATCGCGTCGCGCCGATCGACGAGCAGCGCCTGCCACACGACCGCGGAAAGCAGCATGATCCCGCCCATGCTGAACGACAGATACATCACCTTGTCGGCGAGGATCACCTGCCGGAGTGTCTCGTAGCCGCTGAAGGCCAGCAGCATCTGCCAGTCGAACATGCGCGAGAACGGCAGCAGGAGGCCCGGCGCGGCCAGGATCGCCAGGATCCAGAGAAACGAGCTCTTCATGTCGCGGCTGTTGTCCGACATCTCGTTCTCGAAGAACCGCGCGAGAAACGCGTCGAACAGCGCGCGCGCCTGCCGGACTTCATTCATGCGCGCATCAGGGCCGCGATCTCGCCGGCCATGGCCTCGATGTCGTGGGTGATGACGAGCTGCGAGAAGACATCCTCGAGCGACGGCGACTGCCGCAGCGCGCGCAGGTTGGTCGCCGAGTCGTCGGCGACGACGCGCCCCTTGCTGAGAATGACGACGCGCGTGCTGATCTTTTCGACGGTGTCGAGCTCGTGGGAGCTGTAGAAGATGATGCGCCCGGCGCGCGCGAGGGACGCCACGAGCGCGCGCAGGGTGAGCGCCGTGCCGACATCGAGTCCCGACGCCGGCTCGTCGAGAATGATGATCTTCGGATCGTGAAGCAGCGCCGCCGACAGCAGTACTTTCTGGCGCATGCCTTTCGAAAATTCGCCGAGCGACGCGTGCCGGTCGGCGTCGAGACCGAACAGCTCGAGGAAGCCGCGAATCTTCGTGTCGAGCCTGGCTTCGCTGATGCCCCGCAGGCGGCCGGCCAGCTGCAGGTATTCGACCGCGGTCAGGTACTTATAGACCTCGGCCTCCTCGGGCACGAAGCCGACCAATGCTTTGTAGGCATTCAGGTCGTCCTCGATGTCGCGGCCGTTCCAGAGGATGCGGCCGCGGGAGGGCGGCATCAGCCCCGCCAGCATCCGGACGGTGGTGGACTTCCCCGAGCCGTTCGGGCCGAGGTAGCCGAGCACTTCGCCCGGGCCAACCGTGAAGCTCACGTCGACGACGGCCGCCAGGGCGCCGTAGTAGCGGGTCAGATGCTGGACTTCGAGCATGGGGCCATTAGACCCCGGAATTCAGCGGGTGTTCAGCTCGTAGGATTCCGTTTGTTCGTGGGCGTGGTACGAGCTGCGGACGAGGGGTCCCGATTCGACGTGGCCGAAGCCGAGGCCCAGCGCGTGCGATTTCAGCTCGGCGAATTCGGCGGGCGTGTAGTACCGCGACATCGGCAAATGCGCCTGCGAAGGGCGCAGGTACTGGCCGATCGTCAGAATTCTGCAATCTGCGTTCTTGAGATCTTCAATGGTCCGGAGGACCTCGTCCCACTCCTCGCCCAGGCCCACCATGAGGCCCGACTTGGTGGGAATGTCTGGTGCGATCGTGCGCGAGCGGTCCAGCAGCTCGAGCGCGCGCGCGTATTTGCCGCCGGGCCGCGCCGTGCGATACAGCCGCGGCACGGTTTCGATGTTGTGATTCAGCACGTCGGGCCGCGCGTCGAGCACCGCGCGCAGCTGATCCTCGCGTCCCTGGAAGTCGGGAATGAGCACTTCGACGCGCGTGGCCGGCGACGCCGCGCGAATCGCGCGGATGGTCGCCGCGAACGCCTCCGATCCGCCGTCGCTCAGGTCGTCGCGATCCACGGACGTGATCACCACGTACTGCAGCTGCATGGCCGCGACGGCGCTGCCGACCTTCCCGGGCTCGTGCGGATCGAGCGGCAGCGGCGCGCCGTGCGTGACGTTGCAGTACGCGCACGCGCGCGTGCAGACGTCGCCGAGAATCATGAACGTGGCCGTGCCATGGTGCCAGCACTCGCCGATGTTGGGGCAGTGCGCTTCCTCGCACACCGTGTGCAGCCCCAGCTCGCGCATCATCCCCTTGAGCTTCACGTAGTTCGCCGACCCCGGCGCGCGCACCTTCAGCCACTCGGGCTTGGGCGTCCGCTCCGTCTCCTCACGCCGCTTGTGCCGGCCCCTGATCATGTCGACCGGGATAATCTGCATTCTGTGTTCTACGTTCTGTATTCTGTATTCTACCTCTCATGCAGATCACCTGGCTCGGCCACTCCACCTTCCTCATCGAAGCCGGCGGGAAGCGCATCCTCACAGACCCCTGGCTGACCAATCCCAGCGCGCCGGCCGCGTTCCAGAAGCCGGAGTCGCTCGGCAAGCTCGATCTGATCATGGTGTCGCACGGGCACAGCGACCACATCGGAGATCTGATCGCGGTTGCGCGCGCGACCGGCGCGCCCGTGTCGTGCCTCTTCGAGCTCGGCCAGTGGCTCGAGCAGAAAGGCGTGCAGAACATCCGCGACATGGGGATCGGCGGCACGCAGGACATCGACGGCATCCGGCTGACGATGACGGCGGCGGTCCATACCGGCAGCTACATGGACAACGGCTCGATCGTGTATCTCGGCGGCGCCGCCGGCTACATCGTCCGCATCCATGGCGTGCCGACGTTCTACTTTGCGGGCGACACGGCGTTGTTCGGCGACATGAAGATGCTGCGCGATCTGTACGCGCCCGAGATCGCGTTCCTGCCGATCGGCGATCACTACACGATGGGCCCCGACACGGCCGCGATGGCCGCCGAATGGCTCGGCGTGCGCCAGGTTGTGCCGATGCACTGGGGCACGTTCCCGCCGCTGCATGGGACCCCGGCGCAATTGAAAGAGCACCTCGTGTCCAAGGACATCGAGGTGCTCGAGTTGCAACCGGGCGTACGGACCGAGTGACTAATCGCTATTTCAGCCAGACGTCCTCGACCACCCGCAGGATCTGGCTGCCCATGTCCTTGTTGCCCACACTGAGGGTGACTTTGTAGACCCCCGGCTCTGCCTGGCGGCCGCCGCCGCCACCTCCGCGGCCGCCGGCCTGCTGGCCGCCGCCCTGCTGGCCGCCGCCCTGTTGCTGCGGGGGCGGGTCGCTCACCAGATTCCACTGCACGCGGTTCAGGCCGCGCTGGCCGCGCACGATCATCGTGCGGAAGACCTCGCCCGATACCGTGTCGGTAATCGTGATCTTCGCCTCCGGCGCCGCGTCCTTCAGATAGAACGCGATGGCGGTGCCGCGCGGCGCGACTTCGCCTGCCCACCTGGCGCCTGGCGTGGCCGTAACGTTGCGGCGATCCCCCTTCCACAGCACGGCTTCGCGCGGCGCGAACAGCACGGCGTCCTTCTGCATCACGTCGGGCGTGAGCTGCTGCAGCGGCGTGATGTCGTCCATGATCCAGATGCTGCGGCCGTGCGAGGCCAGCACGAGATCGTTGTCGCGCGGGTGCACGACGATCTCGTCGACGCGCCCCTTCGGCAG
>DATKDT010000080.1:0-5909 GCA_035512575.1 Vicinamibacterales bacterium | reverse complement strand
ACGCTCGGCGGCAACTTCGTCAACGAGGCCCGCGTCGCGGTCGCGGAATCGCCGGTGAAGTTCTTCGCAGAGCTCGGCGACGCGTCGACCAGGAACACCGACCTGTTCGCGAATCAGGCCGGCTTCCACCTGGCCTTCCCGCTGGTGACCGGCGCGAGCGCCTCGCCGATTCCCCAGGGCCGCAATGCCTGGAACCTGATGATCGAGGACTCGGTCAGCTGGCTCAGGGGCAATCACAGCGTCACCTTCGGCGGCACGTTCACGCACCTCCAGACGACGTCGTACAACTCGTCGCTGGTGCCGACCGTGAACTTCGACGTGCTGACGGGCGATCCCGCGCTCGGCATGTTCACGACCGCCAACTTCCCCGGCGCGTCGACGGCGCAGCTCACCGCCGCGCGTCAGATGTATGCGCTCTTCACGGGCCGCATGAGCTCGATCAACGGCGACGCCCGGCTCGAGAACGGCAAGTACGTCTACATGGGCAACGCGCAGCAGGACGGCGTCATGCGCGAGGCCGGCTTCTTCCTCCAGGATTCCTGGCGCTGGAAGCCGAACTTCACGGTGAACGCGGGCCTGCGCTACGAGCTGCAGCTCCCGTTCTATCCGCTCAACAACAGCTACTCGACGGTCACCCTCGAGTCGATCTGCGGCCGCTCGGGCGTCGCCGACCGCTCGAACGTCGAGCAGGCGTGCAACATGTTCCAGCCGGGCAACATGCCAGGGTCGATTCCGGAGTACATCAACTTCGGCGAGGGTGAGTACGCGTTCAAGGTGGACAAGAACAACTGGGCGCCCAGCCTCGGCTTCGCGTGGGTGCTCGGCGAGCGCAACGGCATCCTCGGCGCCATCCTCGGCGACGAGTCGGTCCTCCGCGGCGGCTACTCGAAGTCGTTCAGCCGTGAAGGCCTGACCAACTACACGGGCCGCTACGCGTCGAACCCCGGCCTCTTTCTCTTCAACGAGCCGGACCGCAACGCGTCCAATGGCAACCTCGGCCCGCTGCCGCTGCTGCTGCGCGACCCGTCGCGTCACGGCCCGGGAGCGTTTCCGGAGTCGCCGAGCTATCCGTTCCTCGGGTCGATCAACGACTCGGTGAACCGGTTCGACGAGAACATCCAGGTGCCGTGGGCCGAATCGGTCTCCATCGGCCTGCAGCGCGCGCTCGGCCGCAACCACGTCGTCGAGGCGCGGTACGTCGGCACGCGCTCGGGCGACGCCTGGACGACCTACAACTTCAACGAGCCCGCGCTCGTGGAGAACGGCTTCCTCGCGGAGTTCCGCCAGGCGCAGGCCAACCTGCAGGCGAACATCGCGGCGGGCCGCGGCGCGACGTTCCGCTACTTCGGCGCGGGCACGGGCACGGCGCCCCTGCCGATCTATCTGGCGCACTTCAGTGGTGTGCCGATAGCCAACGCGGGCGACTCGTCGCTGTACACGTCGTCGCTGTTCGCGAACAGCAACTACGTCAACCCGCTGACCATGTGGAACCCGAACCCGTTCGCGCCGGCGTCGACGAGCTCGTCGGCGGGGCTGTACGGAACGCCCACATTCCGCGCCAATGCGGCGGCGGCCGGCCTCCCGCTCAACTTCTGGGTCGCCAACCCGGACAAGCTGGGCGGCGCCATCATGACGGGCGGCGGCGGCAAGACGTACTACAACTCGATGCAGCTCGAGCTGCGGCGCCGCCTCGTCAACGGCCTGCAGTTCAACTCGAGCTACGTGCTCGGCAACGCGTTCGAATCGCAGCGCTTCGGCGGCGGCTTCCGCCGTCCGCGCGTGATGCGCCGCGACGCCGGCAGCCCGGGCGACCTCACGCACGCGTTCAAGGCGAACATCGTGTATGACCTGCCCTTCGGCCGCGGACGCCGGTTCGCGTCGAACGCGGGCGCGGTGATGGAGCGTGTCGTCGGCGGCTGGTCGCTCGGCATGAACAGCCGCGTGCAGAGCGGCGTGCTCGTCGAGCTCGGCAACCTGCGCCTGGTCGGCATGACGGCCGACGATGTGCGGAAGATGTACAAGCTGCGCATCAACGAAAACCAGCGTGTCTTCATGTGGCCGCAGGCCATCATCGACGAGACGATCAAGGCCTTCAGCCTCAGCTCGACGTCGGCGACCGGCTACGGCGCGCTCGGCGCGCCGAGCGGCCAGTACTTCGCGCCCCCCAACGGGCCGGACTGCATCGAGGTCGCGCCCGGCTTCGGTGACTGCGGCACGGGCACCCTGGTCGTCCAGGGCCCCTGGCTGCAGCAGCACGACATCGCGCTGGCGAAGCGCATCGCCCTCTTCGGCCGCTCGAACCTCGAGCTGCGCATCGAGGCGCTCAATGCCTTCAACCAGGTGAACTACTTCCCGAACTCCGGGATCGGCGGCACGTCCACGACCGCGTGGGAAGTCGGCAGCCTCAATGGCACGAACGCCGCCCGCGTGCTGCAGTTCATCGGAAGAATCAACTTCTAGGATTCAGAACGTAGAATTCAGAACGTAGAATTACCGGCCCGGCGCTGCATGCAGCGCCGGGTTTTTCGTTTAAGATCGGCCCATCCTGCTCGATCCGCTGCTCGCCGCGTATCTCACCAGCACGTTCATTCTGGCCGTCACGCCCGGGGCGACGACGGCTGTCGTCGTGCGGAATGCGCTGGCTCGCGGCGTGCGGGGCGGGATGGCCGCGGCCGGCGGCGCGGCGGCAGGCAGCACCGTACAGGCCGTCATCACGGGTCTCGGCGTCGCGGTACTGATCGCCCGATGGCCCGGCGGCCGCCGCGGGGCTGCGCATCTGCGGCGGCGCCTATCTGCTGTGGCTCGGGGCCGTCAGCCTTCGCCGGGCCTATCGAGACTCGACCCGGCGAGCTTCCGGCAGGGACTGACCGTCAACCTGCTCAATCCGGCCATCACGAGTTTCTATGTCGGCCTGCTGCGGCACCACGTCGAAAAGCCCTCCGTCAGACGCACGCTCGACGCGATCGCGGGACTCGTCCTCATCGCTCTTGCCGTGCAGGTCCTGCTTACCACTGAGGCAGCGGGGCCGCGGTAAAAAGCGCCGCTCCATACTGCGGCCGAGTGTGATTCACGCAACACAGGATTGGCGGGCAGCGTAGTTAAGGCATCCGCATGGCTGCTCCAAAGACTCCCGCTCAGGCGCCCCACATCGTCCGCGTGCCACGACGCTGGTTCGCCGCGCTCGCCGCGCTCTCGATCCTGCCGTGGGTGATTGTCGCCATCATCTACGTGCGCGCGAACGGCGCCGAAGCCTTGCCGCCGCCCGCCCCCGCGGCCGGCGCGCGCACAGGAGCGCCGGGTGCGTGGGGCCGCCTCGTGGTGAGCCCCATCGTCGTCTCGCCTCCGCTCGAGTACATCCCGGCCGACGACGCGCCGCGGGGGCCGGTGGCGTGGCATCTGCCGAACACGTCGGCGCAGGTCGCCTCGAGCTTTCTGGCCTGGAGCGGCATGCCGGCCGCCGATGCGTCGCGGCTGATGAGCGGGGCGAGAGCCGACGGCGCAGGCGGCCTGACGCTGGTGCCGGACAAGGCCCTGATTCGCGGGTTGGCGCCAGACGTGCGCGCGCGGCTGTACACGCAGCTCGCGAAGAGCCGCATGAACCAGGCGCAGGCCGAGTCGTACCGCTTTCTCGGCGCGACAGCCGGAGACTGGTTCGAGGGCAGCAGTGTATCGGCGGACACGCGCCGGCTCGTCGAGCCGCTGCTGTACCGGGACGGACCATTCCTGCATTTCGCGGACCTGGAAAGCGTGCGGGAGGACGTCACGGGCGCCGCCGAGTGGCGGCGGCTGCGGAAGGCGCTCATGCGCACCAGCACGCTGCTGATCCGCGTGGACATCGACGCGGTCGACGACCTGGGCGCCGTGGCGGCCTACTGGGGCGCGCGCGGCCGCCGGCTCGACATCCGGCCGCTGCTCGAGTCAGTATCCGGGCACGCCGACGACCGCACGATCGACGTCGTCCACCTGCTGCCGACGCTCGCGCGCAACCACCTCTATCGCTACCCGAAGCTCACGGCGGGCGATTTCGACAAGCCGCTGCTGGCCAACTGTCTCTGGTCGGCGCTCAACTTCTTCGAGCTCGAGCCCAGCGACCGCTTCCTCGACGTCCCCACGGCCCTTAACACTTTGCGCAACGATTACTACGTCGTCGAAGATAACTTCGAGCTCGGCGACGTCGTGGCGTTTCTCGACGCCAACGACACGATCTTCCACGCCGCGGTTTATCTCGCGGACGGCCTGGCGTTCACCAAGAACGGCACGTCGCCGATGGCGCCGTGGACGATCATGTCGATCGAGAACATCCGCGCGTTCTACAAGACGCGGTCAGACGACAGCCGGCTGATTTACCACCGCAGAAAAGATCTATAGGCAAGGCGGGCGCTTACGCGCCCACCTTCAGGTTGTTGACCACGCGCACGACGCCGGGCGTCTCGCGCGCGATCTTCTCGGCTTCGGTCACCTGCGACGCGGCCTTGACGGTGCCCGTCAGCGTGACGACCTTGTCCTTCGTGTCGACGTTGATGCGCAGGCCGGCCACATCGGGATCGGCCAGCAGCCGCGTCTTGACCGCCGCCGTGATGCCGGCGTCGGCGACCACCGGGGTCGCGTCCTTGACGGCCTGCGACGCTGCCGCGCCGGTAGCCCGGACCGCCTCGCCGATCTTGTCGGCGGCGTCGCCCGCCTTGTCCGACGCGCTGCCGGCCGTGCCCTGCGCGCGATCCGCCGTGCCGGGCTCCGGCTCGTACGGCGCGGTTGCGCCGGCGAGCGCCGGGTTGACCGTGAGGCGATCGTCGACGCTGGTCACGCCGCCGGTTTCTCGCGCCAACTGGACCGCGCGATCCTTCACCATCTGAGACTCGACGGCGCCGCTCAGCGTCACGACGCCGTCCTTCGTATCGACGTCGATCTGCGAGGCCTTGACGGTGTCGTCGGCCGCGAACTTCGATTTCACGGCGGTCGTGATGCCCGGGTCGGATGCGGCGCACGCCGCGGCCGCCGCGATCGCGCCGGCGAGAACGAACAGAGAAATCTTGCGCATAACACTCACCCTCCAATGGCTGGGCTGCGCATTCGGCGAACGCGCACCCGCCCGGGGTCGGATGAGCACGGATGATGCCAGAAACGAACGGTCAGCGGCGGGGACGGCGCTGGGAGGCCGCGCGGTCGACGAGGCGGCGTAACTCCTTGATGGGCTCCGGGTTGTCGTCTACCTGCAGCCGCAGGACGACATCGTTGTTGAGCCAGACGCCACGGTCTTCGCCCACAATGAGCATCGCAGCGGACTGCATGCCGCGCGTATCGCCTCCCGCGGCCTGCCCGGCTTCAAGCGCAGCCATGAGCCGCAGCGAAAGATGTCCCTCGGTGTTCTCGAATGCGTCGATCATCCCCGCCACCACGGCTTCGCCCGCGAGGATGTTGCCCTGCGCCGTCGCGTGCTTCCCCGCCTTGTGGCCGGCCCACGCGGATGCCTCGGGCCCCGTGAAGGCGGCGTGTTCGCCCTTCGCGTTCATCACGGCGAACTGGCGTCCCGCCTTGGGCCAGGGCTGGCCGCGATAGCCGGGATCGGGATCGGCATCGTAGATCTGATTGATGATGGCGGCGGGCGCGACTCCTCTTCGCAGCAGCGCCAGCGCCTGCGGGCCGTAGCTCACGTCGACGAACGCCTGCGTCGCGACGGCGCCCACACCCGCCTCGGCCCACAGCACGCCGTTGCCGACGGAGAACACGCGGGACTGCACGGCTCCTCCGACTTCTCCGGTCGCAGGATCGAAGCCTAAAATGGAAAAGGTCGCCACAGGATCGGCGACCTGACTTAAGACTAAAGACGGAAGACTGAAGACGAAAGAAAGGGCCAGAGCGACAGCCGCCGCGGCCACCGCTTTCTCTTTAGTCTTTCGTCTTCCGTCTTT
>DATKDT010000079.1:0-25289 GCA_035512575.1 Vicinamibacterales bacterium | reverse complement strand
CGGCACGATGAGATCGGCGTCGTCGCTCGAGAGGGTCACGCGCACCCCGCCGGCCGGCGCGGGCGCCGCGAGCGTCAGGGTCGCAGTCGAGTTGTCGCCGCCGACGATGTCGTCGTGGGCGGGCGTGAGCGACGCGAGGGGCCCGGCTCCCGCGGGCGCGACGACGCGCAGCGTCGCCGTCCGCGCGACGCCGCCGGCCGTGGCGGTGATCGTCGTGTCGGCGTCACTCGAAACCGTACCGGTGGTGATCGTAAACGTCGCGCTGGTCGCGCCCGCCGCGACGGTGACCGAGGCCGGCACGCTGGCCGCCGTGTGGCTGCTCGTCAGCGTCACGGCCGTCCCTCCGGCGGGTGCCGCGCCGCTCAGCGTCACCGTGCCCTGGGCCGCCGTGCCGCCCTCGAGCGAGGCCGGGCTCACGCTCAGCGAGGCGGCCGTGACGGTCGTGGATCCGGGCGGAGCCGTCTGGCCGGGCGCGGTCGGCGCACCACGATTGCGATCGCGCCGGCGCGAAGCCGAGTGCGATGCAGGCGACACCGCAGGCCAGCCAGCGCGCTGAGAAACTCATGGGAGTAACGTGGAGACTACGGCAGAGCTCATGCGAGCCGGCGCGGGAATGCTAGTAGCGCCCGCGGCGATGGTAAATACCGGTACGGGGATTCGAACCCCGGTCCCGTGGCTGAGAACCACGTGTCCTGACCCCTAGACGATACCGGCACAGGGGGAGAAGAACCCCTATTTTGGCGTACGAGGACAAAACGGCGCAACTCTGGCATAGCGACCGGCCATGAGATTTCTGCTGAAGCTACTCATTTTCGTCGCCATCATCGCCGGCATCGCCTGGTTCGTCGTCGGCCGCGTCTACACGCCGGACGTCGACATCCGGCAGCCCACCCAGTTCGTGGGCGCGAACGGCCAGTACGAAGCCACCGTGTCGGCGCCCGAGGCCGAGCTCACGGACCTCAAGGTCGAATTCGAGCAGAACGGCCAGGTCCAGCAGCTGACGCCGGCCGAAGTCGTCGCCGAAGGCGACGGCGTCGTCGTCCGCGGCCCGCTCGGACGCGCCGTCCTGCAGAACGTGCAGGACGGGGCCGGCATCCTGCGCGTCTCCGCCGCGCGCACGGCGTTCGGCCGTGTGAAGACCAAGACCGCCTCGGCCGAGCGCGAGCTGCAGGTGCGCCTGCGCCCGCCGCGCCTGCAGGTGCTCTCGACGCATCACTTCATCAATCAGGGCGGCGCCGAAGCCATCGTGTATCGCGTCGAGCCGGCCGGCGTGCCGTCGGGCGTGATGGTGGGCGATCGCCCCTTCCCCGGATACCCGGCCGGCGGCGCCGCGACCCTCGCGCCCGACCTGGCGCAGGCCAGGCTCTCGGATCCGGCCGTGCACCTCGCGTTCTTCGCGCTCGACTGGAACCAGGGCGCCGGCACGCCGATGCACCTGTTCGCCGAAGACGAGGCGGGCAACCGCGCGCGGGCCGACTTCGAGCATCGCATCTTTCCCAAGGCCTTCCGGCGGAGCACGATCGACCTCGACGAAGGATTCCTCAACCGCGTCGTGCCCGCGATCGAGGCCGAGACAACCAGCCTGACGGCACAGGGCAGCCTGATCGAACGCTACCTGGCCATCAACCGCGACCTGCGCAAGACGAACAACGACGAGATCGCGAAGCTCCGCGACAAGACGACGAAGGAACTGCAGTGGAACGGCGCGTTCGTGCCGTTCAAGGACGGCGCCGTGCAGGCGTCATACGCCGATCAGCGGACGTATACGTATCAGGGCAAGGAGGTGGATCAGCAGGTGCACCTCGGCTTCGATCTCGCGTCGCTCGCCAACGCGCCGGTCATCGCGGGCAACCGCGGGACGGTGATCTTCGCGGACTACCTGGGCATCTACGGCAACTGCGTGATCATCGACCACGGCATGGGCCTGCAGTCGCTCTACGGGCATCTGTCATCGATCAGCACCAGCGCCGGACAGACCGTCGAGCGCGGCGCCGAACTCGGCCGCAGCGGCATCACCGGCCTGGCCGGCGGCGACCACCTGCACTACACCATGCTGCTGCAGGGCCAGTCGATCAACCCGGTTGAATGGTGGGACGCGCACTGGATCGAGGACAGGGTTCTGAGAAAACTTCGGTAGCCGGTTACCGGTTACCAGCTACCGATATAATCAGGTTTTCCCTGGGTACATAAATGCGTTGGCTGCACCGCTTTGCCTGGTTTCTCGCGGCGTCGACCCTGCTGCTCATCACGGCCGGCGGCATGGTGACGAGCACCAACTCGGGGCTGTCGGTGCCCGACTGGCCCAACACCTACGGCCGCTTCATGTTCTCGTTTCCGCTCGACCACATGGTCGGCGGCATCTTCTATGAGCACGGCCACCGGCTGATTGCGAGCGCGGTCGGCTTCCTCACGATCATCCTCGCCATCTGGATCTGGAAGATCGACGCGCGGCGCTGGATGCGCTGGCTCGGCGTCGTCGCCCTGGCCGCCGTGATCGCGCAGGGCGTGCTTGGCGGCATCACGGTGCTCTATTTCCTGCCCGCGCCGGTGTCGGTCGCGCACGCGGGCCTGGCCGAAATTTTCTTCTGCCTCACCGTCGCGATTGCGATCTTCACGTCGCCCCGCTGGCTGAATCCGCCGGCGCCGCCGGCGCGCGATCGCATGCTGCGGCGCGTCGCGGCGGCCACCACCGCGCTCGTCTTCGTCCAGATTCTGATCGGCGCCACGATGCGGCATACCGGCGCGGGGCTGGCGATTCCCGACTTCCCGCTGGCGTTCGGGCGGCTGGTGCCGCATGTGTGGAACTTCGGCGTGGCCGTGCACTATGCGCACCGCGTCGGCGCGGTGATCGTCACGCTCGCGATCCTGGCGGCCGCGGCGCACGTCTTCTATCACCATCGAGAGCGCGTCGAGCTGACGCGGCCGGCCGCGCTGCTGGTCCTGCTGGTCGCGGTGCAGGTCACACTCGGCGCGTTCGTCATCCTGAGCGGCAAGCAGCCGGTGATCAACACCGCGCACGTGGCCAACGGCGCGCTCGTGCTCGTGACGTCGCTCGCGCTCACGCTGTGGTCGCGCCACCCGAGGCCGGCATGAAGGCCGCTGCCGTGCCGGTCGACGTGCCGCGCAGCCGTTTGGCCGATTTCCTCGTCTTCACGAAAGTCCGCGTCAACGCGCTCGTCGTCGCCACCACGGCGGGCGGGTTCTACATGGGATCGCCCGATGCGATGAACCTCGTGGCGCTGGCGGGCACCGTCATCGGCACGGCGCTCGTCGCCGGCGGAGCGGCGGGCCTCAACCAGATCAGCGAGCGCGATCTCGATCGCCTGATGGAGCGCACCCGCCAGCGCCCGGTGGCCGAGGGCCGCATGGGGGTCGGCGAAGCGAAGCGGCTGGCCTGGGCGACGTCGCTCGCGGGCCTCGCGCTCCTCGCACTGTCGGCGAACCTGCTCGCAACCGCGGTCGCGGCCGTGACCCTCGTCATCTACGCCTTCGTCTACACGCCGATGAAGCGCGTCACGTCCTTCTCCACCGTCGTCGGCGCCGTGCCCGGCGGGCTGCCGCCGATGATCGGCTGGGCGGCCGCACGCGGCACGCTCGACGCGCCGGCGTGGGCGCTCTTCCTGATCATTTTTCTGTGGCAGCTGCCGCACTTCCTCGCGATTGCGTGGCTCTATCGCGACGACTACGCGCGCGCGCGGCTGCCGATGCTGCCGGTCGTCGATCCCGACGGCGCCAGCACCGCGCGCCAGTCGCTGCTCTATGCCACGGCGCTGCTGCCGGTGAGCCTGCTGCCGTCGGCGCTCGGCCTGACGGGACTCGTCTACGCCATCTCGGCGGTCGTCCTCGGCCTCGCCTTCATCGCGGTCGGCATCCGCTTCGCCGCCCGCCGCACGCAACCCAACGCGCGCCTCCTGTTCCTCACGTCGCTCATCTATCTGCCGGCGCTCTGGGTCGTGATGATGGTCGACAGGACATAGGGCCGCGCTGGGAGCGAGTGGCAGGTCCGGCGCGGCGCCGTGCTTGTACATGCGAGCAGAGATCGTCGAGCTACGCGGCGCGGCGACGGACCTGCCCGAGCTCGATTTTCGCGCGGCCTCTTAGATGACTGATCTAATCCCGTACCTGCCGACCGTGAACGCGTCGCTCAACGCGGTCGCCGGGGTGTGTCTGGTCATCGCGTGGGTGCTGATCAAACAGCGGCGCATCGAGGCGCACCGGCGCATGATGCTGGCGGCGTTCGGCGCCTCCACGCTCTTCCTGATCTCGTACGTCGTCTATCACGCCAACGCGGGCTCGCGGCCGTACCATGGCACCGGCTGGCTGCGGACGCTCTACTTCTCCATCCTCATCCCGCACGTCATCCTCGCGGCCGCGGTCGTCCCGCTGGCGCTGGTGACGCTCCGCCGCGGCCTCAGGCGCGACGATGCGCGCCACCGCCGCATCGCGAGAATCACACTGCCCATCTGGCTGTTCGTGTCGGTGACCGGGGTGATCGTCTATCTCATGCTCTACCGGTTTTAGTTATACTCGCGCCGTTCCTTCATGTTTTCCGCCGAGGCTCTGATCGAGCCCCGTCTCCTGGCCGCCGCGGCGGCGGCCGTGATCGCCGGACTGCTGTTCCTCCTGTATGTGAACAGGCGGCGCGGCTATCTGCTGCTGTGGATGGCCGGCTGGGTGCTGATGGCCGCCGGCATGATGGTGCTCGGCGACGCGGGCAGCGTCAGCGGCAACCTCGCGCGCTTCGCCGGGCTGTTCCAGACGCTGCACGTGGCGAGCGCGCTGGCGTTCGCGCTCAGCGCGACGTCGATGGCCGGCGCGCCGCCCTGGACGAGGCGGCATGGCGTGGGCGCGCTGGTCCTGCTGGGGATCTGCCTTGCGCTCGGCACGCCGCTCGCCGGCGGCTGGGGTCAGGTGCCGGGCTATCTCGTCGCCGCCACCGCGCTCGGCGTGTCGGGCGCGCGCTTCGCGCAGATCGCGCGGCGCGAGCACTTCGCGGGCGCCGGGCTGCTGGCGCTCGGCTTCGCCGCGGCCGCGGCATCCAACCTGTGGATGGTTCGAGCCGTCACGTTCGCATCGTCCGAAACCGTGCTGCGGCTGATGGCGCTCAACTTCGTGGCGTACGCCATCGTGACGCTCGGCATGCACCTGCTGATCTTCGAGGACACGACGAGGGAGCTTCGGCTGTCGAACCGGCGGCTCGAGGAAGCGCGCGAGGAACTTCGGGGCCTCGCACTCACGGATCCGCTGACCATCGTCTCTACGTGTTCCGCTGGGGCGGCGACGAGTTCCTGGTCGTCATGTCCTGCCCGGCGAGTGCCGCGGCCACGCGCATGCACACACTGAAGGCCGAGTACGAATCGGCGCCGCTCGTGGCGACGCTCGGCAACAGCGTGGGCCTGAGCATCGGGTGCGCCGAAGCGCCGCCGGGCACGAAGGACATCGACACGGTCATCGCCGCGGCCGACGCGCACATGTACCTGCAGAAGCGCCCCGCCGCGGTGTAAGCCTCCGGCGCCGCCACGCCCGCAGTTATACTTTTCGTTTGAGCCGCACATCCCCGTCACGGCGCCGCGCGCCGCAGAGATCGTTTGCCGTGGCCGCGGCGCTCGTCGTGCTGGCGGGCGCCGCGGTCTGGCTGCTGTATGGCCGCGGCGCGCGCGACGCGTTTCCGCCGTTCGTGCCGTCCGCCGAGTCGAACGTCCTGCTCGTGACGATCGACACGCTGCGCGCCGACGCGCTCGGCAGCTACGGCGGGCGGGCGCGCACGCCGAACCTCGACCGGCTCGCGGAAGACGGCGTCCGCTTTACCTTCGCGCACGCCCACGCGGTGGTCACGCTGCCCTCGCACGCGAGCATCCTCACCGGCCGCTATCCGTTCGAGCACGGCGTGCGCGACAACGCCGGCTTCCGGCTCGGCGACGAGGCGCTGACGCTCGCCGAGATGGCGCGCGCGCGCGGCATGGCCACCGGCGCGTTCATCGGCGCGTTTCCGCTCAACCGCGAGTTCGGCCTCGCGCAGGGGTTCGATGTCTACGACGACCTCGGCGGCCTCGACGTCGCGCCCTCCGACTTCGCCTTCAGCGAGCGGCCCGCGGGCGAGGTCGTGGAGAAAGCCCGCGCCTGGATCGGCGCGCAGCACGGCCCATGGCTTGCGTGGGTGCACGTCTTCGACCCGCACTCGCCGTACGCGCCGCCGCCGCCGTACGCGGCCGAATACGCGCGCGATCCGTACGCCGGCGAGGTGGCCTACACCGACAGCGCGCTCGGGCCGCTGCTCGACCTCGCCCGCGCCGCCACGCGGCCGACCACCATCATCGTCACCTCCGACCACGGCGAGGGACTCGGCGATCACGGCGAGGCGACGCACGGCGTCTTCGCGTACGAATCGACGCTGCGCGTGCCGCTGATCGTCGCGCAGGCCGGCGCCGGCACGCGCGAGGCGCGCGGCGCCGTGAGCGACGCGCCGGTGCGCCACGTCGACATCCTGCCGACCATCGGAGAGCTCGCGGGCCTGACGCTTCCGGCGGATCTGCCGGGGCGATCGCTACTCGCCGTCGAGACCGAGACGTCGCCGCGCGCGTCGTACTTCGAGGCGATGACGGCCATGCTCAAGCGCGGGTGGGCGCCGCTCAGCGGCGTGCTCGACGGGCGCGAGAAGTACATCGACCTGCCCGTCGAAGAGCTCTACGACCTGGCGGCCGACCCGGGCGAGACGCGCAACCTCGCGCCGGCGTCGGCCGCGCGCGTGCGCGTGCTCACCGCGCGCCTCGCGCAGTTCGGGCCCGCGCTGCCAAGCGAGCAGACCGACGAGAACGCCGAGGTGCGCGCGCGCCTGCAGTCGCTCGGCTATCTCTCGGGCTCGGCGCCGCGCAAGGCGCGCTACACCGAGGAGGACGATCCGAAGCGGCTCATCGACGTCGATCGGCTGATGATGCAGGGCATCGAGCTGCATCGCGCCGGCCGCAGCGCCGAGGCGATGGAGGCCTACCGCCGCGTCATCGAGCGGCGCCCCGACATGGAACTCGCCTACCGCCGCCTCGCCTACATCCAGTGGGAAGCGGGACAGCCCGCGCGCGCGATTGCAACGATGCGCGAGGCGATCGGGAAGAATGGCCGGACGGTGGAAGCGGAGGTGCGGCTCGGCACGTATCTCGCCGAGTCGGGCCAGGCCGCCGAGGCGCTGCCGCTGCTCGAGCGGGCCACCACCGCGGATCCCGGACACATCGAAGGGCTCAACGCGCTCGGCATCGCCTACGCGCGCGCGGGGCGTCCGGCCGACGCGCTGCGCACCTTCGCGCGCATCCTCGAGACGCGTCCGAACGACGCCTTCGCACTCGAGAACACCGGCGCCGTGCATCTGCAGCAGGGCTATGTCGGCGCCGCGGCCGAGGCGTTCGCGAAGGCCGTCGAGCACAACCCGCGCTCGTCGCGGGGACACGCGGGCCTCGGCGTCGTCGCGCTGAAGGCCGGCCGCCGCGACGAGGCAATCGGTCACTTCACGCGGGCGGTGCAATTCGATCCGCGCAACTTCGACGCGCTCTACAACCTCGCATCGGAGCTGATTGCCGCCGGCCGCCTCGCCGAGGCGCGGCCCGTCGTCGACCAGTTCGCGCGCACCGCGCCGCGCGCGTTCTACGGGCCCGACATCGAGCGGCTCGCGCGCGCGGTGGGCCGGTGAGCGGCCTGCAGCGTCGGCGGCGCCGTCAGCGAGCGAATGGGTCTACGACCGTGACGCCCGCTTTCTCGAAATCCACGCGGTTGCGCGTGGCGACGACAAGATCGTGAACGAGCGCCGTCGCAGCGATCAGGCTGTCTCTGACCGGCATGGCACGCCCCGCCGCCCGCAGGTCGGCCAGCAGCGCCGCCCAGCGGAGACCGGTTTCCGCCTCCCACGACACACAGTGCAGACGCTGAACGCCGGCATCGAACCAGCGCTCGAGAGCCGCTCGGCGCTTGCCCCCGGGCAACAGCAGAATGCCGAACCGGACTTCACCAAGGATGATCGGGTCGACGGCGAGATCGCCTTCGTGTTGGCGGAGCCAGTCGACGACGGACGGATCGGGCGCGGGGCGGGTCGGCTCGCTGAGCACGTTGGCGTCGACGAGGTACGTCACAGCGTGTCGGTAGACTCGGATTCGATAGGAACGAAGAAACCCTTGCCGGGACAGGCGAGCAGCCAGTCGACCACGCCCGTGTTGGGCCGGGCCACCCGGCGGACGAGCCGGTATTCGCCGCGATCCAGCCGCTCGATGTCGAATTCCTCCCCCGGCTGGATCCGGTCCTTGCGCCGGATTTCGGCCGGCAGCACTATCTGTCCCTTGGACGACACGGTCGTTTTCACATGAGTAAGATACCGTCTTACGCACCGCCCCGTCAATCCTCCGGCCTGGCCGTCGCCGCCCTCGCCCTGGGTGCCGCCGCGGCGCTGGGGTGGTGGTGGATGGCGCCGGCGCGGCCGGGCGTTCGCGGAGGCGGGCCGATCGTCCTCATCTCGATCGACACGCTGCGGGCCGATCGGCTGCCGGCGTACGGCTATACGGGCCTGCGCACGCCGCACATCGATCGGCTCGCCGCCGACGGCGTGCTGTTCGAGCAGGCGTGGGCGCACTCGCCGCAGACGCTGCCGTCGCACGCGTCGATGCTGACCGGCGCGCTGCCGTTCACGCACGGCGTGCGCGACAACATCGGCTTCACGGTGCGCGACGGCCAGCGCATGCTGCAGCACGCGCTCGGCGAGCGCGGCTTCCGCACGGCGGCATTCGTCTCGTCGTTCGTCCTGCGGCGGCAGACCGGCATCGCCCAGGGCTTCGACGAGTACGACGACCTGCTGCCGGCCGCTTCGCCCGAACAGCCGCTGGGCCTCGTGCAGCGCGGCGGCGACGACACGGTCGGCGCCGCCATCCGCTGGATCGACCGGCAGCCGTCCTCGACGTTCTTTCTCTTCGTCCATATCTACGAGCCGCACACGCCCTACGATCCGCCGGCCGCGTTCGCCGCGTCGAACGCCTATGACGGCGAGGTGCAGCACGCCGACGCCATCGTCGGCCGGCTGCTCGATCACCTGCGCGGCAAGGATCTCTACGACGCGGCGACGATCGTCCTGCTGTCGGATCACGGTGAAGGCCTTGGCGATCACGGCGAGCAGGAGCACGGCATCTTCCTCTACCGCGAGACGATGCAGGTGCCGCTCGTCATCAAGCCGGCGGCCGCGCGCGGCCGGGCGGCGCGCGTGGCGGCGCCAGTGCAGCACATCGACATCGCGCCCACGCTCATCGAGATTGCGGATCGTTCGGGGGTTCGGGGGTTCGGGGGTTCGGGGGTTCGCTTGAACTGGGCAGGGCGCTCGCTGCTGCCGCTGCTCGACGGCACCGGCACGCTCGCCGACACCGGCATCTATGCCGAGTCGCTGTCGCCGCGCTATCACTTCGGCTGGAGCGAGCTGTACGCGCTCACCGACGGCCGGTATCGCCTCATTCGCGCGCCGCGCGACGAGCTGTACGACCTTGCGCAGGATCCCGGCGAGCGCGTGTCGCTCACCGGCGAGCGCCCGCAGGTGCATGCCGCGCTGCGCCAGGCGCTCGACGCGATCGTCAGCCGCGCCCCTGCCGGCGTGACGGCGCCGTCCGCGGTGTCGGCCGAGGATCGGCAGCGGCTGGCGGCGCTGGGATATGTCGGCACGCAGACCGGCGCGCCGGAAACCGGCGACCAACGCGGCGCGCGGCCGGATCCGAAGGACTACGTGCACGTGCTCGAAGGCTACCGGCGCGCGACGACGCTGGCCGGTCAGGGGCGGTGGGGCGACGCCGCGCGGATCTATCGCGAGCTGCTGGCCGCCAGCCCGGACATGACCGACGTCTGGCTGCAGCTGGCGGTCGCCGAGCGGCGGCTCGGGCGGCCCGGCGCCGCCATGCAGGCGTACCGGGAGGTCATCACGCGCGACCCGAAGAATGCCGACGCGCTGACCGGCGCCGCCTCGGCGCTGCTGCAGCTCGGGCGCCTGGACGAGGCGCGTGCGCACGCCGAGCTGGCGGCGGACGTGTCGCCGGCGGCGGCGCACGAACTGCTGGCGCGGCTCGCGATGGAGCGCGGCGATGCCGGCGCGGCGCGGCAGGCCGCCGCGCGCGCCGAGGCCGCCGACCCGACGCTGCCGATGACGCCGTTCATCGAAGGCGCGATTCTGTACCGGCAGGGAGCGTTTGCCGCCGCGATTCCCCATCTTGCGCGGGCGCGGCAGGCGCTGGAGGCGCGCACCGAGCAGATCCCGGACGTGCGCTATCTGCTCGGCGACGCGCTCGCCCGGCTCGAGCGGTACGCCGAGGCGGAGGTCATGCTTCTGACCGAGGTGCGGCTTTTCCCTGACCATCTGCGCGCGCGAGCGGCGCTGGCGATGCTCTATCGCGCGATGGGCCGCCCGGCAGACTCGGAGCGCGCCATCGCCGAGCTCATCCGTCAGGCGCCGACGCCCGAGGGCTACGCGCTGGCGGCCGATCTGTGGGCGATGTTCGGCGAGCCCGGCAGGGCCGCGGAGATGCGGGCCCGCGCGGCCCGCCGCCCCCGATAACGCGATAAGATCGACACGACACCAGTTTTACCCGGGGGTTTTCCCAGTGGCATATCGACCGCTGTTCCTGGCCGTGCTCTTCGTGGCCATCGCTTCGCCGTCGGCGGCGCAATCGTCCGCCGCGCAGCCCACCTATCGGTCCGGCGTCGACCTCGTGCGCTTCGACGTGCGCGTCGTCGACGAGGCCGGCCGGCCCGTCACCGATCTGCGCCGCGACGAGATCGAGATTCTCGAGGACGGCCGCCCGCTGCCCCTCGTCCTGTTTCAGCGCGTCGTCGAGCCGTCCGATTCCTACGTCGACGCGGCGATGCGCGCGGTCAGCGCCGAAGTGTCGTCGAACGAGGCATTCCCGCGCGGCCATCTGTACATCCTGATCTTCGACCAGCTGCACATCACGCCCGGCAACGAGCAGCGCGCGCGGCTTGCCGCCGAGCAGTTCCTCCGGCGCCGGGTGCGGCCGTCCGATCGTGTGGCGATTTTCGGCATTCCGGGGCCGGGGCCGCAGCTGGGGTTCACGTCCGACACGATGCGCGCGCTCGCGGCGCTCGACGGCATCCGCGGGTCGCGCGAAGCGCGCATCATGACGCCGCTCGGCACGATGAGCCCGAGCGAGGCGCATCGCATCGTGCAGGGCGACGAGAAGCTGATTGTCGAGATGGTCGAGCGGATGGTGGCCGAAGGCACGGCCGATCTGGGCGCGGCGGGCATCTCGAATCCGAACTCGCGCGCGCTGGCGGAGGCGGCCGAAGAGCCGGCGGCGGCGCGCCGGCTGCTGCGGGAGAACGCGCGCACGGTCATCAGCCGCACCGACGCCGTCTCGCGCGAGTTCCTCCAGCGGCTGGCCGACGTCGTCGCGGACTTCCGCGACATCGAGGGGCGCAAGACGGTCGTCCTGTTCTCCGAGGGCTTCTACCAGGACAACATCTCGCGCGAACTCGAGGCCGTGGCGGCGGCCGCCGCCCAGAGCTACGCCGTCTTCTACACGTTCGATTTGAACTCGCGCACGCCGTCGATCGGCGAGGCCTTCATCTCGGACACCAACGCCCCGACCGAGATTCAGGCGCGCCTGGGGCCGCTCGGCACGCTGGCCGTCGAGACGGACGGCATGCTGGTGGTCGATGCCGCGTCGCGCGCGGGCGAGGCGCTCGATCGGATTGCGGATCAGGCACAGGAGTACTACCTGCTGGGATTCACGCCGTCGGATCAGGCGCGGCTGAACCGCGGCAGCTATCGCCGGCTGTCGGTGCGCGTGACGCGGCCGGGCACGCGCGTCAGCGCGCGCACGGGCTACGCGCTGCCGGGCGACACGCCGCCGCCCGACCGGCGGCGCTCGATCAACCGCGTGCTGGGCGCGCCGTTCGTGCAGCAGGGGCTGGCCGTCACCTACACGACCTACGTGCTGAAAGGGGCCGACCAGAGCGGGCATCGCGTCGTGCTGACGCTCGACACCGAGCTGCCGGTGCGCTCGCAGCCCGGCGACACGGCCGACATCGTCTTCGTCGTGCGCGACGCGCGCGACGGGCGCGTGGCGGCCAGTGGCACCGACGTGATCGCGCTGCCCGCGCGGCCCGAGCGGGGCTCGGCGCTCGGCCGCGCCAACTGGCGCGTGCAGTTCAACGTGCCCGCCGGGTCGTATTTCATGCGCGCGCTCGTGCGCGAGCCCAGCGGCCTGGCCGGCAGCGCCGACCGCCGCCTCGACGTGCGCGCGCTCGACGGACCCGAGGCGACCGTCAGCGACCTCGTGGTCGGCTCGTCGATCGGCGGCCTGCCCGTCCGGCCGCGCGCCTATGCGGGCAACGGCCTGACGGGCGTCATCGAGAGCTACGGCCGCACCACGGAGCAGTTGAATGGCCTCGACGTGCGCGTCGAGCTTCGCCGGCTCGACGATGGCGTGGCTGTGGCAAGGATGCCCGCGACGCTGCAGGAGCCCGAAACCGACGCGTACGGCGTGAGCCGCCGGGCGACCTTCCATCTGCCGCTCTCGACCGTGCCGCCGGGCCAGTATCTGGCACACGCGGTGGTGTCGGCGCGCGGCGAGGTCGTCGCCGAGCGCACACGGCAGGTCGAGGTCATCGAGGGGACGGCGCCCGCGGCCGAGGGCCCTGACCCAGGCGTGCTGGAAGCCGTGCCGCCGATCGAGATCGTCCGCGGCGAGCTCGCGCAGGGGTATATCCGGCAGCTGCGCGGCAAGGCCGAGGGCACGCCGCTCGCCAGAGCGGCCGCGCGGGCGGCCGAGAACCAGTGGGAGGCCGTGGAGCTGGAACTGCGCGGCGCCGGAGAGGCGGCCCGGACCGGCATGGTTGCGCACGCGCTTCGAGGGCTGGCCCTCTTCGTGCGTGAGCAGTACCCGGAGGCCGCGGCCGAGCTGAAAGCGGCGTTCGACGCCGATCCGCGGAATGCCGAGACGGCCTTCTTTCTCGGGTGGGCGTCTGAAGGCGCGGGCGACAGCACCGCGGCACTGAGCGCCTGGCGCAGCGCCGCCTATCTCAATCCGTCGCTGCTGCCGGCGCATCTCGCGCTCGCCGACGGCTATCTGCGGCTGTCGCAGCCGGCGCTCGCGGTGCAGGCGCTCAGGGCCGGGCTCGTTGTGCTGCCGGCGTCGTCCGTGCTGCAGGCGCGGCTCGACCAGATCGAACGGAGCAGACGCTGACAGACATGGTGAGAGGAGCATTTCATGCGTGACACACTCCGGATTCTTGGCGCCGCGGCGGTGCTGGCCCTCGTGCCGGCCGCCGCTTTCGCCCAGGCGCCCGTCCGCGCCCAGGCGCTGACGATCGCCGAGCCGGCGACGCTTGCGACGATCGATCTCAACGACGTCAAGGGCCAGCCGTCGCGGCTCGCCTGGTCGTCCGACGGCAGCGAGCTGTACTTCCAGACGATCGAGGGCCCGTTCGGCAAGGCGGACTCGAAGCCCCGGCACTACGTCTTCACGGTCGCCACCGGCGCGCGCACGTCCGTCGACGCCGAGCCCGAGTGGGCGGCGCAGTACTGGACGGCGAAGAGCTGGAAGGCCTCGCCCGACCCCTCGGCGCCGCTCGAGATCGAGCTGAAGTCCGACCAGCGCATCGAGCGCACGACGTCGGTGCCGCGTGGCGGCGATATGGCCCGCGGGGGCACGTCGACGTCGATGGGCACGTCGAGCGAGGACGGGATGAAGGCGGCCTACAACGCGCAGACGGTGTTCACGAACTCGATGGTGCTGAAGGGCGAGGTCGTCGGCCGGTTCGAGAACTCGGTGATCGTGCCGGGCCTGACCTTCGGCTGGGGCCCGCCCGGCTCGCGCGCGATTGCCTTCGCGGCGCAGAAATCGGGCCGCATCGTGGTCATGGACGCCGAGGGCGGGAAGCGCGAGATTGCCGCGTCGAAGGACGCGCTGCTGCCCGCCTGGTCGCCGGATGGACGGAAGCTGGCGTGGCTGCAGAAGGACGGGCGCCGCACGCTGCTGCTGAAAGTCAGCGGGATCGACTAGTGCGCGCCGGTGTCCGGCTGGCGGCGGCCGCGGTGCTGACCGCGGCCGTCCATGCCCAGCAACAGCCGGCGCCGCAGCAGCCGCAGCAGCCGGTCTTCCGATCCGGCGTGCAGATCGTCGAAGTCGACGTCCGCGTCTTCGACCGGGACGGCCGCTTCATCGAAGATCTGACGGCGGCCGACTTCGAGGTGCTCGAACACGGCGTGGCGCAGCCCGTGCAGTCGCTGTTCCTGGTGGGCGCCGCAACCCCACCCACCACCACCGTACCCACGACACCCACGACCACCGTACCCACCCCAGCCACCCGTACCCACGTACCCACCACGCCCAGACAGACGTGGATCTTCCTCTTCGACCTGCACCACCTCAGCCCCGGCGCCGGCTTCGACCGCGCGCGCGAGGCCGTGGAGGCCTTCATTCGCGAGCGCTTCCGCGACGGCGACGTCGCGGGTGTCGTGGCCGGCTCGCGGATGGTCAACAACCGGCTAACGAGCGTGCGCGAGGAGCTGCTGCAGGCCGTGGCCTCGGTCAAGCCGACCGCCGACAGCCGCAACCGGATGATCGAGCTCACGCGCGAGTGGCCGCGGCTGCAGGACGAGGCGGAAGCGATGGCCCTTGCGAGAAACGACCGCGAGGCGATGCAGCGAGCCGTGATGCGCGCGTGCGCCGAAGACCCGGATGCCTGCAAACAGGTGCCGCCGGACGTGCAGATTCGCGAGAAGGCCAACCGCATGCAGGCGCAGATCCAGCGCGCGACGGCCGACACGCTCACGGCGATGAACGCGCTCGCCGCGGGCCTCGCGCGCATGCCCGGCCCGAAGACGATCGTCTTTCTCAGCGACGGCTTCGTCACCGAGCAGGTCGAAACGTCGCTGCGGACGGTGGTGGGCCAGACGGCGCGGGCGGGCGCGCGCGTGTACGCGATCGACGTGCGCGGGCTCAATCGCGGCCGCGGCGCCGGCATCATCGATCAGGGCCTCGTCCATGACGAGGCCGGCGGCTTCGCGTCGATGGACGCGCTTGCCGATGGCCCCAACAGCCTCGCCATCGACACCGGCGGCATGATGATCCGCAACGAAAACAACATCGGCCGCGCGTTGAACACGATTGCCGAGGACGCCAACCGGTACTACGTGCTCGCCTACGAGGCGCCGAACCATGCGTATGACGGCACCTACCGGCCGATCGAGGTGCGCGTGAAGCGCGACGGCGTGCGCGTGCGCGCGCGGCGCGGTTATCTGGCGCTCGAGCCGTCGACGATGCTGACGCCGCAGCCGATCAAGGCCTCCGGGAGGGACGAGCCGACGCCTCCGTCCACCGTCGCGCCTCCGCCCGCCGTCGCGCCTCCGCCGGCAGCCGGCGTGGAAACGGCTCCGCCCGTCCCGCCGGCCGCACCGCGTCCGCCCGCGGCGCCGCCCGCTGCGGCGGATCTCGACACCGCGAGACTGCGGCCCGACGTCGCCGATCGGGTGAGCGCGCTGTCGAAGGGCGAGGCCGAGAATGCCGCATCGCTGGCCACGCGCGGCTGGGAGGCATATCAGCGAGGAGATGTCGAGGCCGCGCTGCCGCTGCTCACCGAAGCGGTGTCGCGTCCCGGCGCGCGGCCCTGGGCCGTCTACGTGCTGGGCCTGTCGCAGGCGGTCGTCGGCAGCATCGGCGAAGCGGCGGTCTCCTGGGAGCGCGTGCGCAGGGCCGCGCCCGATTTCTTCGAGGTCTACATGGACCTCACCGGCGCCTACCTCCAGCTGTCACAGCCGGCGCGGGCGCTGGCCGTGCTGCGCGACGCCGAAGCGCGCTGGCCGCGCAGCGGCGACGTGCACAACGCGATTGGCGTCATCCACGTGCGCCGCGAGGCGCTCGACGAGGCGGTCCAGGCGTTCACCAGAGCCACCGCCGCCGCGCCCGACGACGCGGTGGGCTGGTTCAATCTGGGGCGGGCCTATGACCTGCGCTATCAGCGCGGGCGCCGGTTCGTGACCAGCCAGAACCGCTGGGTCGCGCCGGAAGGCGACAAACAGAAGGCGGCCGAGGCCTACCGCCGGTGCGTGGCGCTCGGCGGTCCCTACGCCCCGCGCGCCGAAGACGCCCTGCGGATGCTGGAGTGGCAGTCGTGAACAATCGAGCAAAGTCTCGCGACAAGGTCCGCGCCCATCGCGAACGGCTGCGCCGGCTTGGCCTGCGCCCGATCCAGATTTGGGTGCCGGACGTGCGCTCGAAGGCATTCCTGCGTGAAGCCCGACGGCAGTCCAGGCTCATCGCGGGCGATCCCGCAGAGTCAGACAATCAGGCATTTGCCGATGCCGTGCAGGACTGGGGCAACTGGGACGACCGGACCAGTTCCCGAGGCGGCAATTCTTAACTCTTAATTCACCAACTCACAATTCACTTAATCGACTCGAGGATCTTCTTCGCAATCTCGAGCTCGGGCGCGTCGGGCGTCGCGATCTTCACGAATTTCTCGAGATCCGCCTTCGCCTCGTCGGTCTTGCCGAGCGACAGATACGAGATGCCGCGGTAGTAGTACGGCTCGGCCTCGCCAGGAAAGCGCGCGATCGCCTTGTCGAGCCACACGACGGCCTCGGCATGCTTGCCTTCGTTGATCATCGCGATGCCGACGTTCAGATAGGCCGTCGGGCTCGTGATCTTCGTCTCGTCCACCGACGCCAGGATCTCGCGCGCCTCTTCCGGCTTGCCCTCTTCCATCAGGATGTTGCCGAGCAGCAGCTTCACCTCGACGTTGTCGGGGTCCTTCGAGACGGCGATGCGCAGGTGCTCGAGCGCCTTGGCCTTGTTGCCCTCGCCGTAGTACGCGCGCGCGATGAGCGGCGAGAACTGCGGCACGTCCGGATACTTCGCCGCCAGGCCCTCGTAAATCGCCCGCGCTTCGGCATAGCGCTTCGTGTTCATCAGATCCGCCGCTTCCACGAGCCGATCCTTGATCTCGACGTTGGGATCGACGACCACCACCACCTTCGTCATGACGATGTCGCGCGGCGGCAGGCGCATGCTCTCGCTGAAGCGCAGCGGTATCTGCTCGGTCTCGTAGCCTTCCTTCGAGAACGTGATCACCCAGTTGCCGCTGCCGATGCCGCCGATGGCCCACTCGCCCTTGGTGTTCGACGTGACCTCGGGCCCGTCGCCGCCGGCGGCGGCGAGCCCGGCCTTGACCTTGACGCCGGCGATCGGCTGACCCGCGCCGTCTACGGTCTTGCCCGCCAGCCGGCCCATGCCGCGCCACACCTGGGCATATGCGCTGCCGGCGAACGCCAGCGAGAGCACGGCCACGATCAGACCTGTCGAGAATCCTCTGCGCATGCCGTTAATGGTAGCAGGTCGGGACGTGTCGCAGGGCTCAGCTGGAGGGCCGATAGGAGGATCCACCCTTAGATCCGCGGCAGACGGCCGCCCTCACGCTCGCGCTCAGGCGCCGGGTCGTCGAGTGGGCGGCGTGCAGTGTTCCAGCGCGACGGCGTGAAAAGGACGTCGGAGCGACCGCTCTTTGGCGCGACTCGCCCCGACGGCGCGCTGGAATACTGCACACCGCCCTCGACCATCGGCGACCGGGGCGCCCGCGATGCAGACTCGAAAACCGCGTTAGGTTGGCCGGATCGCGAGAGCCTCCTGCAGGGCTTCGAGCAGGAGCGCGGGCGTCACGGGCTTGATGAGCAGCCGCTGAAAGTGCGCCTGCTCGACTCTCCCGTGTCGGGAGGTCGTCTTCGATGACGAGGACGTCTCGTTCGTCGCTCACGCATGAGGTCGTAGCAAGCGACGTTCCGTGCCCGTCGAACCGGCGGGGCCGGCCCGGCTCAGCAGCCGGGCCGACTCGACGGTGCTGTGCGGCTCAACGACGGTTGAGGTTCTCGTCGCCTTCGATGTTCCCGCCGGAGGGCTTGCCGCTCTCGCGGTTCGGGTCGGTATTATCCTGACGGTCGCCCGGGGTCTCGCTGCCCACGCCGCGGTCGCGGTCCGGGTTGCCGGGATTCCCCATGCCGGTCTCCTGCGCGCTTGTGCTGCGATCTTCCGGACGCTCCGTCTGGTTGGGGTTGGAAGATCCACGCTGCTCGCGGTCGAGATCTGAACGATTGCGATCGGCCATCTGTTGGTCTCCTTCACAAGTTCGCAGCCGAAGCGGCTGCGATTCTTGCGTACGGAAACTGCAAGAATGCAGCCTCCTGCGACCTCAACTGCCAACCCCATGTCTACAATAGAACCCATGCATGGACTCGAACGCGCGCTCGACTCTCTTGCAGGCGGCACGCACGGCGATCCGTTCGCGCTGCTCGGCCCACATGCGGTCCGGGGCGGACGCGGCGTGTCGGTGCGCGCGTTCCATCCGGCCGCCGCGCGTGTCGAGATCGTGCGCGCCGCTGGCGCCACGCCGATGACGCGCCGCCACAATGCGGGCATCTTCGAAGCGGTGATCGAGGATGCGGTGCTGCCGCTGGCGTACGAGCTGCGCGTCACCCATCCCGACGGGGCGGTGCACCAGGCGCAGGATCCGTATCGCTTCGCGCCGATCTTCTCGCCGTACGACGCGCATCTGTTCGCCGAGGGCAACCTGCACGAGCTGTGGCGCCGCTTCGGCGCGCACCGCATGACGGTCGACGGCGCCGGCGGCTTCTACTTCTCGGTGTGGGCGCCCAACGCGCAGCGCGTCAGCGTGGTCGGCGACTTCAACGGCTGGGACGGCCGCGTGCACGCCATGCGCAACGTCCTGCCCCACGGCGTGTGGGAGATCTTCATTCCCGCGCTCGGCGAAGGGCAGCGCTACAAGTTCGAGATTCGCACGCCGGCCGGCGCCATCCTGCACAAGTGCGACCCATTCGGCGCGCACTTCGAAGTGCCGCCGCAGACGGCCGGCCTCACCGACGAGCGGCGGCCGTTCGACTGGTCCGACGCGGGCTGGATGAAGGCGCGCGACGGCGCGGGCACCGCGCTGAACCGCCCGATGGCGATTTACGAGGCGCACCTCGGATCGTGGCGGCGCAGTCCGGAGGAGGGGCATCGCCCGTTGACCTACCGCGAGCTGGCCGAGACGCTGGTGCCGTACGTGAAGGAGCAGGGCTTCACGCACCTCGAGCTGCTGCCGGTGATGGAGCATCCCTTCACGGGATCGTGGGGCTATCAGGTGACCGGCTTTTATGCGCCGACGAGCCGGTTCGGCCCGCCGGACGATTTCAGGCACTTCGTCGACGCCTGCCACGGCGCGGGTCTGGGCGTGATCCTCGACTGGGTGCCCGGCCATTTTCCCAAGGACGCGCACGGCCTCGCGCGGTTCGACGGCACGTCGCTGTACGAACACCACGATCCACGGCAGGGCGAGCACCAGGACTGGGGCACGCTGATCTTCAACTACGGCCGCAACGAAGTGCGCAATTTCCTGATCGGCAACGCGCTCTTCTGGCTCGACGAGTTCCACATCGACGGGCTGCGCGTGGATGCCGTGGCGTCGATGCTGTATCTCGACTACTCGCGCAAGGACGGGCACTGGGTGCCCAACCGCCACGGCGGCCGCGAGAATCTCGAGGCCATCGACTTCCTGCGGCGCCTGAACGAAGTGGCGCACGAGCGGCATCCCGGCGCGGCGATCGTCGCCGAGGAGTCCACGGCATTCCCGGCCGTCAGCCGCCCCGTGTACGCCGGCGGGCTCGGCTTCACGTACAAGTGGAACATGGGCTGGATGCACGACGTGCTCGTGTACGCCTCGAAGGATCCCGTTCATCGCAAGTGGGACCATCACCACCTGACCTTCTCGCTGCTCTACGCCTGGACCGAGAACTTCGTGCTGCCGTTCTCGCACGACGAGGTCGTGCACGGCAAGGGCTCGATGATGGCGAAGATGCCGGGCGACGAGTGGCAGAAGGCGGCGACGCTCAGGCTGCTCTACGGCTTCATGTACGCGCATCCCGGCAAGAAGCTGCTCTTCATGGGCTGCGAGTTCGGGCAGTGGCGCGAGTGGTCGGTGGACGAGAGTCTGGACTGGCACCTGCTCGCGGAGCCGCGCCACGCGGGCCTGCAGCACTGGGTGCGCGATCTCAACGCGTTCTATGCCGACGAGCCGGCGCTCTTCGAGCGCGACTTCGACGACTCGGGCTTCGAGTGGCTCGACGCCGCCGACTCGCAGAACAGCGTCGTGTCGTTCGTCCGCCGCGGCGAATCGCCAGGCGACGACATCGTGGTCATCGTCAACTGGACGCCCGTGGTGCGCGAGGGCTACCGCATCGGCGTGCCGCGCGCCGGCTTCTACCGCGAGCTGCTCAACAGCGACGCGGCGATCTATGGCGGCAGCAACACCGGCAACGGCGGCGGCGTGGCGTCAGAACCGATTCAGTCGCACGGCCACGATCAGTCGCTGCTGCTGACGCTTCCGCCGCTCGGAGCGCTCTTTCTTAAGAGATCATGAAGTGTAAATTGTAAATTGTAGATAGCATTGTCGATCGGGCCATCGCTGCCGCTTCAGTGCGACCAATAGCCCGATCGGCAATGCTATTTACCATTTACCATTTACATTGCTGAGATCTCAGGTGGTGCCCGACATCGTGAGGATCGCGTCGAAGGCGCCGTCCTCGATCGGCATCACCGAGAGGCGCGGGACGCGCACGAGCGGCAGCTTCGCGAAGCGGCGATCCTTCTTGATCTCGGCGAGCGTCACCGGCCGGCGCAGCCGCTTCACCGGCACGATGTCGACGACGTGGCCTTCGCCGTTCGGGTCAAGGTAGGCGTTCTTTACCGCCTTCGCGATGCCGACCACGGCTTTCTCATTTCCCGTGTGGTAATAGAAGATGCGGTCGCCCTTCCGCACCTCGCGCAGGTGTTTCTGCGCCGCGGGATTGCGCACGCCGGTCCAGGTGGTCCGCTTGTCCGCGAGGAACGCGTCGAAGGAGTAGCTTTCGGGCTCTTCCTTGAAGAGAAAATTCATCCGCCGATTATTATGATCGATTACGCGCATTTGCGGCTGAAGGATCGCATCCGTCCGGGCGTGCGCGTGCTCTTTGTCGGCATCAACCCCGGCGTGCGGTCGGCACTCACCGGCCATCATTTCGCCGGCCCCTCCAACAACTTCTGGAAGCTTCTGTTCGAAAGCGGACTCACGCCGGAGCGCGTGACGCACGTGGACGACGACCGGCTGCCGGAGTGGGGTTACGGGATGACGAACATCGTCGCCCGGCCCACGCCCGGCGTAAGTGATTTAACGCTGACCGAGCTGCGCGCGGGCCGCGCGGCGCTCGAGCGCAAGGTCCGCCGCTACAAGCCGGCGATTGTCGCCCTGGTCGGCATCACGGTCTATCGCGCGCTGTTTCCGGTGGGCCGGAGCGTCAGCTCCGGCAGGATCACACCAGGCCGGACGCGCGATCGGATCGGCGATGCGGTGGTGTGGGTGCTGCCGAACCCCAGTGGCCGGAACGCGCACTACTCCTACCGCGAGATGGTGGCGGCGTTCCGGGCGCTGGCGCGCGCCTGCCGAACTCGCTGAGAATCGTCTCGAGCGCGGGCAGCATCATCCCGGCCCGCTTCGCGCGAATCACGAGATCCCAGAGTGGCTCGAACTTCTTCCACCCCGCCGCATACGCGGCGTGACGGAGCGCGCCCGTCAGTGTGTCGTGCGCCCGCGCGCCGCGCGCAATCGCTCCCCATCGATAGAAATCGCGGTACGCGCGCCGGTAGCCGCGCTCGAGATCATCGGCGGACATGCGCGCCGGACGAAACACGGCGTGCCGCGTGTCATAGAGATCCCAGTCGGTGGTCGTGATGCGCTTCTGCGCCGTCATCCGGGCGTGCAGCGCGGTGCCGGGATAGGGCGTGAGGACGTGGAACGTTGCCGTCTCGACGCCGTGGCCGACGGCCCAGTCCACGGTCCGCGCGAACACCGACGCATCGTCGGCGTCCATGCCGAAGACGAAGCTGCCGTTGATCATCACCCCGAGATCGTGAAGGCGGCGGACCGCCGCCGCGTAGTCGCGGCGCAGATTCTGGTATTTGTGCTGCTCCACGAGATTTTCGTGCGCGAGCGTCTCGAAGCCGACGAAGAGACTGCGCAGGCCGGCGTCGACGGCCTGCTCGAGCAGATTCGGCGCGAGCACGGCGTTGACGGTGCCGGCCGCCTGCCACAGGCGGCCCATGCCGCGCATGCCGCTGAAGAGCGCCGACGCGAAGCGCCTGTCGCCGAACAGATGATCGTCGAGGAAGTACAGGTGCCGTCCGGGCAGGCGGTCGATCTCGGCCAGCGCGGCATCGACCGTCTGCGTGTAGAACGACTTGCCGCCCTCGAAGAACGCCTCCTTGTAGCAGAAGTCGCAGACGTGCGGGCACCCGCGCGAGACGACAATCGAGTTGGGCACCAGATACAGACGCCGCTTGATCAGGTCGCGGCGGATCGGCGGCAGGCCATCGAGCGTGCGCACCGCCGATCTGTAGACGCGCCGCGGACGTCCCTGCCTGAAGTCCGCCAGGAATTGCGGCCATGTATCCTCGCCCGGCCCGATGAAGATCGTGTCGGCGTGCCGTGCCGCCTCGTCGGGCATCGACGTGACGTGAAGGCCGCCCATGGCCACATGGACGCCGCGGCTGACATACAGATCCGCCAGGCGGTACGCGCGCTTCGCCGACGTGATGTAGGCCTGAATCACGACGAGGTCAGGCGCGTCGTCGAGGCGCAGCGTCTCGACGTGCTCATCCTGAATCTCGACCTGATCGTCTTCCCGCAGATAGCCGGCAAGCGTCGCGAGGCCGAGCGGTGGAAACAGGGAGTATTTGATCGGCCGCCAGAACGGGCTCGTGGCCTCGGTCAGCGCCGGCAGAATCATCTTGACCCTCATGACGCGCGCTCTCCGAGCGCCAGGATCGAGACCTCGCGCGTGCGCGGGCCGTCCAGCTCCACGAAAAAGATGCGCTGCCAGCGGCCGCGCTGCAGGCGGCCGTCGATCACGTTGAGCGACACCGACGCGCCGAGCAGCAGCGCGCGGCAGTGCGCGTGGCCGTTGGCGCGCTCGCCCGGCTCGACGTTGACGGTGCGGGCCAGCGGGTCGTCGTGCCGGTAGAACGCCTCGCGCGGCACCGCGCGCGCCAGCAGGGAAGAAAAGTCGCTCAGCAGCAGCGGCTCGTGTTCATTGAGGATGATGGCCGTCGTCGTGTGCAGGCTCTGGATGTTGACGATGCCGTAGTGAAGTCCGGCGTCGGCGACGAAGCGCTCCACCTGATCCGTGAGGTCGATGAACTGGGTTGGCCGTTCGGTGGTGAGCCGGATGCGGGTATGGGGGCGGGCTGAGACGGGCGCGCATGTGTCCACGGGGTTGCTCCTCCTGGTCATGGAGGATGAACCGCGCGCGGGCGGAAGTATTCAGCGGGACGTGAGCATTGCGTGAGATCGGCGTGACGTGAGGCCCAGCGCGAGGCCGAGACCGAACAGCGCGCCCTCGCCGAAGCCGATGATGGCCTGCGAGACGGGGCCGAAGTCGGGCTCGCCGACCAGGCGGCCGAGCGGCGCGAGCGTGACCTGCGAGCCCTGAGCGGCCCGGCCGATCACGTGCACCGTGCCCCCGGCGAGCTGGCGTCCCTGCAGCGTCAGCGCGAGCGCGGCCAGCCCGCACAGCGCCGCGGTGAGCAAGGCTGTCTGAAGCCGTCGGCGTCCGCGCGGCGCGGCCATGCCGCCTTCGATGCGGCGCGTGGCGGCGGCGTAGCCGAGCCCCGCGGCGGCGCCGATGACCACGCCTTCGAGGGCGCCGCCAATGTCGATCTGCAGGCCGACGAGCGCTTCGAGACTCGCGCGGCCGATCCACTGCACGGCGGCGCCGGCGAGGCCGCCGCCGAGCGCCGCGCCCGCGATGAGCGCGATGACGCGCCGCGACCGCGCGGTCGTTTCGGCGGCGGACAGACCCGCGCCGACGCCGGCGCCCCCTGCCGCGCCGCATGCGGCGCCGATGAAGCCGAGCACGGGAATGAGCCCGAGCGGGGCGCGGCTGTCCGGCATGATCGCGAGCAGCAGACCGCCGGCTGCGCCGGCGATCAAACCGCCGAGGCCGGCGCCAATGGAGGCGCCCGCCCATCGGCGGGCGGCCAGCCGCGCGGCGCGCCGCAGGCGAAGCGCGATCAGCGCGCGCGCGACGCGCAACGGCTCGGGCGCGCCGATGAGCGGCACCGGATGCGGGCCGGGCGCGTCCCAGCGCGTGTCGCGCAGCAGCGCGCGCGCCCCCGCGTGGCCGGGCCGCGTCCCGAGGCGTCGCAGCGCTTCCTGCGTCCCCAGCGCGTGCAGCAGCTCCGCCGCCTCGCGCCGATCCTCCTCGTCTGCCGCGCTCGACGCCGGCTGCGTCACACGCGCGAGCAGCGGCTCGAAGCCGTCGCCGGGCGCCTGCACGGCCTCCGCGGCCGGGGGCGGAGGCGGCAGATCGGCGCCGTTATCCTCCGCTTCGACCACGTCCGGAAACACGAACTGATAGCCGTGGCGCGACACCGTGCGGATGAACCGCGGGTCGCGCGAGTCGTCATCGAGCGTGCGGCGAATGGTGCGGATCGCCTGGCTGAGCGCGCTGTCGGACACGATGACGTCGGTCCAGACGCGGTCGAAGATGTCGCGCCGGTGCACGGCTTCGTGACGGCGCTCGATCAGAAAGACGAGCAGATCGAAATAGCGCGGAATCAGCGGGAGCTCGCGTCCGTCGCAAAGGAGCAGACGCCGCTGGGGCGAGACCACGAAGTGGCTGAAGCGGTAGGACGGCACCGGCAGAGGCGATGGTATCAGGCGGCCCGGCCGCCCGTCGGGTTGCCGGTGCAATCCGGCGCCGTCGGGGGTATAGTCCGCAGCACACGCGACAGCCCGGCCGTAAGGCCGGCCCGGAGGAGGGGAACGGCATGGATTACAAGCGTCTCGCGCTTGCGGCGGTAGCGGCCTGGATCGTCGACGCGGTCTATGGCTTCGTGGTCTGGGGCAATCTCCTGAAGGCGGACATGGAGCAGTATCCGGCCGTGTTCCGCGCCGAGGCGGACATCATGGGCATGATGCCGCTGATGTTCGGCGGCATCCTGCTCGGCATGTTCGCGCTCGCCTGGATCTACGCGAAGGGCTACGAGGGCGGAAGCGGCGTCGCCGAAGGCGCGCGCTTCGGCGCAGTGGTCGGGCTGATGCTGATCGGCTTCATCAGCATCGGCATGTACGCGACGACGAACATCGGCGGCACGCTCGCCGCCAAGGCCGCCGTGGCGACGTTCATCGAGATGATCGTCATCGGCGTGACGATGGGCGCCGTCTACAAGTCCGCCGCCGCC
>DATKDT010000078.1:0-105602 GCA_035512575.1 Vicinamibacterales bacterium | reverse complement strand
GTCCCTGCGGATCGAACACGGACGGCTTCAGCGTGACGAAAACCCTGGCCTTCACACTCGCTCCTTCTGACGGGCAGGCTAACGCCTGCCCCTACGCCTGTCCCTACGTGCCGAACACTCTGTCGAACACCGCATCGACGTTGCGCAACTGCTCGTCGAGGTCGAACGCCTTCTCGATGTCCGCGGCGGGCAGCACGCCGGTCACGTCGGCGTCGGCGAGCAGCAGCGACTTGAAGTCGGCGCGCTCGTGAAACGACCGCATGGCGTTGCGCTGCACCCACTCGTACGCCTGCTCGCGCGAGATGCCGCGCCGCGCCAGCTCGAGCAGCACCGTGCCCGAGAACACCACGCCCCGCGACCGCTCGAGATTTTCCTTCATGCGATCCGGATAGACCACCATGCCGGCGACAATCCGCGTGAAGCGCCGCAGCATGTGATCGAGTGCGACGAACGTGTCGGGCAGGATCACGCGCTCGACCGACGAGTGCGAGATGTCGCGTTCGTGCCAGAGCGCGACGTTCTCGAGCGCCGCCATCGCGTTGGCGCGCAGCAGCCGCGCCAGGCCGGTGATCTGCTCGCAGCCGACCGGGTTGCGCTTGTGCGGCATGGCCGACGAGCCTTTCTGGCCCTTGCCGAACGGCTCCTCGACTTCGCCGATCTCCGTTTTCTGCAGCCCTCGAATCTCGAGCGCGAACTTCTCGAGCGACGCGCCGGTAATCGCCAGCGCGGTCATCAGCTCGGCATGCCGATCGCGCTGGATGATCTGCGAGGACACCGGTGCCGGCGCGAGCCCGAGCCTTGCGCAGACGGCCGCCTCGATCTCCGGACCGAGATGGGCGAAGGTGCCGACCGCGCCGGAGATCTTGCCGACCGCGACGTTCTCGCGCGCCCGCGTGACACGCGCGATCGCGCGCCCGATCTCCGCGTGCCACAGCGCGAGCTTCAGCCCGAACGTCATCGGCTCGGCATGCACGCCGTGCGTGCGGCCGATCATCGGCGTGCGGCGATGCTCGACGGCGCGCGCCCGGATCGCGTCGCGCAGTGCGCCGAGCAGCTCCAGAATCAGATCGGCGGCGTCGCGCATCTGCAGCGCGAGCGCGGTGTCGACGACGTCGGACGACGTCAGGCCGAAATGCAGCCAGCGCGCGGCCGGGCCGACGTGTTCGGCGACCGCCGTCGTGAACGCAATGACGTCGTGCTGGGTGGTCTTTTCGATTTCGTCGATGCGGGCGACGTCGAATGCGGCCTTCGCGCGCAGCTCGCGCGCGGCCTCGGCCGGGATGATGCCGGCCTCGGCCATCGCGTCGGCGGCGGCCAGCTCCACGGCCAGCCACGACTGGAAGCGGCGCTCCTCGCTCCAGAGCGCCCCCATCGCGGGATTCGTGTAGCGCGGAATCACAGGCTCAGCTGCTCCTCGGTCAGGGTGAAGCCGTTCTTCGGGCCGAGCACGGTGCCGACGAGCGCCGTGTCGTCGAACAGCATGCCGGCCACGCGCAGAATGTCGTCGCGCGTGACGCGCTCGATGCCCGCGAGCGTTTCGTCGAGCGTGAAATGACGGCCGAAATAGATCTCCTGGCGCGCCAGATGCGACATGCGGCTGGCCGTGTTCTCGAGGCTCAGCATGAGGCTGCCCTTCAGGTGATCCTTCGCGCGCGTCAGCTCATCGCCGCTCACCGGCTCGCGGCGAATCAGGCGCAGCTCGTCGAGCACGACGTCGATGACTTCGCTGACCTTCGAGGCCGCGCAGCCGGCGTAGACGGAGAAGAGCCCGGTGTCGCGATACGAGCTGATGCCGCTGTAGACCGAATACGCCAGGCCGCGGCGCTCGCGCACGTTCTGGAAGAGCCGCGAGCTCATCGACCCGCCCAGGATCGTATTGAGGATGTAGCTGACGTAGCGATCCTCGTGGCGCTGCTCGTGGCCGGGGGCGCCGATGCAGATGTGGCTCTGCTCGAGATCCTTGTGCCGCTGCACCGCACCCGGCACCATCACCGGCGGCGTGTCCACGCCCGCAGAGCCGGCCCGCGGCAGCGGCCCGAACGCCTGCTCGATCATCGCGCGCAGGCGATCGTGCTCGACGTTGCCCGCGGCGGCGATGATCACGTTCGGCGCGACGTACGCCCCGGTGAAGTACGCCGACAGCATGGGCGCCGCAAATGACGAGACCGTCTCGGGCGTGCCCAGAATCGGCCGGCCGAGCGGGTGCCCGCCCCATGCGTGCTGCGTGAAAATCTCGTGCACCAGATCGTCGGGCGTGTCCTCGACCATCTTGATCTCTTCGAGGATGACACCCTGCTCTTTTTCGACGTCGGAGTCCGAGAACGCCGGCCGCGTCACCATGTCGGACAGCAGGTCGATGGCGATCGGCAGGTGCTCGTCGAGCACCTTGATGTAATAGCTGGCGTACTCCTTCGCGGTGAACGCGTCCAGCTGACCGCCGATCGAGTCGATCTGCTGCGCGATGTCCTCGGCCGAGCGTGTGGACGTGCCCTTGAAGAGCATGTGCTCGATGAAGTGCGCGATGCCCGATTCGCCAGCCTCCTCGTGCCGCGAGCCGCGCGCAAGCCAGACCCCGACCGTAATCGAGCGCACGTGCGGCATCCGCTCGGTGACGAGCCTCAGGCCCGAAGGAAGCACCTCGCGCACAACTAGATCGTCAGGCACGCGCTGTTTCTCTGTAACTTGCTGGAAGGAAAGGGGTTACGTGAGGCCTTCAAGCACCGGATCTTATCACGCCGGGCCGGTCCGTTTCAAGGGAGCTAGACTGAATTGAAATGGATCTCGCCGAGCTGTCGCGCGCCGAGCTCGAGCAGGCGTTGGCCGGCCTCGGGCTGCCCCGCTTTCGCGCCACGCAGGTCTACCGCTGGATCCACCGCCGCGGCGTCACCGACTTCGCCGCGATGTCGAACCTGCCCGCGGATCTGCGCTCGACACTCGCCCGCGAGTTCCGCATCGGCGGGCCCACCCTCCAGCGCAGGGACGTCTCGACCGACGGCACGACCAAGCTGCTGCTCCGGCTCGAGGACGGGCGCGAGATCGAGTCGGTCTACATTCCCGACACGCCCAACCAGACCTTCTGTGTCTCGACCCAGGTCGGGTGCGCGATGGCCTGCGGCTTCTGCCTCACCGGCAAGATGGGCCTGGTTCGCAACCTCACGCCCGGCGAGATCGCCGGCCAGGTGCGCCTCCTCGCCCGCGACACCGGCCTTGCCGACTCCCCCTTCAACATCGTCCTCATGGGCATGGGCGAGCCGCTGCACAACTACGACGCCACGATGAAGGCGCTGCGGATGCTCTACGACGAGGAGGGGCTGGCCGTGCACCCGAAACGCGTGACGCTGTCGACCGTGGGTGTCGTGCCGGGCCTCGCGCGCCTCGCCGAGGAGCCCGACATGCCCAACGTCGCGATTTCACTGCACGCGACGACCGACGAGGCGCGCGACAGGCTCGCGCCGATCAATCGCAAGTGGAAGATTCGCGACCTGCTCGATCAGTGCCGGCGGCTGCCGCTCGGCAAGCGGCGGCGCATCACGTTCGAGTACGTGCTGCTCGACGGCGTCAACGACACGCCGGCCGACGCGAAGCGGCTGGCGAAGCTGCTGGGCGACATGCGCGCGAAGGTGAACCTGCTGCCGCTCAACGCCGCGCCTGGTATTCCCTTCAACCGCCCGTCCGACGAGCGCGTGAGCGAATTCGCCAGGATCCTCGCCGACGCCGGCGTGATCGTCTCGGTGCGGAAGAGCCGGGGGCGCGACATCCGTGCGGCATGCGGCCAGCTGATCGTCGAGGGCCAGAAGAAGACGGCCGGTCAGCGCGCGGCCGACGCGATTCGCTGAGCGGCCTTCTCGACCTTGTCGGCGAGCGTCTGCTTGTACTCGACGAGCTTCGCCGCGATCGCCTGATCGCCCACCGCCAGAATCTGCGCCGCCAGCACGCCCGCGTTGGTCGCGCCCGGCTTGCCGATCGACACCGTCGCCACGGGCACGCCGGGCGGCATCTGCACCGTCGAGAGCAGCGCGTCGAGCCCCTTGAGCGCCGACGAATCGATCGGCACGCCAATCACCGGCAGCGTCGTATGCGCGGCGACGACGCCCGCCAGGTGCGCGGCGGCGCCGGCGCCCACGATGAACGCCTTCACGCCGCGCGGCGCGGCTTCCTCGACCAGGCGCGTGACGCGCGCGGGCGACCGGTGCGCCGACGCGACCGTCATCTCCCACGTGATACCCAGCTCGGTGAGCACGGCGCCGGCCGCGTCCATCACCGGCGCATCAGAATCCGAACCCATGAGAATGAGAATTTGAGGCATTTGTTGATCTGTTGATCTGTTGATCTGTTGATTTAGAGGGCGCTGCGCCCGATGTCTCTCCTGAAGTGCATTTTATCGAACGTGATGCGCGACGCGGCGGCATACGCGCGATCGATGGCCGCGCGGTACGTCGGCCCGCGGCCGACCACCGTCAGGACGCGCCCGCCGGCCGTGACGACGCGGCCGTTCTCGAGCGCGGTGCCGGCGTGAAACACGAGCGCGTCGCCCTGCTCCGTGTCGAGGCCCTCGATGGGCAGGCCGCTCTCGAACGCGCCGGGATAGCCGCCCGAGGCCAGGACGACTCCCGCGAAGATCTCGCCGTTCCAGTCGAGCCGTGGCGCCTGCCCCAGCTGCCGCATGGCCGCGGCCATCAGCACACGCGCGAACGGCCCGGCAAGCGCCGGCAGCACGACCTGCGCCTCGGGATCGCCGAACCGCGCGTTGAACTCGATGACCTTCGGCCCGTCGGCGGTCAGCATCAGTCCGGCGTAGAGAAAGCCGGCATACGGGTGTCCTTCCGCCCGCATGCCCGTGATCACCGGCTCGATGATGTCCCGCAGCACGCGCGTTTCGAGCTCGGGGGTGAAGAGCGGGCTTGGCGCAAAGGCGCCCATGCCTCCCGTATTCGGACCCTCGTCATTGTCGAAGGCGCGCTTGTGATCCTGGGCCGAGAGAAGCACCCGCACGTCGGCGCCGTCCGACAGCGCGAAGACCGAAACTTCGGGTCCCCGAAGGCACTCCTCGAAGACCACGGTTCCGCCGGCGTCCCCGAAGCGCCGATCGACCATGGCGTCCCGCACCGCCGATTCCGCCGCGGCGGGGTCCAAGGCAATGACGACGCCCTTGCCGCCGGCCAGCCCGTCCGCCTTGAGCACCAGGGGCCAGCCGAGCGCATTGTCCCGGACGGCCGCCAGGGCCTCGTCCGGGCTCGTGGCGACACTGAAGCGGGCGGTCGGGATGCCGTGGCGCTCCATGAAGGCTTTCGCGAACGCCTTGCTGGTTTCGAGCCTGGCTGCCGCCGCGGTGGGGCCGACGATGGGGTGCTGCTCGGTCTGGAAGAGGTCGGCGACGCCTGCCGCCAGCGGCGCCTCGGGGCCGACCACGGTCAGGTCGACCACCTCGGACCGCGCCAGCTCGAGCATTTCCTGTGGATTATCGAGGTTTACGGGGGCCGTTCGCAGTCGTCCGGCCGCCATCCCGGGGTTGCCCGGCGCCGCCGTGACGGCGGTCACTTCAGGATCCTGCTGGAGCCGCCAGACCAGGGCGTGTTCGCGGGCCCCGGAACCGAGAACGAGAACTTTCATGGGGCGGCGATTGTGCTAGCCTAGCATATTCGGCCGACAGTTCCGGGGCCCCACGGGGGGGCTGCAGCACCCGTTCCGCGCCCGGTGGCCGAGCGAATTCAGGCGGGCCCACGCCCTGCCGAAGCACATAACTGTAAGAGGGGGTGTCAGTTACTTTGGCCGAAGTCAAAGTCCAGGAAGGCGAGTCGATCGAAAGCGCGCTTCGCCGCTTCAAGCGGAAGGTCCAGCAGGAAGACATCATCAAGGACATCAAGAAGCACTCGTTCTACCTGAAACCCGGCGACAAGCGCCGGGCCAAGCAGGCGCTCGCGCGCAAGCGCACGCGCAAGAAGCAGCGCCGCGAGGCGGAGTAGATTCGGACTATCATTCAGCGACCCCAGAGGGAGATTCGCGCATGCAGATCGAGGAACGAACCGTTGGCGATGTCACGGTTCTCGACCTGAAAGGCAAGATGACGCTCGGCGAAGGCGACGAGCTTCTGAAAGACAAGATCAACTCTCTGATGAACCAGGGACGCGGCAAGATTCTGATGAATCTGGGAGGCGTGCCCTACATCGACAGCGCCGGCCTCGGCGAGATCGTCCGTACGTACACCACGGTCAGCCGCCAGGGCGGCACGATGAAGCTGGTCAACCTGACCAAGCGCATCACGGATCTCCTGGCGATCACCAAGCTGCTGACGGTGTTCGAGACGTTCGACTCGGAGTCCGAGGCGCTGAAAACCTACTAGACACACGGCCCGCGCGCGACAAGCGTGCGGGCTTTCCCCATGCTTTCGACTGCGGCCCATCCTTCACGCCTCCAGCCGCGGCTCCTGTCCATTGACGGTCCGTATTGACGGACGGAGATCTTCGTATGGCCGAATTTCACGTGCGCTCGGACGCCGTCGACGTCGAGCACATCATGCGGCAGATTCGCCAGCGCATCAAAGAGAAGCGCGGCGTCGACTACACGGAAGAGGAACTCAAGGCGCTCGCGACCGTGAAGCTCGAGAAATTTCTCGACCCCGGCGGCGTGCGCTCCGATCTCGTGCAGCAGTTTCGCGAGGCGCATCCGCCCGAAGCCGATCCGCCCAACTACGCGTTCGAGGACACGACGCTCTACGAGACGCACCGGGGGCTGATCCGCGGCATCCGCAGGCTGCTCAATCCGCTGCTGAAGCTGTTCTTCAATCCCAATCCGATCGTCGACGCGCTGCACATCCAGGCGGACCTCAACCGGCGCAACGCGCAGTTCCAGGCGCGACAGCGCGCGCTCGAGCATCTGCGCTATGAGGTCATGCACAACCTCGTCGTCGAGCTCACGCGCGCCGGCATCGAGATCCGGAACCTGAAGATGCGCCTCGATTCGATCGCCGGGCGGCTCGATTTCGACGAGCGCCGGCAGCGCGCCTTCGAGGGCGTCGTGCAGCACCGCCGTCCCGGCGCGCCGCGCGAGAACAGCGCGCCCGCCGCCCGGCCCGCGGCACAGGCGCCGCGCGAACCTGGCGCGGGCCCGGACGCGGGCGCCGGCCCCGCCGCGGGCAGCGCCGAAGGCGAGGAGGGGGCGCAGCGCTCCCGCCGCCGCAGGCGGCGTAGACGGCGCGTCCCGGGCGCCGGGATGCCGCAGGGCGATCGCCCCGCCGGCGAGACGGCAACCAGCGGCGGCGGCGACTCCGGTCCGGCGTCAGGCGGCGAAGGACCAGCCGAGTGAAGGTCGCCGTCGTTGTTCAGCGCTACGGCGCGGAGATCAACGGCGGAGCGGAACTGCACGCCCGCTACATCGCCGAGCATCTGTCGCGCCTGGCCGAGGTGCAGGTCTTCACGACCTGCGCCCGCGACTACATCACCTGGAAGAACGAGTACGCGCCGGGCGCGGACACGATCGGCGGCGTCCGCGTCGTCCGTTTCCCCGTCAGCCACCCGCGCGAGCCGCGCGCGTTCGGGCGCCACTCGGCGCGCGTCTTCGACGAGGTGCATTCGATCGGCGACGAGCTGGCCTGGCTCGAGAGCGAAGGGCCGGCCAGCCCCGCGCTCGTGCGCCACGTGGCGCGCTCCGCGGGCGCGATCGACTGGTACCTGTTCTTCAGTTACCGCTACTACCACGCCTACCACGGCGCGCGGGCGGTGCCGTCCAAGGCCGTGCTCGTGCCGACCGCGGAGCGCGATGACGCCGCCGGCGTCGAGATCTTCTCGCCGGTGTTCCGGGGCGTGCGCGGGCTGATGTACAACTCGCTCGAAGAGCGCGCGCTCATCCATGCCGTGTCCGGCAATCAGGACGTGCCCGGCACCGTCGTCGGCGTCGGCTCCGCGATTCCCGACCATCCCCAGGCCGGCCGCTTCCGGCGGAAGCACAACATCCGCCGGCCGTTCGCGATTTACGTGGGCCGCATCGACGAGAACAAGGGCTGCAGGGAGATGTTCGCGCATTTCCAGCGCTATGCCGCCGCGCATCCTCGCGGCCTGGATCTCGTGCTGATCGGCAACGCGGTGATTCCGGTGCCGGACCATCCGCGGATCACGCATCTCGGCTTCCTGCCGGATCAGGACAAGTTCGACGCGCTCGCCGCCTCGGATCTGCTGATCATGCCGTCGTTCTACGAAAGCCTGTCGATGGTCGCGCTCGAGGCGTGGGCGCTCGGCAAGCCGGTGCTCGTCAACGGGCGCTGCGACGTGCTGAAGGGACAGACGCTTCGCAGCACCGGCGGGCTCTACTACGACACGGCGGAGGAGTTCGCCGAAGCGGTCTACATGCTCGAAGGGGCGGGGCCGGTCAACGCCATCCTCGGCCGCAACGGCCGCGAATACTTCAAGCGCAACTACGCCTGGCCGGTCATCGAGCGCAAGTACATGGACATGTTCGAGCGCCTCGCCAGGGAGCCGGCGCGGCCGATGGCGCCGCTGCCCGGATGGTTCAGCCGGCGGAAGCGCGTGCTGCAGCCCGCCGCCGCGCGCGTGGCGGCCGTGCCGGCCGGGCCCCAGGCGGAATCCAGAGGACCGCGCGCCTGATGCGCATCCATCAGGTGCTCGCGACGCTCGGCTATGGCGACGCCATCGGCCATGAAGTGCTCGGCATCCAGCGCGTGCTGCGCGCCGCCGGACACGAGTCCGAGATCATCGTCGAAACGGCCGACCGGCGGCTGGAGGGCCTGACCATCGACTATCGCGACGCCCCCGGCTACGTCACGGCCGACGACGTGCTGATCCATCACTTTTCGCTGGGATCGCGCGCGTCGCGCACGGCCTTCGCGCTGCCCGCGCGCATGGCGCTGATCTATCACAACATCACGCCGCCCGAGTTCTACGTCGGCATCCATCCTCAGCTGATGCTGCAGTGCTACCGCGGCCTGCGCGAGCTGACGGCCTACGTGCCGCGCGTGGATCTGGCGCTCGGCGATTCCGAGTTCAACAGGGGGGATCTCGAGCGCTACGGCTTCGACGCCACGGCGGTGCTGCCGGTCGTGCCCGACTTCTCGCACCTCGATCTCGACCCGGACTCCGCACTCGCGGGGCAGTTCGACGACGACTGGGTCAACATTCTGTTCGTGGGGCGGTTCGTGCCCAACAAGAAGCCGGAGGATCTGGTCCGCTTCTTCCACGCGTACAAGCGCCTCTACAACCGGAAGTCGCGGCTGATTCTGGCGGGCTCGTACGCGGGCTTCGACGGCTATCTCGCGCAGGTGCAGGGCCTCGTCGCGACGCTGGGCGCCACCGACGTCCACATCCTCGGGCAAATCAGCGATCAGGAGCTGACGGCGCTGTACGATGTCGCCGACATTTTCCTGTGCGCCAGCGAGCACGAAGGCTTCTGCGTGCCGCTGCTCGAGGCCTTCCACAAGGCCGTGCCGGTGATCGCCTACGCCGCCACGGCCGTGCCGGAAACGATGGACGGCGCCGGCGTGCTGTTCGAGGAGAAGGACCCGGTGCTCGTCGCCTCGCTCATCAACGCCGTCGTCACCGACGGCGCGCTGCGCGAGGGCGTCCTCGACGGCCAGGACGCGTCGCTCACGCGCCACAGGACGCGCGACTTCGACCGGATCCTGCTGGGCCATCTCGATCGCATGCTGAGCGCGCCGCGCAAGCCGATGCCCGACGTCACGCTCGATTTCTGGCGGCAGTTCGAGGAGGCCGAGACGCTCGAGGAGCTGCGGCAATATCGCCCCGCCGCGTACAAGGCGCTGCCGCCCCCTCCAGAGGCCTCCGTCATCGAGCGCGCAGGTGCCGATGAGAAGCGCTGAAGGACGATTGAGAGATTCACTTGATCGTTAACCAATGGATACCGGCGGCGCACCGGCTGGATGCCGTCGGCGACAGCGCGCGGCGCATGCGGACGGTGCTGCGCGCGCAGGGGCACCAGTCCGAGATCTACGCGCTGACGATAGACGAGGATCTGCGCGGCGACGTCCTGCCCTGGTCGGAGGACGAGACCCGGCGCGCCGACGTCACGATCTATCACTACGCGCTGCCCTCTCCCCTGTCTGCGCCGTTCGCGCGGTTGTCGCAGGGCCGCGTGCTCGTGTACCACAACATCACGCCGGCGCATTTCTTCGCGCCATTCGATGCGGGCGTCTTCGGACTCGCGCGCGCCGGCCGCGCGGAGCTGGCCACGCTGGTCGGCGTGCCCGATCTGGCGCTCGGCGTCTCGGAGTTCAATCGCGCGGAGCTCGAGTCGATGGGCTTCGAGCGCACGGGCGTGCTGCCGCTGGCGGTCGATCTCGAGCGGCTGACGCACGCGCCGGACCGGCCGGCCGTCCGGAAGATGCTGACCGACGACTGGGCCAACATCCTGTTCGTCGGCCGCATCGTGCCCAACAAGAAAATCGAGGACCACATCCTGCTGGCCGAGCACTACAAGCGGTACGTGGACTCGCGGTACCGCTTCATCTTCGTCGGCCGCCATGACATCATGCCGCGTTATTACGCGATGATCCGCGGCCTGATCGATCGCTTTCAGATGCTGCCCGAGCGCTTCGTCTTCACCGGGCCGCTGCCCGACGAGGAGCTTGCCGCGGTCTACCGCGCGTCACACGCCTACGTGTCGCTGAGCGAGCACGAGGGCTTCTGCGCGCCGCTGGTCGAGGCCATGGCGATGGACGTGCCGATCGTGGCCTACGAGGCGGGCGCGGTGCCGGAAACGCTCGGCGGCGCGGGCCTGATGTTCTCGCCGAAGGACTTCGAGCCGGCGGCCGAGCTGCTCGGGCAGGTGATATACGATGAATCGCTGCGGACGCGCGTGATCGAAGGACAACGCGTGCGCGCCGCCCATTTCGCGCCGGCGCGGGTCGACAGCGACCTGCGCGCGCTTGTCTCGAGGTTCTCGTGAAGGTCGGCTTCGTCATCCAGCGCTACGGCACGGAGATCCTCGGAGGCTCGGAGTACCACTGCCGGCTGATTGCCGAGCGGCTGGCCGCGCGCCACCAGGTCGAGGTGCTCACGACCTGCGCGCGCGACTACGTCACGTGGGCCAACGAGTACCCGGAAGGCACCGACCGCGTGCGGGGCGTCAACGTGCGCCGCTTCGCCAACGCGCGCACGCGCGACATCGCCGCCTTCAACACCTACAGCGACTGGATCTTCAACAACGACCATTCGCGCCAGGACGAGATGGAGTGGCTCAAGCAGCAGGGGCCGTGGTGCCCGGCGCTGCAGGAGTACCTCGAGCGCAACGCGCAAAGCTACGACGTCTTGATCTTCTTCACGTACCTCTACGCGCCGACCGTCCTCGGCCTCAGGGCCGATCCGTCGCGCAGCATTCTCGTCCCGACCGCGCACGACGAGCCGGCCATTCACCTGGGCATCTACAAGGATGTCTTCAGCCTGCCGGCCGCGATGGCCTACAACACGGCCGTCGAGCGGACATTCCTGCAGGACACGTTCGAGATCCGGACCATCGCCGACGAGGTGGTGGGCTGCGGGGTCGACCTCACGCCGCTGCGCGAGGGCGCGACGTCCGATCCCGACGATCCCGGCGATCACGACGTCGGCCCCGAGCCGCTGCCCGCGCATCTCCGGCAGCGCGGCGCGTTCTTCCGCCGACGGCACCGTATCGACGGCAAGTTCGCGCTCTACGGCGGGCGCATCGATCCCGGCAAGGGCTGCGAAGAGCTGTTCGAGTACTTCGCGACGTATGTCGCGGGGGGAGGAGACAGCACGCTGTTCCTCATGGGCGCCAAGCTGATGCCCATTCCCGAGGAACCGTGGGTCCGCTTCGGCGGCACGCTCACCGATCAGGAGCGCCTTCAGGCCCTCGAAGCCGCCACGGTCGTCATCGTCCCGTCGCCGCTCGAAAGCCTGTCGCTGCTGGCGCTCGAAGCGTTCGCGGTCGGCACGCCGGTGCTCGCCAATGCGCGCAGCGAGGTCGTCGCCGAGCACTGCAAGGCCAGCAACGCCGGCCTCTATTACGGCGACCGCGACGAGTTCGTCGAAGCGCTGACACTGCTGATGGAAGACGAGCGGCTGCGCACGGCCATGGGGCGCAACGGGCGCGAATACGTGCGGCGCAACTACCGCTGGGACATCGTGATCGGAAAGTACGAGAAGCTGTTCACCGCGATGCGCCAGCCGGCGGCCAGCGTCCCGCAACGGCGGCGATAGCGCCCTACTCGACGGGCGACTCGGCCTCGGCCTTCCGCTTCTTCGGGTGGATGTCGTACCGCTTGATCATCTCGTTGAGCGTCGTCGGCTTGATCTGCAGCAGCTCCGCCGCGCGCTTCTGGACGCCGCCCGCCGCCTCGAGCGTCGACTCGATCAGGCTCTTCTCGAAATCGGACACGACTTCGCGGAACGGAATGCCCTCCGGCGGCACGTTGATCTGCGGCATCCGGAACGAGCGGTTGGTGCGGATGTTCTCCGGAATCAGATCGCTGTCGATGCGGGGGACGTTCGCCAACACGACGGCGCGCTCGATGGTGTTCTCGAGCTCCCGGATGTTGCCCGGCCAGTCGTAGTCGGCTAGGACGTCGAGCGCCTCCGGCGTGACCTCCAGGCCCGCCTTGTGGTTCTCGACGCCGTACTTCTCGAGGAAGTGCTGCACGAGCAGCGGAATGTCCTCCTTCCGGTCGCGCAGCGGCGGCAGCTGCAGGTTGATGACGTTGAGCCGGTAGTACAGGTCCTCCCGGAAGCGGCCTTCGTCCATCATCTGCTGCAGGTCGACGTTGGTCGCCGCGATGATGCGCACGTCGACCCGGATCGTCTCGACGCCGCCGAGCCGCATGAACTCGCGCTCCTGGATCACGCGCAGCAGCTTGGCCTGGGTGTCGAGCGGCACGTTGCCGATCTCGTCGAAGAAGATGGTGCCCTTGTCGGCGAGCTCGAACAGGCCCTTCTTCGGATACACGGCGCCGGTGAAGGCGCCCTTCACGTGCCCGAAGAGATTCGATTCGAGAAGATCGGGCGGCAGATTGCCGGAGTTCACCGTGACGAACGGCTTCTCGGCGCGCGTCGAGTGCACGTGCAGCGCGCGCGCAATGAGCTCCTTGCCGGTGCCGCTCTCGCCCTGAATCATCACGGTCGCGCGGCTCGGCGCGACCTGCAGCACCATGTCGAAGACCTGGCGCATCCGGCCGCTGCGGCCGATGATGCCGCCGAACCGGTTCGCGCTCGCCTGCAGGTTCTGCCTGAGGGCGCGGTTCTCGGCGACCAGCCGGCGGCGCTCGGTCGCGTTGTTGAGGACGACCAGCACCTCGTCGTTCTTGAACGGCTTGGTGATGTAGTCGAACGCGCCGCGCTTCATGGCCGAGATCGCCGTCTCGACCGAGGCGAAGGCGGTGATCATCAGTACCGGCAGCTCCTCGTCGACCCGCCTGATCTCCTCGAGCGCCGCGATGCCGTTCATGTCGGGCAGCATGACGTCGAGGATCACGGCGTCGAACGGCATCGCCTTCGCGAGCTCGATGCCCTCGGTGGCGGTGGCCGCCGCGCGCACGGCGTACCCCTCCCTCGTCAGCAGCGTCTCGAGAATCTCACGCATGATCTCCTCGTCGTCGATGACGAGGATGCTGGCGGAGTTCGGACGGGTCATGTGCGGAATGTCGGTCCTCAGTTGGCGATTTCGCCCGCGCGGACGGCGGCGAGCGGAAGCGCCAGCGTGAAGGTCGTGCCCTTGCCGACCGCGCTGTCACAAGCCAGCGTACCACCGTGCTCCTGCACGATGCCGTAGGTGATCGACAGCCCCAGGCCGGTGCCCCGGCCGATCGATTTGGTCGTGAAGAACGGGTCGTAGATCCGGCCCAGGTGCTCGCCGGGGATGCCCACGCCCGTGTCGGACACGTCGACGACGGCCTGCCCGCCGTCGGACCGCGTGGCAACGGTCAGCCAGCCGCCTTTCGGCATCGCGTCGCGGGCGTTCAGCAGCAGGTTGAGCAGCACCTGCTGCAGCTTGTATTCGATGCCGTGGACGATGGCCGGCGCGGCCGACAGCTCCTTGCGCACCTTGATGCTGCCGGTCTTCAGCTGGTGCTCGAGCAGCGACAGGACGTCGTTGACGACGGCGTTGACGTCGACCGCGTGCAGCGACTCGCCCTGCGAGGGCCGCGCCAGATTGAGCAGGCCGTTGACGATTTTCGCGGCCCTGAACGTCTGGCGCTCGATCTTCTCGAGCACCTTGGTGCGCGGGTCGTCCGGATCGGCTTTCTCGAGCAGCATCTGGGTGTAGCTCGAGATGCCCGTGAGGGGCGTGTTCACCTCGTGCGCGACGCCGGCCGCCAGCAGGCCGATCGAGGCCATCTTCTCCGAAATCTGCAGCTGCTCCTCGAGCTGCGCGCGCGAGCTGATGTCCTGCAGCACGATGATCGAGCCGGTCGTGGCGCCGTCGGGCGTGCAGAGCGGCGCCAGCGCGATGTTCAGCAGCAGCGCGCGCGGGCTGTCAGCGTGGCGCGAGGCGAGCGGCACGCGGTACAGCGAGGCGGTGCCGGCGGCGCTGTCGCGCCGCGCCGCGCGCAGGCTCGCGACGAACGGCGCGTCGAACACGTCGTCGAGCGTGCGGCCGACGACGCCGGCGCGCGCGGCGCCGTACATGGCGTCCATCTGGCGGTTCCAGCGCACGATGCGATCGGCCAGGTCGACCACGAGCAGGCCTTCGTTGAGGGACTCGAGCACGCTGTCGGAGAACTCGCGGAGCCGATCGATCTCGTCGGCCTTCTGCCGCAGCTGCCGGTAGAGGCGCGCGTTCTCGACGGCCGTGGCCACCTGTCCCGCGACCGCCACGAGCAGCGTCACGTCCTCGCTGCTGAGCGGCTCGCCCGGCTGCTTGCGCCCGACGGCCATGGCCGCAATCGTGCCTTCCTTCGCCACGCACGGCACGAACGCGTGCACCCCGAGGTCGCGCCACTGCAGCTGCTCGCCCACCGGCAGGCGCCGCGACGTGGACACGGGCCCCTCGTCCACCACCACGATGTGGCCCGCCTTCAGGCGCGCGGCCAGCTCGGTGGCCGGCTCGATGACGGGCTCGCCTTCGGCGAAGCCGTGCGACGCGAGCGGCGTGAAGCGCCCGTCCGTGTCGGCAAACGCCAGCAGCGCCATGCGCTCGACGACCAGCGTGTCGCGCACGCGTCCGACCAGACGCTCGCTCAGGCGCTGCAGGTCGAGGTCGCTGTTCAGATCCCTCGCGAAGGCGACCAGCGCGCGGCGGTAGTCGTAGCGATCGCGGTAATAGAGGCGATCGAGCGCGTTCTGAATGGCGACGCGCAGCGGGTTCGCGAGCAGCACCACCACCATCGTGGCCAGCAGCGCAATGACGTTGCTGTGCTCGTCGTTCGGATCGCCCTCGAGGAAGACGTCGGTGGCAATCTGCAGCAGGATGCCGTAAATCGCCGCCACGGCCGCCAGCCCCGCCGCGTACGCGAGCGTGCGCTTGACGATCACCTCGACGTCCATCAGCCGCCAGCGGACGATGGCGGACGCAAAGGCCAGCGGGACGATCCCCAGGAGCGCGGCCGTGAACTCGAACCCGGGCAGCGACGACCGGCCGAGCGACGTCGGCAACGCATAGCCGGCGACGAACGGCAGCGCGCCGACCGCCGTGCCCCACACAATCCACCGCAGCTGCCGCCGCGCCGTCACCGACCGCAGCCGCTGCAGCGTGCGCGTCATGATTGCGAGGCCCGCGAGCAGGCTGATCGACAGGTGCAGCAGCTCGAGCATGTCGAGCCGGCCCATGAACTCGCTGAACAGGTCGCCGCCCGCGCCGCGCGAGATCAGCGCGATGCGCGCGGCCGCCAGCAGCAGCGCCGGCAGGTAGAGGGCCGGCAGCAGCCGCGTGCCCTGCTCGCTGCGCACCCAGGCGTTCGGGCGATCCGGGAACACCAGCGCGAAGTGCACGAAGAGCGGCGGCAGCAGGCAGAGCGCCGTGACGTCGGCCCAGTAGAACACCCAGTCGAGCGTGTCGAGAAGGCCGCTGAAGGAGAACGCCAGGACGCCGAAGAACGCCACCGTGAGCCAGAAGAAATGCAGCGTGGCCGGGTCCTGCGGCCGGCGCAGCCGCACGGCGGCGCCCACCAGCAGCGTGAAGATCCCCGTGACCGCCAGCACGTAGTAGAGCGCGCGATTGCCCTGCGGCACGGGCTGGACGTCGATGTCGATGTACGCCTGCGCCTCGAGCCGCAGCACCTTGTAGCGCAGCCGATCGCCGCGCTCCACGCCGTGCAGCAACACCGGGACATCACCGGCCGATGCCACCCTGTGTCCGTCGATCGCGAGCAGCCGGTCGCCGACCCGGACGCCCGCACGGGCTCCCGGTCCATCCTCCGCGACGGCGCTCGCGATGACGTCAGCGCCCTCACTCGTCCACAGCACACCGTCTTCGACCTCGCCTTCGAACGAGCGGCGCAGGCCGACGTTCGCCACCGCCAGGCACAGCAAAGCCGCGGCGACCATGACAGGCATCGCGACTCGGGCCCAGGCGTGCAAACGGGTGACGGCTGTGGTCATGTGAGGTAGCCCGTCCGACACAGCAATCGGTATACCGTGCGGAGGGGGACGGCGCAGGCCGAAATCATCGATTTTTCAACAGGTTACAAAGAAACGGCGCCCGGGTGGGCGCCGTTGCTCCAACAGTGCGGATCACGGATTCAAATCCCTGAACCCGTGGCCGGGCCGCTAGAATTTGACCTGCACGCCGCCCACGACCCGCGTCGGGGCCGAAACGGCAAGCAGCTCGTCGAGCATCGACATGCCGAAGCGCTGGTCGCGCAGCGTGTTCTTGACCGACAGCAGCACTTCCCATTCCCCTGCGGTGGACGGCAGGAACGGCAGGCCCTGATTGAGCTGCATGTCGAAGCGCGCGCCGAGCGCCGGACCGTCGAGGGTGGCGTAGCCGTTGCTGACGCGATAGACGATGAGCATGCGCGTCTTGGTCTGCGGCACGTCGGCGCCGAGCGACGTCGTGACGTCGTGAATGCGGTCGCCGCCGTCGCGCGCGGCGCGGCCGACGAGCGCCGGGACGTCGGCGACCGGCATCCACTCCACGTCGGCCACCGCGTAGTCGATCGAGCCGCGGATCGGCTGTCCGTCCGGCGTGCTGATGCGCACGGCCCATCCGTCAATCGACGCGTCGCCAATCGACGCGACGAAATAATGCCCGCCCTCGGGCGGCAGCCCCGGGCGGTCGAGCCCGAAGAGCGACGCGACCTGGTTCGCCGTCCGCTGCGCGAAGTGCCGCAGCCCGATCGTATAGGCGTCGTCGAAGCGATGCTCGATGCCGATTTCGGCGTGGTTCGTGCGCTCGACGTCGAACGTGCTGCCCGGCAGGGCGGCGAACATGCGCTGCGGCGGCAGCCACGGGCCGGCCGGCGGCGGCGTGAACTCGGCCGAGCCCGGCGCGTCGCGTCGCGCCGAGGCGGCCACCTTGAGCGACGTGGCCGAGCCTTCACCCCAGGGCGTGATCTCGAGCGCCGCCACGGGGCTCCAGAGCACCGAGCGCGACGACAGGTAGTCGTAATAGTCGATGCGGCTGCCGTAATCGACGAGCACGGTCGGCGAAATGCGCCAGCGATCGAACGCGTAGACCTGTCCCGCGTTGCGGGTGCGTTCGGCCAGCACCGCGGCGACGGCCATCGGGCTGCGATCGGACGCCGCGACGCCCTGGCTGCCGTAGGTCATGCCCACGTTGAACGCGTGCGTGTTCTTCGCCTTCGCGACGTAGTCGCCGGCCACGAGCCACGTGCTGAAGTCGGCGCTCGACATCGTGCCGCGCACCGACCACTCGCCGTGTGCGCCGACAGGCGCGCGCACGCTCAGATACGCGACGCCGCCCGAGCCGAATTCACCGAACGTCGGCGCGTACGGGCCGATGGCGCCGGCCGTCAGCAGCCGGAACTCGCCGTCCAGCGGCAGATCCGTGAAGAGCGACGATGCCAGGCGCGCCGGCAGGCCGACCGCGCGGCCGAACGTCTCCCACGCGCCCGTCTCGTCGGCCAGCCCATCGGGCAGCGCGTTCGAGTCGCGGAGCGCGGAGCGCCTCAGATGCCGGAGGCGCCAGGCCTGTTCGGTGTGCGGATGCGGCTTCGGGTCGTTCGAGCCAATCGAGGGGATGGACGGCGCGCCGCCCAGGCCGGCCGCCAGCACGCTGCGCTCGCCGGTGCGGCGCAGGACGATGTCGCGCGTCGTGCTGGTCGCGGCGCGCAGCATCAGGATCGGGTTGAACGTGGAGGAGTAGCCCTCGAGGTGGACGCGAATCTGGTATTCGCCCGGCGGCAGGGCCATCGAGAACCGGCCCGCGGCGTCGCTGATCGTCAGGCTGTCGGTGACGCCCATGGCCGTGACGATGGCGCCCTGGACGGCCGTGCCCTGGTCGTCCCTGATCGTGCCCGCGATGCGGGCCTGCGAGGCGTGCGCCTGCTCGGTGATCTTGAGCGGGCCCGGCCGGGGAGACTGCGCGGCCGCGTCGGACGCAGCGACGCCGGAAAGGCCGCCAAGACCTGCGAGCGCCGCCGCGACGAGCCGATGTCGCCGAGTCATAACCACCTCCGGGAGCCGAGGGGCGAGGAACGTTCCGCCAGCTAACCATGATAGGCCAGTGTCAAGGCCCCGGTCAAAGGCGTTGAAACGGCCCCCGTTTCGCATAAAGATCGCCCAGCTGTGTACCTCGATGAAACCGTGGTCATCGTGCTGGCGGGCGGCGTGGGCGAGCGTCTGTATCCTTTGACGCGCGAACGGGCCAAGCCGGCCGTCTATTTCGGCGGCCCGTACCGCATCATCGACTTCACGCTCAGCAACTGCATCAACTCCGGCCTCCGCCGCATCTTCATCGCCACGCAGTACAAGTCGCTGTCGCTCAACCGGCACGTGCGGCTCGGCTGGAACGTGGTGTCGGACGAGCTCGGCGAGTTCGTCGAGGTGCTCACGCCGCAGAAACGGGTCGGCGAGCACTGGTACCAGGGCACGGCCGACGCGGTCTATCAGAACCTGTACTCCATCCTCCCCGAGCGGCCGCGGCACGTCATCGTGCTGTCGGGCGACCACGTGTACAAGATGGACTACGCCAAGCTGCTCCGCACGCACATCGATCGCGGCGCGAAGGCCACGCTCGCCGTCCTCGACATCCCCCGCGACGAGGCCGGCCGCTTCGGCATCGTCAGGGTGGACGACCAGGACCGCGTGACCGGGTTTCTCGAGAAGCCGAAGGATCCGGCCGTGCTCGGCGACGTGCCGGCCGTGCTGGCGTCGATGGGCATCTACGTCTTCGAAACCGGGACGCTCAAGCGCGTGCTCGAGGAGGACGCGGCGCGGGAGACGGCGCACGACTTCGGCCGCGACATCCTGCCGCTGATGATCGCCGAGGGGGCGGAGGTCTTCGCGCACCGCTTCCACGACGAGAACAAGAAGGCGTCGCAGTACTGGCGCGACATCGGCACGATCGACGCCTACTACGAAGCGAACATGGACCTGTGCCGCGTCAACCCGCAGTTCAACCTGTACGATCCGGACTGGCCGTTGCGCACGCACCAGCCGCAGGCGCCCCCGGCGAAGTTCGTGTTCGCCGATGCGCGGCGGCACGGCACGGCCGTGGATTCGATCATCTCGGCCGGCTGCATCATCTCGGGCAGCCAAGTCGCGGGCAGCGTGCTCGGCCCGAACGTGCGCGTGCGCAGCTTCTGCACGATCGAGAACAGCATCCTGATGCCGGGCGTCCGGGTCGGCCGTCACGCGCGCATCCGCAACGCGATCGTCGATCGGGATGTCTTCGTGCCGCGCGGCGCCTGGATCGGCTACAACCAGGCCGAGGATGCGAAGCGCCATACGGTCAGCGAGCGCGGCGTCGTGGTGGTGACCGACGAGGATCAGCCGTTCATCGGCCCGTTCGACGAGGAGGCGCTCGCACTCGAGGCCGAAGTCGACCGGGTCAACACGACCTGAGAACGCGAGAGAGCGGAGCGGGGCGCTGGGGCCCCGCGAGCGACCGAGCCAGGCGGGGTGCAGGGGCCCCCGCCGGAGAAAAAATGACGATACGGTCCATTCACGGACGGCAGATTCTGGATTCGCGCGGCAACCCGACGGTGGAAGTCGAGGTGGTGCTCGACAGCGGCGCGACCGGCCGCGCCGCGGTGCCGTCGGGCGCCTCGACCGGCCAGCGCGAGGCGCTGGAGCTCCGCGACGGCGACGCCGCGCGGTGGAACGGCAGAGGCGTGACGGCCGCCGTGGCGGCCGTCAACGGCGAGATCGCGAAAGCGCTGGCCGGTATGCGCGCCAACCAGCGCGACGTGGACACACGGCTCGCGGCGCTCGACGGCACGCCGAACAAAGGCCGGCTGGGCGCCAACGCGATCCTCGGCGTGTCGATGGCGCTGGCGCACGCGCGCGCGGCGGCGGAAGGGCGCCCGCTCTGGGAGAGCCTTGCCGCGCTGCTGCCCGACGACGTGCACGCCACGTCCACCGGCATGCTTCCCGTGCCCCACGGCGGCGCGCCGGGCTTTACGCCCGGCACGCTGCCGGTACCAATGATGAACATCCTCAACGGCGGCGCCCACGCCGACACCAACGTGGACTTCCAGGAGTTCATGGTGATGCCGCTGGGCGCGCCGTCGTTCTCGGAGGCCCTGCGGGCCGGCGTCGAGACGTTCCACGCGCTGCGCGCGCTGCTCAAGGCGCGGGGGCTCGCCACGGGCGTCGGCGACGAGGGCGGCTTCGCGCCGAATCTGTCGTCGAACCGCGAAGCGGTGGAGCTCGTGATCAAGGCGGTGGAAAAGGCCGGCTACGCCCCAGGCAAGGACGTCTTCGTCGCGCTCGACGTGGCGGCCAGCGAGTTCTTCGATGAATCGCAGCAGGTCTACGATCTCGCCAAATCCGGCGAGGGCCGCAAATCATCGGCCGAGATGATCGCCCTCTACGAGGAATGGCGCCGCAGCTACCCGATCATCTCCATCGAAGACGGGCTCGCGGAAAGCGACTGGGCCGGCTGGGCGGCGCTGACCGCCAGGCTCGGCGCCGATCTGCAGCTGGTGGGCGACGATGTGTTCGTGACGAATCCGTCGATTCTCGCGCGCGGCATCCGTGAGAAGGTGGGCAACGCGCTGCTCGTCAAGCTCAATCAGATCGGCACGGTCAGCGAAACGCTCGACGCGGTGGACATGGCGCGGGCCGCCGGCTACGCCTCGGTCATCTCGCACCGCTCGGGGGAAACCGAAGACACGACCATCGCCGACCTCGCCGTCGCGACCGGCGCCGGCCAGATCAAGACCGGGTCCGCCAGCCGCTCGGACCGGATCGCCAAGTACAACCAGCTGCTGCGCATCGAGGAGTCGCTCGGCTCCGGCGCGCGCTTCGCGGGCCGCGCCGCGCTGAAGTCCCTGCGGTGACCCCTCGACTGCGCCCGGGGCAAGCGCCGCGCCGCCCGCTCGCGCTCGTCGTCCTCGACGGCTGGGGCATCCGCGCCGAACGCGATCACAACGCGATCGCGCTCGCCCGGAAGCCCGTCTACGACGAGCTCGCGTCGCGCTTCCCCGTCGCCCGCCTGCAGGCGTCGGGCGAGGCGGTGGGCCTGCCCGCCGGCCAGATGGGCAACTCCGAGGTCGGCCACATGAACATGGGCGCCGGTCGCGTCGTCTACCAGGACCTGACGCGCATCGATCACGCGGTGACGGAAGGCGATCTCGAGCGGAATGGCCCGCTGAACGCGGCCTTCGCGCGCGCCGCCGACGGCGCGCGCGCGCTGCATTTCATCGGACTGCTCTCCGACGGCGGCGTGCACAGCCACCAGCGGCACCTGTACGCGCTGCTGGCGCTCGCCGCGAAGCGCGGCCTCACGCGCATCTACGTGCACGCGATCACAGACGGCCGCGACGCATCGCCGGCCGGCGCCCGCCGGTATCTGCCGGCGCTCCAGCAGGTGTTCGATCGCGCGCGGGCCGGACGCCTCGCCACGATCGTGGGACGCTACTACGCCATGGACCGCGACACGCGGTGGGAGCGCACCGGGAAGGCCTACAACGCCCTGGTGCGCGGCGACGGCCTCCGCACGTCCGAACCGCTCGCGGCGATCGAGGCCTCCTACGAGCGCGGGGTGACCGACGAGTTCCTCGAGCCGATCGTCTGCACCGGCGCCGACGGCAGCCCCGCCGGCCCGATCCGCGATGAGGACGAGGTCATCTTCTTCAACTATCGCGCCGATCGCGCGCGCCAGCTGACGCAGGCCCTGGCGTTCCAGGACTTCACGGGCTTCACCCGGAACCCGGCGCCTCGCGTCAGCCTCACGACGATGACCCGGTACGATGCGACGTACCGCCTGCCCGTCATCTTCGATCCGCAGTCGCTGTCGGGCAGCCTCGCGGAAGTGCTCGCGGCGGCTCACGTCACCAACCTGCGGCTTGCCGAGACCGAGAAATACGCGCACGTGACGTACTTTTTCAACTGCGGCGAGGAGCGGCCGTACGACGGCGAGGACCGCCTCCTCGTCCCCTCGCCGAAGGTCGCGACCTACGACCTGCAGCCCGAGATGAGCGCGCCGGCCGTCGCCGACGCGTTCGTCGCCCGCGTCGAGCAGCGCGCGCAGGACGTGATCATCTGCAACTTCGCCAACGCCGACATGGTCGGCCACACCGGCAACCTCGAGGCGGCGGTGAAAGCGGTGGAGACGCTCGACGCCTGTCTCGGCCGCCTGGCCTCGGCTATGCGCGCGGCGGGAGGGCGTGTGATCGTGACCGCCGACCACGGCAACGCCGAGCAGATGTGGGACGACGAGCTGAACGCGCCGCATACGGCGCACACGTCCAACCTCGTGCCCGTGATGCTGGTGGATTTCGAAGAAAAGGCCCCGCCGCTTCGCGACGGAGCCTTGTGCGACGTGGCGCCCACCATCCTCGGCCTGCTGAACATTCCGCTCAGCGACGGGATGACCGGCAAGGACCTGCGGGACTAGCTATTCGACCTGCTTCTCCGTGGGCTCGTCGGCCGCGATGCGCAGCGAGCGCAGGAAGCGCCGATCGTTGGCGCTGATTTCCGTCGACTGCGCCTGGTGGGTGCGCGCGCGCGGCTTCGACTGGCGCTGGCCGCCCGGCCCGCCGGGTTTCGTCCGGCCCGCGAATCCGACGACGGCCTCGAGCGTCACACGCAATTCATAGCCGGCGGCGCGTGCCTTCTCGCGGCATGCTTCGACGCGCTGATCGTCGGCAACTGCGGCGGCAATGGCATCTGCCATCTCCCGGGCCAGCCGGTTCGTGACGTTATCCATGTCAAGGCCTCCTGCTTTGCGTCCGGTCCGGGATGCCGGGCGCTGATGTGCGTACGTCGACGGCCCTGCTTCTGGCGAAACGGGCGGCGAACGCGCATGCACTGATGTCCATGGTGAGCGTGAGCTGCAGAGTGGGAACTTGGCGGGCATTGTACCACGGTCCGTACAGGCCAACCCGCTATAGAATTTCGAGGTGCCGGATCGTTTGTTTGCCACGCGCGCCGATGTTCCGGCTGAGCCAGACCCCGGCGCCGGCCGGCCCGGCGTCTATCCCTATACGCGCGGCATCCAGCCCACGATGTACCGCGGCCGCCTGTGGACCATGCGGCAGTACGCCGGGTTCGGCACGGCGGCGGAGTCGAACCGGCGCTACCGCTACCTGCTCGATCGCGGCGTCAGCGGCCTGAGCGTGGCCTTCGATCTGCCGACCCAGATGGGGTACGACTCCGATCACCCCATGTCGGCGGGCGAAGTCGGCCGCGTCGGCGTCGCCATCGACTCGATCGACGACATGGCGACGCTGTTCGACGGCATCCCGCTCGACCGCGTCTCCACGTCGATGACGATCAACGCCACGGCCATCATCCTGCTCGCGCTCTACGTGGCCGTCGCGCGGCGCCGCGGCATGGCCCCGGCCGCGCTGTCGGGCACCATTCAAAACGACATCCTCAAGGAGTACATCGCGCGGAGCACGTACATCTTCCCCCCGCGGCACTCCCTGCGAATCGTCACCGATATCTTCGCCTGGTGCGAGCGCGAGCTGCCGAACTGGAACACCATTTCGATCAGCGGATACCACATCCGCGAGGCGGGCGCGACCGCCGTGCAGGAAGTCGGGTTCACGATCGCCAACGCCGTCGCGTACGTCGAGGCCGCGCGCGATGCCGGGCTCGACGTCGACTCGTTCGGGCGCCGGCTGTCCTTCTTCTTCGCCGCGCACAACGACTTCCTCGAGGAGATCGCGAAGTTCCGCGCCGCCCGGCAGCTGTGGGCGCGGGTGATGCGCGAGCGGTTCGGCGCCACCGAGCCGCGCGCGCTGCAGATGCGGTTCCACACGCAGACCGGCGGCAGCACGCTGACCGCGCAGCAGCCCGACAACAACATCGTCCGTGTCGCCATCCAGGCGCTCGCCGCGGTGCTCGGCGGCACGCAGTCGCTACACTGCAACGGGCGCGACGAGGCCCTCGCGCTGCCGACCGAGGAGGCGGCGCGCATCGCGCTGCGCACGCAGCAGATCATCGCGTCGGAATCGGGGGTCGCGAACACGGTGGATCCCGCCGGCGGCGCGTGGGAGATCGAGCGGCGGACGGCCGCCATCCAGGCCGGCGCCGAGGCGCTCCTCGACGCCATCGACAAGGCCGGCGGCACGCTTCGCGCCGTCGAGGCGGGGCTCGTGCAGCGCCAGATCCAGGACGCCGCCTACGCCGCGCAGCAGGCCATCGACACGGGCGACGCACAGGTGGTCGGCGTCAATGCCTACGTGACCGACACACACGCGCCGATTCCGCTGCTGGCGCTCGATCCGCAGGTCGAGCCGGGCCAGATCGAGCGGGTGCGGGCCGTCCGCGCCTCGCGCGACGCCGGCGCCTGGCGCGCCGCCATGGACAGTGTCACGGCCGCCGCCGGCGGCGGCACGAACCTCGTGCCGCCCATCATCGCCGCGGTCGAGGCGAGGGCCACGCTCGGCGAAATTTCGGACGCGCTCAGGGGCGTGTTCGGGGAGCACCGTGAACTCCTCATCTGACGCCGCAGCGCAATCCGGCAATCGACCGCTGCTCTCCATCGACGACCTGACCGTCGAGTTCCCGTCGCCGACGGGGCCGCTCCGCGCCGTCGACGGCGTGACGTTCCATGTGGAGCGGGGCGAGACGCTCGGGCTCGTCGGCGAATCGGGCAGCGGCAAATCGCTGAGCGCCCTCGCGCTGATCGGCCTCGTGCCGCCGCCGGGCCGCATCGTCGAGGGATCGATTCGATTCAACGGCACGGAGCTGCGCGGCCTGCGCGAGCGGGAGCTGCGGCGCATCCGCGGCGCGGCGGTCGGCTTCGTCTTCCAGGAGCCGATGACCGCGCTCAACCCGGTGTTCACGATCGGCTCACAGCTGGTCGAGACGCTCGCGGCGCACGACGTCGCCACGGGGCGCGCCGCCGGGCGGAAGGCGGTGGAGCTGCTCGACGCGGTGCGGCTGCCCGATCCGGAACGCCGCCTCCGCGACTACCCGCATCAGCTGTCGGGCGGCCAGCGCCAGCGCGCGCTCATTGCCATGGCCCTCGCCTGCAATCCCGCGCTGCTCATTGCCGACGAGCCCACGACCGCGCTCGACGTCACGGTGCAGGCCGAAATTCTCGATCTGCTGCGCGAAATGAAGGACCGGTTCGGCCTTGCGCTGCTGCTCATCACCCACGATCTCGGCGTCGTGGCGGAAACGGCCGACCGTGTCGCCGTGATGTACGCCGGCCGCATCGTCGAGCAGTCGCCGGTGGGCGCCATCTTCGCCGACCCCTTGCATCCCTACACGCGCGGGCTGCTCGGGTCGATGCCGGGCCGCGATCAGGGCCGGCAGCTGCGGGCCATTCCAGGCACGGTGCCGCCGCTCGGCAACCTGCCGCCCGGGTGCGCGTTCGCGCCGCGCTGTCCCGACCGGTTCGAGCCGTGCGACAAGGCACGCCCCGGCGATGCGCTGATGGAGGGCGGCCGAACGGTGAAGTGCTACCTGTATCCGTCGCCGATGATGCCTCCGAAGGGTGGAAACACATGACCGGAGGCCACCGGTGAGCGCGCTGCTGACGGTCAGGAATCTCACGAAGGAATTCGAGTCGCGGCGCGGGCTGTTTCAGAAGCCGCGCATCGTGCGGGCCGTCGAAGACGTGTCGTTCGAGGTGCGCGAGGGCGAGACGTTCGGCCTCGTGGGCGAATCAGGCAGCGGCAAGTCGACCACGGGTCGCTGCATCCTCAGGTTGATCGAGCCGACATCGGGCGAAGTGATCTTCCGCGGCCGCAACCTCCTCACGCTCCCGCCCGAGCAGATGCGGCTGGAGCGGCGCAACCTGCAGATCGTCTTCCAGGACCCTTTCTCGTCTCTGAATCCGCGGCTGAAAGTCCGGCAGATCGTCGAGGAGCCGCTCGTCATCCACGGCATCGGCGACAAGGCCTCGCGGCGCGCGAGGGTCGAGGAGCTGTTCGGCCTCGTCGGCCTCGATCCGTCGCACCTCGACCGGTTCCCGCACCAGTTCAGCGGCGGGCAGCGCCAGCGCATCGGCCTGGCCCGCGCGCTCGCGCTCAATCCGTCGCTGATCATCGCCGACGAACCGGTGTCGGCGCTCGACGTGTCGGTGCAGGCGCAGGTGGTCAACCTGCTGATGGACCTTCAGGAGCGCCTGAAGCTGACGTATCTCTTCATCGCGCACGATCTCCGGCTGGTCCGGCAGATCTGCGATCGGGTCGCGGTCATCTACCGCGGCCGCATCGTGGAGCTCTCGGACGCCGAGCGCGTCTTCTCACAGCCGCGCCACGACTACACGCGCGCGCTGCTCTCCGCCATCCCGCTGCCCGATCCCGCCCGCCGGCCGGTGCGCGTGCCCTACGACGGCGCCGCCTTCGATCGCACGCTGCCGCTGCGCGAAGTGGAGCCCGGACATTGGGCCTCTATCTGAGGGACTGAAGTCCGTATTCAGTCGCTACGCCGCCCTGCGCACGTCTTTCTCGACCTTCCCGTCGCGGATATGGATCGCGCGGTGCGCGTACGCCGCGATGTCGGCTTCGTGCGTGACGAGCACCACCGTGTTGCCGGCCGCGTGCAGCCGCGCGAAGACGCCCATGATCTCGATGCCGGTCTTCGAATCGAGGTTGCCGGTCGGTTCGTCGGCCAGCAGGATGGAGGGATCGTTGACGAGCGCGCGCGCGATCGCGACGCGCTGCCGCTGACCGCCCGACAGCTGGTTCGGCCGGTGCGTCTGCCGGTCGAGCAGCTCCACTTTCTCCAGCGCGGCGCGCGCCCGCTCGATGCGGGCCTTGCCGCTCACGCCGCCGTACACCAGCGGCAGCTCCACGTTGTGCAGCGCGGTCGCGCGCGGCAGCAGGTTGAAGGTCTGGAAGACGAACCCGATCTCCTCATTGCGGATGCGCGCGAGCTCGTCGTCGTTCATCTCGCTGACCTGCTTGCCGTTGAGCAGGTACGAGCCCTTCGACGGCGTGTCGAGGCAGCCAATCAGATTCATCAGCGTCGACTTGCCCGAACCGGACGGCCCCATGATGGCGACATACTCGCCCCGCTCGATCTCGATCGACACGCCGCTCAGCGCGTGGATCTCTTCGGAGCCCATCTGATAGGTCTTCCACAGGCCGCGCGTTTCAATCAAAGCCATCGATTCGTTTCCGTATTGTAGGCCGGGGCTTCAGCCCCGGCGTCCGCATCTGATCTACGTCAGTCCTTCGCCGTAAGTTGCGCGATGACGGACCGGGCGTTGGCCGAGGCGTCCTTCGGCATCATCGCGCTCCAGTCGCGCACGTTGAGCGGCACCACGCTGAGGGTGACGCCGGCCGGCGCCCGGCGCTTGAGGGCGGTCACCGCGCTGGAAATCTCCGGCGCCGGGCCCACGCTCTCGCCGAGGGCAAACACCGTCAGCGCGGTGACCGCGCCGCGCGCCGCCAGCGCCTGCTGGCCGAGCGACGTCACCGCGCCGGCCGTGACGCTTCCGACATACGCCGTCAGCACCCGTTCGGGCACCGCTTTGCCGAACAGCGACCGCTTCCCCTTGACCAGATAGCCCGCCTCGAAGCCCGGCGCGGGCATCGACGTCACGCCCTCGAGCGCCCGCTCGATGGCGTTGCGGATCTTGTTGATCGCCATGCGCCGGACGAACGTGCCGCCGCCGTCGGCCTGCGGGCGCTTTGCCTCCCGCGGCGGCGGCTCGGGCGGCGCCTCCGCGCGGGCGCGCGCGGCGCCGGGCGGCGGCTCCGCCGCCGGAGTCTCGGGCGGCGCCGGCGGCCGCCACGCGGTTTCGGCGCCCGTCGGCTTGCCGCGCTCCTCGTCGTACGCGGCGCGCAGGCTCGCGTCCATCAGCACGCGATAGGCCTCGGTGAGCTCGGCGGCGCGCTCGGCGGCCAGCGCCTGGAACTCGCGGCCGAGGTGATGGACCTTGTCGGGATGGTAGCGGGCGATCTCGCGGCGGAAGGCGCGCTTGATGTCGTCGATGGTCGCGCCGGGGTCGACCGCGAGCAGGGTGTAGTAGTCCTTCACCGTTCGGCTTCGCTCACGGCAGGCGGGCGATCACGATCACGCCTTCTTGAATTCCGAGACCCTGGTGGGCGCCGGCAGCTCGCTCGGGTCGCCCGCGCGCTGCCGCTTCGATTTCCGGGACGCTTTCGGCTCGGACGACGACGCGCAGTACGGGCAGAAATTCCACCCGGGCTGCAGCGTGCGGCTGCACTTGCCGCAGGAGTTCTGCAGGCGGTGGCCGCAGGACGGACAGGCGACGAAGTCGATCGCGACGGTATTGCCGCAGCCGCCGCAGAGCGTGCGCATCTCGCGCACCTCGGTGACCACGCGCAGCAGCTCCTCGGGCGTGGTCACGCCGGCCTTCACTTTCGCGAGGCCGTCTTCGCCGAGACTCAGCATCCCCGACGCCAGCGCCGCCTCGCGAATCGTGTCTTCACCGGCCTTCTGCGCGATCATCCGGCGCACGCGCTCGGTGACGCGCATGACCTCATAGATCCCGATGCGCCCGCGATACCCGGTATGGCTGCACTCGTCGCAGCCGACCGCCTTGTAGAACGGAATCGCCGCGGCGTCGGCCTCCGTGATGTGCAGCAGCCGGAGCGTGTCGGCCGGAGGCGTGAACTGCCGGCGGCAGTTGGGGCACAGCCGGCGCACCAGCCGCTGCGCGACGACGCCGACGAGCGCCGAGCCGATGACGTACGGCTCGAGTCCCATGTCCATCAGCCGCGTCGTGGTCGACGGCGCATCGTCGGTGTGCAGCGTCGACAGCACCAGGTGGCCCGTCTGGGCCGCCTGCATCGCAACCTTCGCGGTCTCCTGATCGCGGATCTCGCCGACGAGAATGACGTCGGGATCCTGGCGCAGGGTGGCGCGCAGCGCGCTCGCGAACGTGAGCCGCGCCTTCTCGTTGACCTGCGTCTGGTTGACGCCGGGAATCTGGTACTCGATCGGATCCTCGATCGTGATGATGTTCGTTTTGCCGGAGCGGATCGACGTCAGCGCCGACGACAGCGTGGTCGTCTTGCCGCTGCCGGTCGGGCCGACCACGAGGATCATCCCGTGCTGGTGGCGCAGGAAGAAGCGCAGCTCCTCGAGCCCCGCCGCCGACATGCCGAGCTCCTCGAGCGGCGGCGCGCCCTTGCGGTGGTCGAGCACGCGCAGCACGATCTTCTCGCCGAACAGCGTGCGCAGCGTCGACACGCGGAAGTCGACGTCGTGGCCGTCCTCGGCGGTCACGCGCAGGCGGCCGTCCTGCGGCAGGCGCTTCTCGGCGATGTCCATGCTCGCCATCACCTTCATGCGCGCGACGAGCCCTTCGTGCGCCCACTTCGGCAGATTCATGACCTCGCGCAGCAGTCCGTCCTGCCGGTGCCGCACGACCACGCCCTTTTCGACCGGCTCGATATGGATGTCACTGGCGCGGCTGGAGACCGCGCCCTTGATCACCAGATCGACCAGGTCAACGATGGGCGCCGCGTCGCTGGCGTCCCCGTCCACGCCGGTCGTGCGGCTGGAGGGCGTCTCGAAGATCTCGTCGATCTCGGTGTCGCGCCGGCGCGCGAGCTGCAGCGCGCGATCCGGATAGCCCGTCCCGATCGACTCGAGAATGTCGGACTTGGTGGCGACGACCTGCTTGATGCGGAAGCCTGTCTGGAACTCGAGGTCCTGGACGAGGCTGAACAGCAGCGGGTCGGCCATCGCGATCGTCAGCTGGTTCTTCTCGAGCTTGAGCGCGACGCAGCCGCGCTCCTCGGCCACCTCGCGCGGGATGAGCGTGATGACGCTCGGGTCCGGCGGGTCGTCGGCAAGGCTCACATAGGGGAATCCGAGCTGCCACGCGAGCGCCTTGGTGACCTGCTTCTCGGTGGCCAGGTTCAGGCGCACCAGTACCGCGCCGAGACGCTCGCCGGTATGGCGGTGCTCGGTGAGGGCGGTCTGCAGGTCGTCTTCGGTGATCAGCCCGGCTTGAATCAGGCACTCACCGATTTTCTTGCGCATAGTTGCTAGGGATCCTGTATTTCACCACAAGATGCGCGGCGGCGCGAACGGCTCTGCCGTCGAGGCGGGAGCGCACGGGCGTAAAGCTTGTCGGCTCAGCGGGGTGCAAGGTTTAGCGTCCGCCGGGCCCCTGGCGTCCAGGTGCGAACGCCTGGACACTGGCGTCCAGGTGCGAACGCCTGGACACTGGCGTAAACTGCGGTCGACGTGGCTGACGAACTCGTCTCAGCCGCGACTTCCACGGCCTTTGCCGATGCGCTGAGGGCGCTGGCCCCGGCCATTCAGGCCGACGCCGAGCGGTATCGCCCCGAGGACCAGGAAGACGCGGCAGGCTGGCGCCTCGCGATGGGCGCGTGCGCCCGGCTCCAGGCGGCGCTGGCCGGAGGCTCGGCCGCCGGCGAGGTCCAGGCCCGCCTCGCCGAGCTGCTGGCCATCAGCCCCTCGCGGGTGCCCGTGGCCGTGCTGTTCGAGGCGGCCGGCACCGTCGAGCGGGCGCTGCTCGACGAGCTCGCGCCCGATCCCGATCTGGGCGCCACATCGGTCTCCTGGCCGTTCGTGGCGCACCGCGTCCGCAGCGGCACGCTCACCCTGCTCGCCCGCTACGCGGCCGCGCTCAATGCGGCGCCCGAGCTCGTCTACGACCAGACCACCACCGTGCTGACGCGGCGCCTGCTCGACCTCGTGCTGCCGCACGAAATTGCGCGCGCCGAACGGCACGGCCGCCCGCTCGCGCTGCTGCTGATCGCCATCGATCGCCTGCACGCGCTCGACGAGACGCTCGGCCCCGGCACGAGCGAACGCGTGCTCGAGCGCGTGGGCATCCTGAGCCGGCGGTACTTCCGCGTGCACGACTGGCTCACGCGCTTCGACGGCAACACGCTCTGCGCGGTGCTGCCCGACACCGAGCCGGAAGCGGCGGCGATGCTGGCCGAGCGGTTTCGCCTGAGCGTGCGCCAGTGGCTCGTGCTCGAAGATCATCGCGACGGCAGCCGCGTGCCGGTGACGATGACGATCGCGGTGATCGGGACGGAGGTGATGCCGGCCGGCGTCGGCCCCGAGGACGTGCTGCGCGAAGCGACGCACGCGATCAACAGGGGGCTGATGGACGGCGGCGATCGCAGCGAGCGCGGCATCATCCGGCCGGATGAGGTCTCGATTGCGACCGCCGCGGCGGCGCTCGGCACCGGCACGCTGACGATCCGCCGCATGCTGCGCGAAGGGCGTCTCTCGCCGACGCGCCGCGGCCGCCACACCTACGTGTCGCTCGCCGCGGTCGAACGGCTGCGCGGGCGCGTCTAGCCGCTTACTCCTTCTCTTCGTACTCCGCCTTCAGCTTCGCCACGACATTCGGATCGGCCAGCGTCGTCGTGTCGCCGAGGGCCTTGCCCTCCGCGATGTTGCGCAGCAGGCGGCGCATGATCTTGCCGGAGCGCGTCTTCGGGAGGTCGGCCGCGAACAGAATCTGATCGGGCCGCGCGATGGCCCCGATCTTTTTCACGACGTGCGCCTTGAGCTCCTCGGCGAACGCCGGCGTCGCCGCGATGCCTTCTTTCACGGTGACGAACGCGGCAACCGCCTGGCCCTTGATGTCGTGGTGACGGCCGACGACCGCGGCCTCGGCCACGCCCGGATGATCGACCAGCGCGCTCTCCACTTCCATCGTGCCGAGCCGGTGGCCCGCGACGTTCAGCACGTCGTCGACGCGGCCGAGCAGCCAGATGTAGCCGTCCGGATCGACCCGGGCGCCGTCGCCGGTGAAATACACGCCGTCGGCCCATCGCGAGAAGTACTGCTTCACGAACCGTTCGGGATCGCCGTAGATGCCGCGGAGCATCGACGGCCAGGGACGCGTGATGGCCAGCAGCCCGCCGCCCGTGTCGACGCGCGTGCCGTCGGAGTTGCGGATCTCCGCGACGATGCCGGGAAACGGCGTCGTGGCGGAGCCCGGTTTCAGCTCCGTGATGCCGGGTAGCGGCGTAATGAGAATCGCGCCCGTTTCGGTCTGCCACCACGTGTCGACCACGGGGCAGCGGCCGCGGCCGATGTGCTCGTGGTACCACATCCACGCCTCGGGATTGATCGGCTCGCCGACCGATCCGAGCAGCCGCAGCGACGACAGGTCGCGTTTCGCGGGCCATGCCGTGCCCCAGCGCATGAAGGCCCGGATGGCCGTCGGCGCCGTGTACAGGATCGTGACCTTGTGCTTTTCGACGAGCGCCCAGAACCGATCCTTCTCGGGCCAGTCGGGCGCGCCCTCGTACATCAGCACGGTGGCGCCGTTGGCGAGCGGCCCGTACACGACGTAGCTGTGCCCGGTGACCCAGCCGATGTCGGCGGTGCACCAGTAGACGTCGCTCTCGCGCAGATCGAACACCCACTTCGTCGTCGTCGCCACGCCGGTCAGATAGCCGCCGGTGGTGTGGACGATGCCTTTCGGCTTGCCGGTCGTGCCGGAGGTGTAGAGGACATAGAGCATGTCCTCGGCGCCCATCGGCTCCGGCGGGTGGAAGAGGGCTTCAGGGCTGTTTTCCGTCTCGGCCATCAGCTCGTGGTACCAGTGATCGCGCCCGGCCTTCATCTCGACGTCGATGGCGCGATCGCCTGCCCCGAGCGAAGTCGAGGGGCCCCCGCGTCTGACGACAATGACGGTGCGAATCGAGGGCGTGCCGTCGAGCGCGGCGTCGGCCATCTGTTTGAGCGGCACGATGTTGCCGCGGCGGTAGCCGCCGTCGGCCGTGACGAGCGCGGCGCATTCGGAGTCGTTGATGCGATCGCGGAGCGCGTCGGCGCTGAAGCCGCCGAAAACCACGCTGTGGACGGCGCCGATGCGCGCGCACGCGAGCATGGCAATCGCCAGCTCGGGGATGAGCGGCATGTAGAGCGCCACGCGGTCGCCCCTGCGGATGCCCTGCGCGCGCAGCACGCCGGCGAAGCGCGAGACCTCGTTCAGCAGCTCGGCGTACGTGAGCGTGCGCGTGTCGCCGGGCTCGCCTTCCCAGATGAACGCCGGCCGATCGCCGAGACCCGCGCGCACGTGGCGGTCGAGACAGTTGGCGCTGACGTTGAGGGTGCCGTCGGCGAACCACGTCGGCGACGGAAAGCCGCCCTCGAGCACGCGCGTGAAGGGCGTGATCCACTCCAGCGTCCGCGCCTGCTCGGCCCAGAACGCTTCCGGATCCGCAGCGGCTCGTCTGTAGATCTCCGGATCGGTGACGACGGCCGTCCGTCGCCATTCGGGGGAGGGAGGGAAGCGGCGTTGCTCGTCGAGGAGGTTGTCTATCTCCGACATGGGTTAAGACTAAAGACTAAAGACTGAAGACTCAAGAAGAAGGCGAACCCTCTTTCGTCTTCAGTCTTCAGTCTTCAGTCTTGACGGTGGCGCCCTTGCGCCGGAAGATGGCGACACCGAGCACACCGCCGAGCATGCCGAAGATGACGTAGGCGACGAGGCGGAAGATGAGGTCGGCGACGATGGTGGCGGCGCTCATGCGGCGGTTGAGCATCTCGAGGAGCTGCGGCGGCACCTCGCCCTGCCCCTGCATGATGCGCTGGATCCACTCGCGCTGAATCGGCCCGAACCAGATTTCCACCGGGATCTGCAGCAGCACCCCGGTGAAGGCGCCCACGATGCCGGCCATCAGGCCGATCAGCGCGCCGTCGGCCCCGGTGATGGGCTCGGCCTGATTTTGCTGCAGCAGCCACGCGGCAAGGGCGCCGCCGCTGATGACCCAGAGACAGCAGCAGGCGTTGCCGATGTTGATGATCGGCAGCGTGGACAGGACGCCGATGAACAGCCCACCGAGCAGCGCCGGCTGAACGCGTCCGCCCATATCAGTCGTAGTACTCCCGTCCGAGGTGCGTGATCAGTTCTTCGCCGCGCATGTGGCGCAGCGTGTTCTTCAGTTTCATCAGCTGGATGAACAGATCGTGCTCGGGATAGAGCTCCGGCGCGTGCATCGGGCTCTTGAAATAAAACGACAGCCACTCCTGGATGCCGCTGAAGCCCGCGCGCTTCGCGAGATCGAGGAACAGCGCGACGTCGAGCACGATGGGCGCCGCCAGGATGCTGTCGCGGCACAGGAAGTTGATCTTGAGCTGCATCGGATAGTTGAGCCATCCGAAGATGTCGATGTTGTCCCAGCCCTCTTTGTTGTCGCCGCGCGGCGGGTAGTAGTTGATGCGGACGACGTGCGAGATGTCCTTGTAGAGATCGGGATACAGGTGCGGTTGGAAGATGTAGTCGAGCGCGCCCTTCTTGCTCTCTTCCTTCGACTTGAACGACTCGGGATCGTCGAGCACTTCGCCGTCGCGGTTGCCGAGGATGTTGGTCGAGTACCAGCCGGCGACGCCGATGAGGCGCGCCTTGAGGCCCGGCGCGATGATCGTCTTGATCAGCGTCTGGCCCGTCTTCATGTCGTTGCCGCAGATGGGCGATCCGGTCTTCGCGGCGAGCTCGCGGAGCGCGGGCACTTCGGCGCTCAGATTGGGCGCCGCGTTGGCGTACGGCAGCCCTTCCCTGATCGCGGCGTAGGCGTAGATCTGGCTCGGCGAAATGGCGGCGTCGTTGTCTTCGAGCCCCTTCTCGAACGCGGCGAGCGACTTGTGGCAGGCCGATTCGGTGAGGAAGATCTCGGTCGATCCCGCCCACACGAGCACGAGGCGCGCGCAGTTGTTGTCGGCCTTGAACTTCCGGATGTCGGCGATCAGCTGATCGGCGAGGTCCTTCTTGTTCTTCCCCTTCTTGACGTTGGGGCCGTCGAGCCGCTTGACGTAGTGCCGATCGAAGACCGCGGACATCGGTGTGATGGCCGACAACTCATCCTTCACCTGATCGAGCAGCTTCTCGTCGAGCACGCCGGCGTGCTTCGCGGCCTCGTAGCAGTTGTCCTCGAAGATGTCCCAGCCGCCGAAGACGATGTCGTTGAGCGGCGTGAGCGGCACGAACTCGCGGATGGTCGGAGACTTCGCGTCGGTGCGCTTGCCGAGCCGCACGGTGCCCATCTCCACGAGCGATCCGATCGGCTTCGCGAGCCCCTTGCGCACGGCCAGAACGCCGGCGATGACCGTGGTGCTGACCGCGCCGAGTCCGACGAGCAGGATGCCCAGTTTTCCCTCGGCGGGAGCGATCTGAATTCCCTTCTTCACGGACAGGACTATATCATCCCGCATGGCCATTTTCCGGCGCGGACAACCCCCCGAAGCGCTCCCGTTGGCGATGGCTGGCGTGAAACTCGGCGACCGCGTGCTCTTCGCCGGAACCGACGACGTGACGCTGGCAACGGCGGTCGCCATGCGCGCCGGTCTGAGCGGCCGCGTCGTCGTACTCGCGCCGGATGCGGCGGGCGCGAAGGCGCGCGCCGCGCGCATCGAAGCCGCGGGCGCGTTCGTCGAGACCGCCGACGCGCCGCTGCCGCGTCTCGCGTTCGATCGCGAGAGCTTCGACGTCGCGGTGATCGAGGAAACGCTGGCCGCGCTTGGCGAGTTCGATCGGGTCGCGGCGCTGACGGCATTGTTCGGCGTGCTGCGGCCGGGCGGACGGTTGCTGTGGATCGAGCGGGCGCCACGCGCCGGGTTGTTCGCGAAGCCGGCGACAGACGCATCCGCGCGGCAACAGATGCTGAGCGCCGCCGGCTTCCGCGGCGTGAGGACTCTCGCCGCCGCGGAAGGCAGAACCTACGTGGAAGGGATCAAGTCGGCGGCGACAGGGAATTAAGAGTTGGAGAATTACCGCAAGCACGTCAGGTGGCGTCCGCCGTCGATCGCGATCGTCTCGCCCGTGATCCAGCCTGACTTCTCCGACAGCAGAAACGCAATCAGATCGGCGATCTCCTCTGGCGTGCCGGGGCGGCCGAGCGGATGCGTGTCTTTCGCGTGCTCGAGAAACGCCGCGTAGCGCGTCTCGTCCATGCCGCCGCGCCGATGCAGGTTCGTGATCACGACGCCGGGATTCACCGCGTTGACGCGCACGCCCGTCGGCGCCAGGTCGAGCGCCGCGGCGCGTGTCAGGTGATCGAGCGCCGCCTTGCTCGCGCAGTAGGACGCGAGCCCGGGAAAGGCGCGCAGCCCCGTCACGCTCGACACATGGACGACCGCGCCGCGCGACGCCGCGAGGTGCGGCGCGGCCTCGCGCAGCAGGCGGAACGGCGCGCGCACGTTGACGGCAAACATCGCGTCCCACGCCTCGTCGGTCGTGGCGTCCACGCCGCCGCCCGCAATCACGCCCGCCGCCTGCACCAGGCCGCCGAGCGCCTGCCCGTTCTTCGTCGCCGCCTGCACGATGGCTCGCGGCGCGCCGGCGCCGGTGACGTCGGCCGCCAGCGTGGCGACGGCGTCGCCCAGCTCGCCGGCAAGCGCATCGAGCGCGGCCTGGTCGCGGCCGACCGCCAGCACGCGCCAGCCGTCCGCAGCCAGACGCCGCGCCGCCGCGCGCCCGATGCCGCTCGAAGCTCCCGTGACAATTGCTGTTGTCCTCATGTCCCCCATTTTCTTCGTTCTGTCCGGCCCTGAGCACAGCCCATCCACGGCCGGCTGCAAAGATCTGCGCGTTTTGCGCCGAAAAACCATCATGCCGGTTCCATGCGTACCGGCAAGCCGTTTGCCCTTCAGCGGGCAGTTCCGACATGTTCATTCCCGAACACCGTTCGCCGGTGGCCGCCGATGTCTACAGCGCGCGCGAGATTGCGACCGCCGCGGGCGTCGCGGTCCGGCTCGTGCGCGACCGCATCGCCGCGGGGCTGATCCCGACGGTCGACGGCACCTTCGTGGCCGAACCTGACGCGGCCGCGGCGGTCCGCGCCCTGACGGGCGCGCCTGACGCATCGGCGGTGCCGGCTGCGCCCGGCGGTCCCCGCGAGCTCCTGTCGCCGCCCATCGCGGCCCGCCGGCACACCGGCCTTCCGCTCGCGCTCTCGAGCACGCTGCACGTCGCGGCAGTCCTGCTGTTGGTCGCCGCAAGCTCGATGGGGCTCCTGAGCCACGACACTGAAGCGGCGCTCGTCAAGCGCGCGGATCCGGCGCGGCTGGTGTTCCTGATGAAGCCGGGCCCTGGCGGCGGCGGAGGAGGTGGCGGCATGCGGCAGAAGACGCCACCGCCGAAGATTCAAATCAGACGTCCCGCGCCCAGGCCGGCGAGCACGCCGATTCCCATCCGCAAGCCGCCGCCGGTGAGCACGCGGGCCAGGGTCGACACGCCTCCGTCGCAGCCGCCGGTGCGTCCGGTGATGCGTGAGACGACGCCGATTGAAATGCCGAAGCCGGCGCCGGCGGCCCCGGCCGTGGCCGCGCCCGTTGTCAGCGCGCCGGCCGACGCCGAGGACCGCGCGGGCACGCTCGATTCCACCGCGAACGGCGCGGCCAGCAGCGGTGCGGGCACCGGCGGCGGCGCGGGCACGGGCTCGGGCACCGGCATGGGCGAAGGCGACGGCGCGGGTATCGGCCCCGGCAGCGGCGGCGGCACCGGCGGCGGTCCGTACCGTCCCGGCTCGGGCATCGATCCGCCTTCGCTGCTGCGCGAAGTGAAGCCGCAGTACACCGACCAGGCGCGACGTCAGGGCGTCGAAGGTGACGTCGTGCTCGAAATCGTCGTGCGGCGCGACGGCTCGGTGGGCGACATCCGAGTGCTGCGCCGCCTCGGCGCGGGGCTCGATCAGAAGGCCATCGACGCGGTGCGCCAGTGGCGCTTCTCGCCCGCCCGGCGCATGGGCGCGCCCGTCGATGTCGTCGTGGAAGTCGCGGTGGAATTCAAGCTCCGGTAGGAAATCATGGATACAGCTGCTCTGGTCGCCTCGTTGACGTCGGTGCTCGCGATCGGACTCACGATCGTGCTGATGCGCCTGGTGCGCCAGGATCGCCAGCGGTCGGAGGCGCGCGTCGCCGCGCTCGTGTCGCTCGCCGGCATGCCTGCCGCCGCGCCGCCGCCGATGGCCTTCGATCATGCGCCCGTGAAACTCGAGCGCCGTCCCGCGGCCCGTCCCGCGCCGGCGCCGGTTCCCGTCCCGCGCCCGCGGCCCGCGGCTCCCGTCCGGTTGTCGGCCGCCGACGTGGAAATCTTCCGCGACACCGCGGCGGCCCCGGTATGCGAGTCGTTTGCGCCGGCGCCCGCGCCCGGACTGTTCGAGCCGGCGGCCCCGAACACGCGCAGCCATCTGCTCTACATCGGCATCGGCGCCGTCGTGATGGTGCTGCTGTTCACGCTCGCGTTCCGCTGGGCCGTGTCGCGGGCCGGCGCGCCGACGACCGAGACGGTTGCGTCGATCGCGGCGCCGGCCGCCGCGCCCGTCGCGCAGCCGCTCGGCCTGGTGTCGCTGCGCCACGAGCAGGCCGCCGACGGATCGCTCGTGATCAGCGGCGTCGTCCGCAATCCGCCTGATTCGATCGGCCGCGAGAAGCTGTTTGCCGCCGCGGCGCTCATCGATGCCGGCGGCGCGCTGGTGGCCACGGCGCGCGCGCCGCTCGACTTCACCACGCTCGCCCCCGGCGACGAATCGCCGTTCGTCGTGCGCATCGCCGCCGCGAACGGCGTCGCGCGATATCGCATCGGCTTCCGCGATGCCGCCGGGGCGCCGGTGGCCCATATCGATCGGCGCTAAGACGAAAGACGCAAGACTGAAGACGAAAGAGGAAGACATGAAGCCGAACAGACTCCTGCTCACGGCCGCGGCCGCGATGACGGCGGTGGCCGCGCTTTCGGCGCAGCAGAAGCCGCAGGAACCCGGCTTCTCGTTCCGCACCAGCGCGCAGCTGGTGAACGTCACCGTCACGGTCACCGACGGCAACGGCCGCTTCGTGTCCGGGCTCCGCAAGGAAGACTTCGTGGTCTACGAGGACGGCGAGCCCGTGAGCGTCACGCACTTCGACAACGAGCGCGTGCCGGTCAGCCTCGGACTCGTGATGGACACGAGCGGCAGCATGTCGGGCGAGAAAATGTCGTCGGCCAAAGCGGCCGTGGAGCGCTTCCTGTACAGCCTGCTGGACCAGAACGACGAGGTGTTCCTCTACCAGTTCGACAACCAGGCGACGCTCGTGCAGGACTGGACGACCGATCGCCGGGCGGTGAGCCGCGCGCTCGACCGTATCCAGGCACGCGGCGGCACGGCTCTCTATGACGCCGCGGCCGAGGCCGTCCCGCTCGCGCAGAGCGGCGCGCAGCGCAAGAAGGCCGTCGTCATCATCTCGGACGGCAACGACACGAACAGCCAGATCGATGCCCCGGCGGTCCAGCAGCTGATTCGCGAGACGGAAGTGCTCGTCTACGCCATCGGCATCGACGGCCGCGGCGGCTCGTCGGTCACCGTGCGCAGCGGACCCACGTGGCTTCCGCCCGTCAGGATTCCGATTCCGAGCCCGTTCCCGGGACGCCGCCCGCCGATCGTCCAGCGGCCGCGGCCGCAGCCGCAGCCGACGGGCCGCACGACACGCTCGTCGACCGACGGCGTCGACGAGGGCACGCTGCGCAGCATCACGGACGACAGCGGCGGCCGCACCGAGATCATCCGCTCGCCGCGCGATCTCGACTCGGCCACGCGGGGCATTGCCGACGAGTTGAGCCGGCAGTATTTCCTGGGCTATTCGTCGAACGCCCCGAAGGACGGCCGCTGGCACGCCATCGAGGTGCGCCTGAAGCGCGGCAATCACCACGTGCGCGCGCGCAAGGGCTACGTCGCAAGCTAACACGCTAAGATGTCCATCGCTTGCCAATAGCCCCGCCCGATCTCGCGACGTCGCTCACCGCGGTCGGCCTCAGTATCGTCGGCAGCGTCGGCGGCCTGTTGACGGCCTCGCTGGTGCTGCTCGTCCGCAACGACCTGCGCACGCGGCTGGTGCCCTGGCTGGTCAGCTATGCCGTCGGCACGCTGCTCGGCGCGTCGCTCTTCAACCTGCTGCCCGAATCGCTCGAGACGCTGCCCACCGACACGGCGATGTACACGCTGGTCGGCGGCATCCTCACGTTCTTCGTCCTCGAAAAAGTCGTGCTGTGGCGCCACTGCCATGACGACGAAGATTGCGCCGCCCACACGAGCGCGGCCTCGCTCGTCGTCGTCGGCGACGCGGTGCACACGTTCGTCGACGGCGCGGTGATAGCCGCCGCGACCCTGGTGTCGCCAGGGCTCGGCGTCACGACCGCGCTGGCCGTGGCCGCGCACGAGATCCCCCAGGAGGTTGGCGATGCGGCGATCCTTCTGTCGGCCGGCTACTCGCGGCGCGCGACCATCGGGCTCAACCTCGCGTCAGCGACCGGCGGCGTGCTCGGCGCGCTGCTGATGCTGGCCTTCGGCGCGTCGGCGCCGGCCGTCGTTCCGAGAGTGCTGGCCTTTGCCGCCGGCGCCTTCCTGTACGTGGCGATGGCCGACCTGATCCCGTCGCTGCACCAGGGACGATTCGACGCGGGCAGTTTCCGGCAGCTCGCGCTCATCCTGCTCGGGCTCGTCACCCTGGCCCTGCTCTAGCTGTCACCTGTCAGCGTCAGCGGCCGCGACGGAAGGCGTCGCGCCGGCGAAAACAGGCCTGTTTCGCGCGATCCGGCGGGCCGCCGGCTGGCACTCCGTTTGATCATCCCTGGATGTGCGGGTCCCCATGTTTTCTGCCGCGGTGCTGATGGCCGCGCTGGCCCACGGCGCCGCTGCGGCCGCCCCCCTGGGCGAAGGTCCGGGCCAGCAGCCGCTCGACGCGGTGCGCGCCCTGCTCAAGGCCACGCAGGCCGTGACGGTGTTCGATCACGTCGCGGCATCGGCCACGGGCGGCGTCGTCACGCTGACCGGAAAAGTCACGTCGACGAGCAAGCGCGATCAGCTGGAGACGGAAGTGGCGACCGTGCCCGGCGTGCGGCAGGTCGTCAATCGCATCGGCGTGCTTTCCTCGTCGGCGGCCGACGATGCGCTGCGGCACCGCGTGGCGCGGGCCATCTACGGCCACGCGTCGTTCCGGCGCTACGCGGCGATGACGCAGCCGCCAATCCGGATTCTGGTCGATGGGGGGCGGGTCACGCTGGCGGGCGACGTCCGCACGGCGGTCGAGCGTCTCGTGGCCGTCTCGCTGGCCGAGGAAGCGGCAGGAAGCCGCGTAGACGATCAAATCAACGGCGCCGGCGTCTTCCCCGGCGGATGATCATCCAGATGATCGCCGCGAGCAGCGCCATCGCCGCCCCGAACGACAGCCCGAACAGCCACAGCGTCCGGTACAGAATCGAGCCGCTCTCCATCGACACCTGGATGTCGACCGGCTTGCCCGCGAGCCGGTCGCCCAGCCGCTGCTCCCACGTCAGGATGTTGCCGCGCTCGTGCCCGCCCGGTTCGTCCGTGTCGAGCAGACGCACGTTGTGCGAACGAATGCGGCTCGGCACGTGCAGCTTGAACGCGACGAGCTCGCTGCCGTCCCAGCCAACCCCGGGCGGCGGTGCCCCGGGCGGCGCGCCGACCAGCTGCCGGTACTCGCGCATGCCCTCCGGCGGGGCAGTCAGGGCGTACGTCGACCACTTGAACAGTTTCGTGTCGCCGAGCTTTGTGACGTCGTCGATTTCGGCGCGGATCTGAATGAACTGCCGGCCGTTCCGGCGCCATGGCCGGCTCACCCGCGCGATCTCCAGACCGGGCTCGGACACCATCTCGCGCACCTCGCCGCGATCGATCCGGGCGCGAGGCCCGGGATCGAGGGCGAGCCCGCGCAGGGCGATCAGCGCCGGCACCGACGCGTTGAGCACCACCGCGGCGGAGCCGTCGGGACGCAGATAGAGCTGTTCCTCGTACTCGTACTGCCGGCCGAACCCCCGGCCGCCGCAGGCCGCAATCGCCACGAGCAGGGCCGCAGCCGCAAGCAGACGGGTTCGGAGGGGAGCCATCGGGATATCTTAACTGGATGGCCCGCCTTTTTCTGATCGACGGCAGCAACCAGATGTATCGCGCGTACCACGCGATCCGCGAGCTGACCGGTCCCGACGGCAAATCCACCAACGCCGTCTACGGCTTCACGACGATGCTGAAGAAGCTGCTGGCCGACCATCAGCCCGAGTTCATTGCCGCGTCGTTCGATCTGGCCGGCCCGACGTTCCGCTCCGACATCGCGGCCGACTACAAGGCCAACCGCTCGCCCATGCCGCCCGATCTCGCCGAGCAGATCCCGTGGGTCCACGAAGCGTGCGAGGCCATGGGCGTGCCCATCCTGACGTCCGAACGGTACGAGGCGGACGATGTCATCGGCACGCTGGCCCGGAAGGCGGCCGACGCCGGCTACGACGTCGCCATCGTGACCGGCGACAAGGACTTCTTCCAGCTGGTCGGCGGGCCGATCAAGGTGTTCAATCCCCGCGACGAGGGAACCTGGTTCGACGCGGAAGCCGTCGAGCAGAAACTCGGCGTGAAACCGGAGCTCGTGGTCGACGTGATGGGCCTGATGGGCGACACCATCGACAACATCAAGGGCGTGCCGGGCATCGGCGAGAAGGGCGCGCCGAAGCTGATTGCCGAGTACGGATCGCTCGACGCGCTGCTCGCGCGCGCGCCCGAGATCACGAAACCGAAGCTGCGCGAGTCGCTCATCACGCATGCCGACAGCGCGCGCCAGAGTCGCGAGCTGGCGCGGATCCACACCGATGTGCCCGTGGCGTTCGAGCCCGGCGCAATGCGCTACCGCGGCCCGTCGCCGGAGCGCGCGTACGCGCTGTTCTCGAAGCTCGGCTTCCGCACGCTCGTCAACGAATACGCGCCGACCGCCGACACCGTGGCGCGCGACTACGCGCTGGTGACGACCGGCGAGGCGCTCGACGCGCTGGCAGGCGAGCTGTCGGCGTCGTCCGCCTTTGCTTTTCGCGTGCTGACCGACGGCGGGCCCGCGATGCGCGCCGCGATCGCGGGCCTCGCGTTCTCGACCGAGCCCCGGCGCGCGCGGTACGTGCCGTTCGCGCCCGGCACGCTGGGGGGCGCCACCGACCTGTCGGTCGGCACGGCCATCGCCGCGCTGAAGCCGGTGTTCGAGAACGCGTCGATCGGCAAGGTCGGCCACGATCTGAAGTTCGACGCCATCGTGCTCGCGCGCCACGGCGTGACGCTGGCGCTCCCGGCCTCGCCCGGCTCGCCGGCGTCGTCGTTCGACACCATGATTGCCAGCTATCTGGTCGATGCGACGCGGTCGTCGCATCTGGTGGAGGATCTGGCGCTCGAGCAGATCGGCTACAAGGCGCGGCGCGAGGAAGACGTCTGCGGGCGCGGCGCCCGGGCCCTTCGCCTGAGCGACGTGTCGCCGGACGCCATCGTCGATTTTGCCGGCGAGCGGTCGGATCTGCCGCTGCAGCTGGCGGCCCCGCTCAGGGACGCGCTCGCGCGCGAGTCGCTCGACCGCCTCTATGCCGATCTCGAGATGCCCCTGGTGCCCGTGCTCGTCGCCATCGAGCGGGCGGGCGTCAAGATCGACGCCTCGGCGCTGGCCGGACAGTCGCGATCGCTCGACGCCGAACTCGCGCAGCTGAGCGGCCGCATCTTCGCCCTGGCGGGCCTCGCGTTCAACATCAATTCCCCCAGGCAGCTCTCCGAGGTGCTCTTCGAGAAGCTTGGACTGAAGCCGCCGCCGGCGGCGCGCCGGACGATGAAGACGAAGGCCACGTCCACGGCGGCCGACGTGCTCGAGGATCTGGCGGAGGAACATGAAGTCGTGCGGCTGATCCTGCAGTGGCGCGTCATCCAGAAGCTGAAAGGCACGTACATCGACGCGCTGCCGCAGCTGATTCATCCGCTGACGGGGCGGGTGCACACCTGCTTCAACCAGGCCGTCGCCGCGACAGGGCGGCTGAGCAGCAGCGACCCGAATCTGCAGAACATCCCCATCCGCACGCCGGCGGGGCGCGAGATCCGCCGCGCCTTCGTCGCCGAGGACGGGCACGTGCTGCTCTCGGCCGACTACTCGCAGATCGAGCTCCGGGTGCTCGCGCATCTCGCGCAGGACGCGGCGCTCATCGACGCGTTCCGCGCGGGCGAGGACATCCACGATCGCACGGCGGCGGCGCTGCTCGGCGGCATGGATCAGAGCAACCGCCAGGACCTGCGCGCCACGGCGAAGATGGTCAACTACGCCGTGCTCTACGGCAAGACGAAGTACACGCTGGCGAAGGACATCGACGTGTCGCAGGACGAGGCGCAGGCGTTCATCGACGCGTACTTCGCGGGCTTTCCCGGCGTGCGCGCCTACATCGACCGCACGCTCGACGAGGCGCGGCGCGCGGGCATCGTCCGGACGCCCGACGGCCGGCGCCGGCTCGTGCCGGATCTCAACAGCACGAACGGCCAGATCCGCGCGCGGGCCGAGCGCGAGACGACGAACTTTCCGATCCAGGGGATGGCGGCCGACATTCTGAAGCGCGCGATGGTCGATACGCACGCCGCGCTCGTAACCTGGAATGCCGGCCGGCCGACGCCCGCGCGCATGATTCTCACCGTGCACGACGAGCTGCTGTTCGAGGTGCCGGAGGCGGCCGCGGAGGAGGTCACGGCGCTGGTGCGCGGGCAGATGGAGCGGGCGGCGGTGCTGGACGTGCCGCTGACCGTGGATGTCGGCGCCGGCGCCAACTGGAAGGACGCGAAGTCCTGATCGCGCCGGAATCGCGCGATCGCTATCGGCTCCAGGTTTTCTTGATTAATTCCCACTCGGCGGTGAGCGCGGCGACGGCCTCGTCGGTGTCCTTCTGCGTGAGCCGGAGCGCGCGGGCGCGCTCGGGAATGAGCGCCTGCTGGGCGAGCCGATCGATGTCGGCGCGCAGCGCGGCGCCGCGGTCGCGCATCATCGAGGCGCGCACCCAGGCGGCAATGGCCGCGGCCCAGGCGCGATCGAGCTCGCCGGCCCCGCGCGCGGCGGCCGCCAGCCAGTACGCCGCCGGAGTGGAGGTCGGAAACTCGCCGCTCTCCTTCTCCATGCGATCGGCGATGCGGCGGTAGATCACGCGCCGCTCGGCAAGCGGCAGCAGCTGCGCGTGCCGATCGAGCGACGTGGCCCACCAGTCGAGCGCGCGCTCGCGCGCGTCGCCCGCAAGCGAGCCGGCGCCGCCGGCCGGGCCCAGGGCGGCGTCGAACAGCTCGGCGGCAGGCGCGAAGGCATCCTCGAAATACAGCGCCTCTGCGAGGCCGACCACCAGCTCGCGCTTCTGCGCGTCGTCGAGATCCGCGGCGTCGATGGCGCGCAGGTGCACGCGCGCGGCGGACAGGTCGGCCGGGTCGGCGCTCACACGGTAGCGCTCGAGCAGCGCGCGCGCCGCAACGAGCGCCGCCGCGGCGGGCTCGCCCGGCCGGGTCACGAACGGCTGGACGGTCGCGAGCGCCTCGGCGGTGCGCCCGGCGTTGTAGTGGACGCGCGCGGCCGCTGCCGCCGACGCAACCGGATCGGGCTCCTGCGCGAAGGCCGTGCCGGCCGCCATGAGGAGCGCCAGAAATACGCAGGGAATCGTCCGCATGCCCACGGGCCATCCTAGCACTGGCTATAATCGTTCCGCGACTATGATGGAGCCGACCGTCCTCCCGCGCTCCGAACACACGATCTCCCGCCGCGACATCGATCCCGACGCGCTCAAGGTGCTCTACCGGCTGCGCGAGCACGGCTACGTCGCGTATCTGGTGGGCGGCAGCGTGCGCGACCTGATGCTCGGCCGCCGGCCGAAGGACTTCGACATCGGCACGAGCGCGCACCCGTACGAGATCAAGAAGCTTTTCCGCAACTGCTGGATCATCGGGCGCCGCTTCCGGCTCGCGCACGTGAAGTTCGGCCTGAAGACCATCGAGGTGGCGACGTTCCGGCGCCAGGTCGCCGACCTGCCGGGCGAGCCGGCCGACACGCCCGATGCGCCCGCCGCCGAGCAGACGAGCGCCATTGCCGACAACGTCGCGTTCATCCACCGCGACAACAGCTTCGGGACGCCCGAAGAGGACGCCTTCCGCCGCGACTTCACGGTCAACGGCATGTTCTACGACATCGCGTCGTTCTCGGTGATCGACTACGTCGGCGGCCTCGACGATTTGACGCGGCGCGTGATTCGCTCGATCGGCGATCCCAACGTGCGCTTCGTCGAGGATCCCGTGCGGATGCTGCGGGCCGTGGTGATGGCCTCGCGGCTGGACTTCCAGCTCGATCCCGACGTGATTGCCGCCATCGAGCGCCACCGAGAGCTGATTCGGCATGCGTCTCCGGCGCGGATGATCGAGGAGTACTACAAGATCCTGCGCTCGGGCGCGGCGGCAAAGACGTTTCACGCGCTCGACGAAACCGGCCTGCTGGAGCTGGTCACGCCGGAGCTGGCGGGCGCCGGCGAGCGCTTCTACGAAAGCCTGATCTCGCTCGACGCCTGGCGCCGCCAGCACCCGGAGATCCCGGCGTCGCTCACGAATCCGATTCTGGTCGGCGCGCTCGTCGGCCCGCTCGGGCTCCTTCCGGCCGAGGCGCCGCCGCCGAGGCCCGCGCGTCCGGCGCCGCCGGGCAAGCGCATCCGCGAGCCGCTGTCCGAGCGCGTGTCGATCGGCATGCTGCCGCTCGCGCGGCGCGACGTCGACGGCTTCCGGCACATCACCATGCTCGTGCCGCGCCTCCACGAACAGGCGCTCTCCGTGCGCCAGCAGCGCAGCATCGTGCATCGCCCCGCATTCGACGAGACCCTGACCTGGCTGGAAATCTTCGGCACGGACCCCGATCTGATCGAGGTCTGGAAGGAGCAGAAGGCCGAGCACGGGAGCGCGGCTCCGCACGAGCACGAACCGGGCGGCGGCCCGGGCGGCCCGCCCTCGACCGACCGCCGCAGGCGCCGCAGGCGCCGGCGCGGCGGCAGCCGGAACCGCCGCGGACCGGCCCCTCAATGATGATTTGTGACTTGATGATTCAAAGATTTAGCCGTTCGTGCGCTCGAATTCGCGCATGAACTCGACGAGCGCCGCGACGCCTTCCTCGGGGAAGGCGTTGTAGATCGACGCGCGCAGCCCGCCCACCGAGCGGTGGCCCTTCAGTCCATCGAAGCCGGCCGCGGTCGATTCCTTCACGAACTGCTTCTCCAGCGCCTCGTTCGGCAGACGGAAGGTGACGTTCATCCACGACCGGCTGTCGGGCCGCGCGTGGCCCCGATAGAAGCCGCCGCGGTCGATCTCGGCATAGAGAAGTCCGGCCTTGCGCGCGTTCTGCTCCGCCATCGCCTCGAGCCCGCCGTTGGCGCGCAGCCATTTCAGCACGAGCCGCAGCACGTAGATGGCGAAGACCGGCGGCGTGTTGAACAGCGACGTGTTCTCGGCGTGCACCTTGTAGCTCAGCATCGTCGGCACCGACGCCTGCGTGCGCTCGAGCAGGTCCTTCCGGATAATGACGAGCGTGAGGCCGGCCGGCGCGAGGTTCTTCTGCGCCCCGGCGTAGATCAGGCCGTGCCGCGCCACGTCGATCGGCTGCGAGAAGATGTCCGAGGAGGCGTCGTTGACGAGCGGCCGCCCGCCCGCGTCGGGCAGCGTGCGCCACTGCGTGCCGTAGATCGTGTTGTTCGACGTCACGTGCACGTACGCGGCGTCGCCGGTCAGCTTCAGATCGCCCTGGGCGGGCACGTGCGTGAAGTTGTCCGCTTCGGTTGTCGCGGCCACATGCACCGTCCCGACGCGCTTTGCCTCCTTCAACGCCTTCTGCGACCAGACGCCCGTGATCACGTAGTCGGCCGTCGTGCCGGGCAGCAGCAGGTTCATCGGCACCATCGAGAACTGGAGGCTGGCGCCGCCCTGCAGAAAGAGAACCTCGTAGTCGCCTGAAATGCCGGCCAGCGCGCGGATGTCCGCTTCGGCGCCCTGAATAATCTCGTCGAACGGCTTCGAGCGATGGCTGATCTCGAGCACCGACATGCCGACACCCGGCAGGGACATCAGGTCGCGCTGCGCCTCTTCGAGCACGGCAAGCGGCAGCACGGCGGGACCGGCGGAGAAGTTGAAGATGCGTTCCTTGGTGTTCATACGGTCACCAGCTGCAGATCGAGCACGTCGGCGTTGCCGCCGCGGATGCGATCGAGCAGCGCCGCGTCGGGCGCGCCGTCGAGGTTGATGCTCGCCACGGCCGCCTCGGCTCCTTCGAAGACGATGTTCTCGGTTTCCTGCACGTTGATGTTGCCTTCGCGCAGATGATCGAAGACGTGCGCGAGCACGCCGGGCCGGTCGCGGTGGCGCACGATCAGCCGGTAGCGCGCCAGCGTCTGCCGCGCCAGGTTGACCACGTTGGGCACGCGGCCGGTGTCCTTGAAGGCGCGGATGATGCGCACCGTCTCGGCGGCAATCGCCTCCTGCGCCTGATCGGTGGAGGCGCCGATGTGATGCGTGCCGTACACGCCCGGCTGCTTCACGATGGCGTCGGCGAAGTCGCCCGTGGCGCCCGTGGGCTCGGCGGCGAAGACGTCGAGGCCGGCGCGCACGCCCCGCTCGCCGACGGCGCGCGCGAGCGCGTCCTGGTCGAGCACTTCGCCGCGCGCGGTGTTGATGACGACGGCGCCCGGCTTCAGCTTCGACAGCACCTCGTCGTTGACGAGCCCGCGCGTTTCCTTGCCGAGCGCGAGATGGATGCTGAGCACGTCGGCCTGTTCCGCGACGGCGGCCGGCGTGGGCGCGAGGGTGATCGTGGTCTGGCGCGCGGCCCCGTCGAGCCCCGCCGCGGCCGCGTCGGCCTCCGGCAGCGGGCCCGACCGCCCGTCGAACCGGCGGCTCCAGAGCACGACAGGCATGCCGAACGCCGCGGCGCGCCTGATGACCTCCGCCGCGATGTTCCCCGCCCCGAGCACGCCCAGCGTCTGGCCGTACAGACCGCGGGCCTTCGAATATTCCTTCTTGTTCCACTTGCCGGCGCGCAGGTCGGCGACGTTGTCGGGAATGCGCCGGTCCACGGCCAGCAGCAGCGCCCACGTGAGCTCCGCAACCGCGATGGCGTTCTTGCCCGGACAGTTCGACACGTAGATGCCGCGCTTCGAGGCGGCAGCGACGTCGATGGTGTTGTACCCGGCCCCGGCGCGCACGACCAGCGACAGCCGTCCGGCGTCGAGCATCGGCTCGGTGACCTTCGTACTGCGCACCACGAGCACGCCGGCGCCCGTGTCGCCGATCGCCTTCGCGAGCGTGTCGTCCTTCAGGTCGGGCTCGTACACGACCTCGCAGCCCGCGGCCTCGAGGCCGGCGATGCCGCTCTTCTCGAATTTGTCGGCGATGAGGACTTTCATATCCGGTTACCGGCAGCCATCAGAGTGCATGCACCAACAGGCCGTCGCGCAATTTCGGCTCGAACCACGTGGATTTGGGCGGCATGATGCCGCCGGTGTCGGACACCCGCATCAAATCGTCGATCGTCACGGGATGCATGGCAAAGGCGACCGCCGCCTGCCCGCCGTTGACGCGCGCCTCGAGCTCCGCGGTGCCGCGGATCCCCCCGACGAAGTCGATCCGCTTGTCGGTGCGCACATCCTGGATGTCCAGCAGTTCGCGCAGCACGTGCCGCTCGAGCACCGCCACATCGAGCCCGTCGGCCGGATCGGTGGTCTCGGGCGCCAGCCCGCGCAGGTCGAGCTCGTGCCATGCGTCCTTCAGGTACATCGCCACCCGGCCCCGGCCGGCCGGGGTGGGCGTGCCGGCGGTGACGGCCACGAGGCCGGAAAGGGCGTCGAGAAACTTCTCGGGCGTGTAGCCGGCAAGATCCTTCACCACCCGGTTGTAGGGGAGGATCTGCATCTGATTGTCGGGGAAGGCGACGGCAATGAACCACGCCGCTTCCTTGCTCCTGGAGCCGAGCGCGGTGCGCGCCCGTGCCGCGCTCGCCGCGCGATGATGGCCGTCGGCGATGTACAACGCCGGCACGCGCCTGAAGGCGTCGACCACGGCCTGCGCCCCCGCGCCCGAGGCCTTCCACACCATGTGGCGCACGCCGTCGGGCGCCGTCAGATCGAACAGCGGCGCTCCGGCGCAGGCCGCCGCCTCGAGACGATCGATGTCGGGCGACGCATGATAGGTCAGGAACACGACGCCCGTCTGGGCGCGCGTCTCGACGATGTGCCGCGTACGGTCGTCTTCCTTGTCGGGCCGCGTCTTCTCGTGTTTCTTGATCAGATCCCTGTCGTACTCGTCGACCGGGAAGCACGCGGCGACGCCGGTCTGCTCGTGCTCGCCCATGCGCAGCCGGTAGAAATAGATCGACGGCGCCTCTTCGGTCACCAGCGGCGCCGCGGCACGGAGGGCGTCGAGGTTCGCCCTGGCCTGGGCGTACACGGCATCCGAGTAGGGATCGGCCCCCTCGGGCAGATCGAGTTCGGATCGCGTGACGCGGAGGAAACTGAGGGGATTGCCCGCGGCCAGTGCGCGCGCCTCGCCGGTGCTGACGACGTCGTAGGGAACCGAGGCCACGCGCACGGCGGCCTCCGGAGTGGGCCGCAGGGCCCTGAAGGGTCTGATGACGGACATCAGCCCCCGATTATCTGCTAATTGCTGGCTCTGCTGACCGTCGAGTTGCTGACGAGCCGGCCCAGAATCTCGTCGCGTTCGGCTTCGAAAGCCGCGCGGCGCACCGGCGAGAGCGGCTCGCCCGACGGCATGCGGCGCGCCTCGGCCAGGGGGTTGATCCACTGGCCGTTCTTCTTGAGGCGGTAGTCGAGGTGCGGGCCCGTGGCGGTGCCCGTGGCGCCCACGCGTCCGATCATCTGGCCCTGCTTCACCCGCACGCCCGCGCGGATGCCCGGGCCGAATGCCGACAGGTGCAGGTAGTACGACTCGTAGCCGCCCGCATGGCGGATGCGCACCTGCTTGCCGCCGCCACCCGCCCAGCCCGCCGAGACGACCGTGCCTTCGGCCACCGATACGACCTTCGTTCCGTACGGGGCGCCGTAGTCAATCGCGAGATGCGGCCGGTAGGTGCCGTGCACGGGGTGCAGGCGGCGCTTGTTGAAGCCGGACGTGATGCGCGCGGCAATGTCGAGCGGCGCGCGCAGGAACCTGCGCGTCAGCGACCGGCCCTTCTCGTCGTAGTAGCCGGCGCTGCCGTCGGCGCCCTCGAAGCGAATGGCGGTCAGCCGGCGGCCGTCGTTCTCGACGACCGCGCCGAGAATCTCGCCGTACCCGGCGTACTCGCCGTCGCGCAGGATCTTCTCGAACAGAATCTCGAAGCGATCGCCGCGCTGGATGTCGCTGGCAAAGTCGATGTCGCCCTCGAAGATCTTCGCGAGCGCGATGCCGAGCTGCACGCCCTCCCCCGCGCCCTGCAGCGCGCCGATCAGCGAGCTGTGCGCGCCGTCGACCATCGCGGTGATCGACGCGATCGTCGTCTCCTTCTTGTAGGGGACGACTTCCGCCATCGGCACGTCTTCGCCGTCCTTCTGGCGCATGACGACGCGCAGGAACCGGTCGGCGTCGATCTGCAGCTCGAACTCGCGGAGGATGCCGTCGCTGATCGACCGCACCAGGCGGTAGGGATTGTCGGCGCGAAGCTCGCGGGGGTTGAACACGCCGATGGCGGCAGCGGCCACCGAACCCGCGAGATCCGCCGGAATGTGCCGGGTCAGCAGTGAATGCAGCGTGGCGTTGCGCGGGACGCGCGACTCGATGGTCTCGAGATCCACTCCCAGGCGCACGTCGGCCCGCGCCTGAGCTGGCTGGGCCGCCGGCGGTGCGGCGGAGCGCTCCGAACAGGCCGCAACGCCCGTACAGAGGAGGAGCCCGAGGAGCGGAAGACGCAAGTGCTGCATGGCTGAAGGCGCGCAGAATACCAAAGTGCTTCCCCGGTGTATAGACCCTAATTTCGACCCTGGCTCGAAGGCGGGACCATGCCCTTCAGCCGCATGTAAGTGACGATGTTGCCGTAGTGTTCCCAGTCGTGCGCGGAATTGAACGACATCGCGCTCGCGGCGTTGAACTTCATGCCGAACAGGTCGACCGGAGCCGAGGCGCGCTCGCCGCCCACGACCGTCCAGGCCTTGTCGCAGAACGCGAATGAATCGGCCAGCGCCTTCTGGATCTCAGCTTTGGTGGCGAGCTTCTCGGCATCCCCGGAGGCGGTCGACTTCTCGCCGCTGGCCATCGAGCAGATCATGAAATTGGCGTTGGCGATGTGGCCGAGCAGCTGGCCGAAGCTGCGGACGTCGGGCGTCGGCTTGAAGGCGTAGTCGGCCTCGCTCATCTGCTCGGCGGCCTTGGTGATGTTGCCCTTGACGATGTCGTACGGGAGCCGGTAGCCGTCGGCGGCCGGCTGCCCGGCGGCGGACATGGGGATCGAGAGACAGACGACGGCGGCACACAGGACGCGGCTGGCGCGGAACATGGGACTCTCCTTGAGAAGACGGAAGTAGACGCGAAGGCGGGAGTCTACCACCGGCTCAGCTCCACTTCAGCCAGCGCCGGATCCGGGCGCCGGCCTCGGGCCGCACGGCCTCGGACGGGGCCGTCTGGGGCGAGGGCGCCTCGGGCGAGGGCGCCTCGGACGGGGCCGCCTCGGGCGAGGGCGCTTCGGACGAGGGCGCCTCGGACGGCGCCGACGAAGCGGCCGCGGGCCGCGGACGGGCCGGCGTCTCGGGCAGGCCGCGCGCCGCGCGAAGCCACCGGCCGATGCCCTCGGTGTCGCTCAGGCGCGGGCCGAGCGCCTCGTGAAGCGCCTCGCGGGCCCGCTGGGCCGACTGGAAGACTCTGCGCGGGTCGAGCTCGGTGGCCGCCTGCAGCCAGACGAAGAGGCGATCGCCGTCGCGGCGGTCCACGTCCGCACAGGATCGTCGGACGGCCTCGGCAAGGATCGGCCCGAGCTGCCGCGGATACTCCTCGGACGTGAGCAGCCGGCCGGCCAGCAGCGAGGCAATCACCACGGCGGCCTGCGTCACGTCGACGCGATGATCGAAGCGCGCCAGCCCCGCCGCCGGCGGCATGGCGATTCTGAACCGCCGCCACAGCTGCTCGCGCGGCCACTGCAGCGCGGCCAGCGTCGTCCCGAACGCGTAATCGGTGAGGGTGAGCGCGCCCGATTCACTGACGACGATCTGATCGACGGCAATCGCGCCGTGCCCGGGTGCGCCCTCCGTCTGATCGACCGCCTGCAGCGACGCAAGCGACGCGAGCAGCCGATCGCCGATGGTCAGCGCCACGTCGAGCGGAGGGGCCGTCTGGCGCGCCGCGATCCATTCGAGCACGGTGCCGAGGCGGAACCCTTCTGCCTGGCGGGACCACACCTCGAGCCTGCCGTCGAAGGCGCGCTCGACGCGGACGACGGGCGCGAGGCCCGTGAGCGATGCCGACGCGAACCTGCCGCACCGCTCGCGCACGAGCGGCTCGATGGACGCCGGCGCCCCGAGCTCGGCCGTGAGGCGGAGCACCTCGAGCAGGTCGCCGCTGAACGTGCCGCAGCCGATTGTGCGCACGCCGAGTCCGGCGGGGTCCGCATAAGGGCTGTACGCCGGCGGCGGCTGTTCGACGCCGAGCGGCTGTGAAGCCGGCCAGTTCATGTGGGATTCGGTTCCGGGCGGGTGCAACCGGAACGCCAGCGCCCGCCGCGTCGTTATTGATGAAAACACGCGCGAATTGCGGCCGCGCTTGGCGGTCCGGCGCGTCCGGCGATTACAGGGACGGGCCCGCGAATTCGAAACGGTAATCGCGCGGAGCCGCTCACACGGGAGATAATGACCAGATGTTCACGACGACTCTCGCCGCTGCGGCGCTCGCAGCCGCCACAATCACGGGGGCCGCAGCCGGCCAGACGCCGGCCGGCCAGGCCAGCGCCTCACAGCAGCCGACCCAGCCGGTGGGCCGCGTCACGGTGCCGTCGGTCACGGTTACCGCGCAGAAGGAGCCGGCCGACGCCCAGCGCCTGCCGCTGAGCGTCACTCCCGTCACCTGGGAGATGCTGGAGTCGACCGGCGTCCGGATGGTGGCCGACGCGGCGCACTATTCCCCCAACACGTACTTCCAGGAACTGAGCGCGCGCAAGATCAGCAACCCGCGCATCCGCGGCATCGGGTCGAGTCCCGCCAACCCGGGCATCACGACCTATATCGACGGCGTGCCGCAGCTCAACACGAACTCGTCGAGCATCGAGTTCCTCGATGTCGAGCAGGTCGAGTTCGTCCGCGGGCCGCAGAGCGGCCTGTACGGGCGCAACACGCTCGGCGGCCTGATCAACATCAACAGCGTGCGCCCGTCGCTCTACGACTGGCACGGCGGCATCTCGGTGCCGCTCGGCAACTTCGATACGCGCGGGGTGCGCGCGAACCTCACCGGGCCGCTGACGCCGCGCCTGGGCGTGAGCGTGGCGCTCGGCCACGCGTCGCGCGACGGGTTCAGCACGAACACGTTGACCGGCAACGGCATCGACTCGCGCTCCGCCACGTTCGGCAAGGGCCAGCTGCTCTGGATGCCGTCGTCCCGCTGGGAGGCGCGCCTGATCATGAGCGGCGAGCGCGCCCGCGACGGCGACTACGCGCTGAGCGACCTCGCGTCGCTTCGCGCCGGCAAGTACGACACCGCGCGCGATTTCGAGGGCGAGAGCGAGCGCGACATCGTCTCCGCCACGTTCCTCGCGCGCCGCGAAGGCCAGCGCGTCTCCTTCTCGAGCACCACCGGCATCGTCCGCTGGTCGACGCACGACGACACCGATCTCGACTACTCCCCCGCGCCGCTACTGGGCCGCGTCAACGACGAGGAGAGCCTGCAGTTCACGCAGGAGGTGCGCCTGGCCTCGGCGCCCGGCGGATCGATTGCCCTCTCGGACGCAATGTCGCTGCGCTGGCAGGCCGGCGCCGTGCTGTTCACGCAGGCGTACGAGCAGGAAGCGATCAACACGTACGCGCCGTTCGTCTTCGGCGGCGCGCCGTTCGCCGTCCGCCACACGTCGCCGCTCGCCGAGCTCGACGATCTCGGACTGGGCGCCTACGCGCAGGGCATCGTCAGCATCGGCAACAGCGTGGATCTCACGCTCGGCGCGCGGTTCGACCGCGAGACCAGGGACGCGAACATCGCGACGCTGTTCGATCCCGGCGTCTTCCCGGCCGCCCCTCCGCTCGTCACGGACGAAACGTTCTCGAACGTGTCGCCGCAGTTCGCGGTGGCCTGGCACGCGCGGCCACAGACGATGCTGTATGTGTCGGGGGGCGGCGGCTACAAGGCGGGCGGGTTCAATCCCGTGTCGCTGCCTGGCAGTGAGGCGTACGGAGAGGAAAAGACCCGGCACATCGAGGGCGGCGTGAAGGCCACGTGGGCCGAGGGCCGCGTCACGACCAACGCCTCGGCCTTCTTCATCGACTGGAACGACATGCAGCTGAACGTGCCGATTCCGGGCGGCGGGGGCGCGTTCTTCATCGACAACGTCGGCGCCGCCACCAGCAAGGGCGTCGAGGTCGAGATTGGCGTGCGGCCGCGCTACGGCGTCGATCTGTTCGGCACGCTCGGCGTGACGCGCGCGCGATTCGGCGACGGCAGCACGTCGATGGGCGTGGGGATCGACGGCAACGCGGTGCCCGGCACGCCCGAGTACACGGCCTCGGCCGGCGCGCAGTTCACCCGCCAGATCATCCGCTCGTGGGCGTGGTTCGTGCGCGGCGAGGCGGCGCTCTACGGACGGTTCGAGTACGACGAGGCGAACACCGTGGGCCAGGACGCGTACTCGCTCGTGAACCTGCGCGGCGGCGTCACCAACCGCAAATACTCGGCCGTGCTGTGGGTCAGGAACGCGTTCGACACGTTCTACGTGCCGGTGGCGTTCGCCTACGGCCAGCTCGCGCCGTCCGGCTTCGTCGGCGAACCCGGCCGGCCGCGCACCTTCGGCGTTACCTTAGGCGTTCGCTTTTAGGCTGCCGATCTCGTCGTACAGAATCGCGGACGCTATCACGCCGTTGTGAAAGTTTCCGAGATCGAGCTTTTCGTTCGGGGCGTGGGCGTTCTCGTCGGGAAGGCCCACGCCGAACAGCACGGAGGGCAGCCCCAGCTCCTGCTGGAACGTGAAGACCACCGGAATCGATCCGCCTTCGCGGTTGAAGACCGGCGTCTGCCCGAATCCCTTCTCGATCGCCCGGCTCGCCGCCTGCACGAAGTCGTTGTGATAGTCGGTCATCCACGGCCGTCCGCCGTGCATGCGCGTCACCTTCACGTCGACCGTCTTCGGCGCCACCTTCTTCACGTACGCCTCGAACTGCTGCGCCACCGTGTCGGGATCCTGGTTCGGCACCAGCCGCATGCTGACCTTCGCCATCGCCACGGCCGGCAGCACGGTCTTCGCGCCCTCGCCGGTGAAGCCTGACAGCAGGCCGTTGACCTCGAACGTCGGCCGCGCCCAGATCCGCTCGAGCGTGGAATAGCCGGTCTCACCGAACAGCTTCCGCGCGCCGAGCTCCCGCTGATACTGCTTCTCGTTGAACGGCAGCTGCTTCCATGCCGACCGCTCCTCCTCGGTGAGCTCAACGACATCGTCATAGAACCCGTCGATCCTGATGCGGCCGCTCTTGTCCTTCATCTGCGCGAGGATCTGCGACAGCGCCATCGCGGGATTGGCGAGCGCGCCGCCGAACGAGCCGCTGTGCAGGTCGCTGTTCGATCCGCGGACGTCGATCTGGAAGTACGCCAGGCCGCGCAGGCCGTAGCAGATGGAGGGAATGCCGCGCGCGAACATCGGCGAGTCGGAGATGACGACGACGTCGGCCTTGAGCAGGTCGCGATGGGCGCGGATGAAGTCGTCGAGATTCTCGGAGCCGACTTCCTCTTCCCCCTCGATCAGCACCTTCATATTCACCGGAAGGCGCCCGTTCTGCTTCATGTGCGCTTCGATCGCCTTGAAGTGCATGAAGATCTGGCCTTTGTCGTCGGCCGACCCGCGCGCGTACAGCTCCCCTTCCCGCACCGTGGCCTCGAACGGCGGCGTCTCCCACAGATCGAGCGGGTCGACCGGCTGCACGTCGTAATGGCCGTAGAACAGGATCGTGGGCGCCCCCTCGGCGTGCAGCCACTCGCCGTAGACGACGGGATGGCCGGGCGTTTCCTCGATGCGCGCGTTCTCGAGCCCCACACGCGCCAGCTCGTCCCTCGTCCATTCGGCGGCCCTGCGCACGTCGCCCTTGTGCTCGGGCAGCGCGCTGATGCTCGGAATGGCGAGGTATTCCTTGAGCTCGGTGACGTAGCGGTCGCGGTTCGTGTTGATGAAATCGATGACGCTATTCATGGCAGGCTCCAGGCCCCAGGCCCCAGGCCTCAGGCGAGAGCGGGTCGCGCCGCAGCGCTCCCGCTAATCTTTCGTCTCGATCGGCAGATCTTCCCTGTCTCCCCACTCTTTCCACGATCCCAGATAGTTCCGTACGCGCGGATAGCCGAGCAGCCGCAGGGCCAGATAGCCGTGCGCCGCGCGATAGCCGCCCTGGCAGTAGGTGATGACTTCCCTGTCGGGCGTGACCCCCGCGGCTTCGTACATCGCGCGCAGGTCGTCGTCAGGCTTGAACGAGCCGTCCGCGGCGAGGTTGCGCGTCCACTCGACGTGCACCGCACCGGGAATCGCGCCGCCCCGCTTCGCTCGCGCCACGCGTCCGGTGTATTCGTCGTCGCTGCGCGTATCGAGCATGACGGCGTCGGGCGAATCGAGGCTCAGGGCGACGTCCTTCCAGCCTGCCGCCGCCGCGAGACGCGGCGCCGCCTTCCACTCCGCCGCCTTCGGCGGCGTGGCATCGCGGGTCACGGGCAGGCGCGCGTCGAGCCAGGCGGACAAGCCGCCGTCGAGTACGCGCGTGTCGGGGTGTCCGAAGTACTCGAGAAACCAGAACACGCGGGCCGCGCGAATGCCCGACGTGTCTTCGTAGACGACCACGGGCCGGTCGGCGTTGATGCCGCGCTGCTCGAGCACGTGATGGATCATCCAGAGAAACGCCCGGCGCGGCGCCTCGTCGGTGTCGATGAGGCTGAAGCCCCACAGATCGAGATGGATGGCGCCCGGCAGATGGCCCTCGGCGAAGCTCTCGGCCGGCCGCGTGTCGACGATCAGCGGCGGCGCGGCGAAGGGGCGGGCCGGAGGCGGCCCCTCTGTCACGCCCAGGACCGCGGCAAGCTCCCGCGGGGCGATCAGGAGCCCGGCGCGGGCGGATGCGGAGGTCGCCATCAGCAGATCCTACGTCATCCGCGGCGCGACCAGACCCCGCCGCGCTCGCCGGCACGCCCCTCGTCGTCGAGCTTGCGCAGGTGCGCCAGCACGGTTTCGCGCGCGGCCGCGCGCAGCGAGGATGCGAGGCCCGGATAGATGGCGTCCACGAGCCTGTCGATGCTCGACGGTCCATGCGCGAGCGTCTCGAGCACCTGCTGCTCGCGCGCGTGCCGGTGGGCCACGTACTCGTCGATGAGCGCGCGCGGATGGTCGATGATCGGGCCGTGGCCCGGATAGACGCGGATCGGATCGAGCGCGCGCACGCGCGCGAGCGAGTCGAGATAGTCGCGCAGGCTGCCGCCCGATGACGCGGCGATCATCACCGTGCCGCCTCTGACCAGCAAATCCCCCGCGAACAGCGCGCGGCTCCCGGGGTCCCACAGACAGGCGTGATCGGCGGAGTGGCCCGGCGTGGCAATCACCTCCAACCGCCCGTCACCCGCGGCAATCCACGACTCAGGGATGACGGGCGCGCCGCCGGCGCCGCCGATGACCTCGAGCTCCGGCCAGGCGGCGCGCAGCTGCGGCACGCCGGCCGCGTGATCGCGGTGGCCGTGCGTCACGAACACGCGCGCGAGCGGGCGGCCGCCGAGGGCGCGGGCCAGCGCCTCGAGGTGTGACGGCTCCCCCGCGCCGGCGTCGACCAGCAGCGGCTCGGCGCCGTCGACGAGCCAGGTGTTGTTGCCTGTCGGGCCGGTGAACGGCCCAGGGTTGCCGGCTGGAATGAGCGTGATCATCGGCCGAAGAAGTACTTCAGGCGGACGTACCCGAAGTCACGATCGCCGAAGCGCGTGATCAGATCGTCACCCTCGCCGATGAACCAGCCGATCGACGACTCGATTGCGACGTCGTCAGCGGGCTTCCAGGCGAGCACCCCGCGCACGAACGCCGCGCGGTCTGCGGGATTGACGAGCGAGAAGACGCGCGTCTCGATGCGATCGCGATTGAACGTGCGGCTGAAGCCGGTGACGAGGCTCAGGTTGGTAATCGGCTCTTCGAGAATCACGTATGGCTCGCGGAGCCCGGGCCACTCCGGAACACGGTATTTCACGCGGTCACGCCGCAGCAGCACCGTTGCCGAGAGCGTGAAGTCCCCGGCGCGCCGATCCACTCCCGCGCCCGCTTCGAGCGCATTGCTCTCGAAGATCCTGACGCCCGCGCCGCCCTGCGTCGGCCGCCGCGGAAAGAATGCCGCCTCTCCGCGGATCGCCCACTTTCCTCTGACCGTCTCGAGGTCGGCGCCGACCATCGTGAAGCGGCTATGCACGAGGGAGGCAGTGCTGGTGCTGGGGTCTCCCCCGGCGACGAGCCCGAACGGCAGCAATCCGCGCCATCCGGAAAGACTCCAGTCAACCCGGCCGCTGGTGAAGGTTGCCCTTGCCCCAGCCTGCGCCCGGCCCTCCAACGGCTCGCGGCTGAACGACCAGCGCTCCGCGCAGGTAAACACCGCGCCGCAGAAGCCGGGCGGAGCGGCGTCGGCAGGTGACGGGTCGGCGAGCAGGTTGAACGGCGATGACGGCTCGTCGAGCCGGTCGAATCGCCCGCGCCGGAAATGCGGCACGATGACGCCTTCGACCGTCAGCCAGTCGCTCGGAAAGAGGCGCGCGCGCACGAGCGGCACCGCGATGCGCGCCTCGCTGCGGCCGTCGAGCAGGAAGCGGGAAACGTCGATCGGGTTGACGACATCCGTCGGTTGAATCTCGTCGAGACGCCCCCAGGCGAGCCGCCCCATTCCCGCGCGCAATTCGGCGCCCGCCCCGCTGAACTCCACCCATGCCTCGAGCACGTCGACTGCCGCGCTGCGCACGGCGCCGCCCCGATCGGCCACGAGGCCGTCGGCCAGCCCGGCGAAACGGAACCGGAGCCATGGACGCGCCTCCATCTGGGCGTCCACGATCGCGCGCAGGCGAAGCTCCGTGACCGGATCCTTCCCGACGGCAGCGCCCGGCGCCGGCACATTCGGCAGGTGATCGACGAGCGCGGAAATGTTGCCGGTGATGGATGCAGTCTGTGCGTGCACGGGAGACGCGAACGCCAGGATCGCCGCCACTACGGCGGTCAGTAATCCGGTGCTCGGCGACGCGCGCGCGCTCAGCGCTCGCGCTGAGCCTGTGGACCGTCTCTGGCGCGGCGCCGTGCTTGTACATGCGAGCAGATAGCGCCGAGCTCCGCGGCGCAGCGACGGAGATGGTCCGCAGGCGGAAGCGAGCGAGGCTACGCGGCGCGGCGACAGACCTACCCGAGCGCCCATTCGCGCGGCCCGATGCGGGAGCCCGAGGCGTCGCACGATGCTCACGCCTGGACCGTAGCCGCCGCGAGCGGCCGCTCGCGTGTGCGGAAGAAGCGCGACAGCAGAACGATCGTCGCGGGCAGAATGAAGACCTCGGCCAGAAACGCCACGATCATCGTCAGCGCCAGCAGCCCGCCGAACCAGGCCGACGGCCGGTACTCCGACAGCATCAGCACCGCGAAGCCCGCGCTGTTGATGATGGCCGTCGTCAGCGCGGCCCGCCCTTCATAGATCGTGGCGCGCTCGATCGCCGTCGCAATTGCCGCGCCCGCCTTGCGCTCGCGCCGGAACCGGCTGATGAAATGAATCGTGTCGTCGTCGACGACGCCGAGCGCGACGCTGGCGACCATGACGGTGGCGATGTTCAGCGAGATGCCGAGCCAGCCCATCACGCCAAAGACCGCGAGCACCGGAAACAGGTTGGGCACGATCGCGAGCATGCCGTAGCGCCACGAACGGAACACGAGGAAGATGACGGCAAAGACGGTGACGAACGCCGTCGCGAAGCTGGTGATCTGGGACGTCACGAGATAGTGATCGAGCTGCGCGAACAGCTTGCCCGACCCGGTCACCGTCGGCGTGATCCCGGTGCCGGCAAACGCCTCGGCGGCATAGCGCTCGACGTCGTACACGTACGTCCACAGGATGTCGGAGCTCATGGCCTGCAGCTTAATGGAGACCTGCGAGGCCGACGCGTCCGACGACACGACGCGCTCGAGCTCGTGGCGGCCCTCGTCTGCCAGCGTGAAGACGAACAGCTCCTGCGCAATGCGATCGGCCTGGTCCGGAATGCGCGACGCCTCCGCGCCGCCTCCCTCCAGCTCGCGGTTGATCCGCTTGACATAGTCGGCCAGCGATGTGACCTTCCGCACTTCCGGAAAGGCCTCGATTCGATCCGCGAGTGCGTCGATGCGGCGCAGCGTATCGGGCTGCTGCATCGAGCCGGGCGGGCCCTCGAGCATGATCTGGAATCCATAGACGCCGCCGAGCTGCTGGTCGATGACGGCGGCCGACTTGCCCAGCGGATGATTTTTGCTGAAAAAGGCAATGTGGTTGGTGTCGACCTCGAGGCGCGTGACGCCCGCCATCGCGAGGACGGCCAGGCCCGCGGCCACCAGCATGATCGCCTTTGCGTTGTGCGTGGAAAACGCGGCGACGCGCCGGAGCGGGCCCATGAACCAGAGCTCCTGCGGCGGCGCGGTCCGCTCGGCGCGCATCCACACCAGCACGGTGGGCACGAGCACGAGTGAAATGGCGAAGTCCACCATCACGCCGATCGCCGCGCCGATGCCGAACGCCCGGACGGCAACCACGCTGCTCGTCGCGAGCGACAGCATGCCCAGCGCCGTGGTCGCGCTGGCGCCGAAGATCGGCGCCGTCATGTTCGTGATGGTCGTCTTGAACGCCTGCTCGGGCGTCGCCCCGTCGCGCAGCGCGTGATCGAAGTGCTGAATGATGTGCACGTCGTCGGCAATCGCGAGCACGATCACCAGGGGCACGATCATGCTCGCCAGCACGTTGAAGCTGAGCCCCAGCGTGATGTACAGGCCGATCGTCCAGAGCACGCTGACGCCAATCGCGCCGAGCGTCAGCAGCGTCTTCCGCCACGAGCGGAACATCAGATACACCACCGCCATCGTGAGCAGCAGAATCGGCGGCGTGAACTTCGTCTGGTTTTCGACGGTGATGCGGTTGTAGGTCTCGCTGATTTCCAGGCTGCCGTTGTAGAACGCCTCGAATCCGTCCGGCAGCGCGGGATCGACGATGCCGTGAATGGCGTCGATGACGCCGGCGCGGACCTCGTCGATGCGCGTCTCGTCGAAGCTGACGATGATCGCGGTGACCGTGCCGTCGGCGGAGATGAGATCGCCCCGCAGCAGCTCGTCGTCCAGCGCGCGCTCGCCGGCGGCGGCCGCGCCCTTCGAGGCGACATCATCGATCAGCGGTCTGACCTCGATGCCGCCGTCATCGTCGGCCGTGGCCGGCAGCGCGTCGACGATCGTGGCGGTCGAGAGGCTGTTGACGCGCTCGACCATCTCGACGCGGGCGATGCCGCCGCTCACGCGGTCGATGAACGCGAAGCCTTCCTCGCTGAGCAGCCGCGCCTTCGACGGCGCCCTGACGGCGACGATGAGGGTGCGGGTGCCGCCGAACTCGTCGCGAAAACGCTCGTACTGCTGGTAAATGGGATCGTCGGGCGAGAACCAGGACGTCAGGTCGTTGTCGATGGTGACGCGGCCGACGACGGGCACGAAGGCGAGCGCCCCGGCTACGGCAATGAAGGACAGCAGATAGCGGACGCGCCAGAGGACCCGCGCGAGCGCCGCGCTCACCTGATGCCCCGCTCCAGCTGCACGCGGCTGAAGTCATCGGGACCGAGGCCGACGTTGTACTCGGCCTTCTCGACGACCAGATCGGTGCGCGTGCCCTCGAGCGCGTCGGACATCGTCATCGACGTCACGGTCCAGTAGCGGCCGATTTTCTCGATCTGCTTCGCCGCGAAGGTCTTCTGCTTCTCGTTGCGCCGGTTGTAGATCTCGGCGTGCACCACGATGTCGAGATCCTTGCGGACCAGCGAGACGATCCGGGGGAAGCGCGCGCCGGCCTTGCGGCTCTTCGATTCGAGCCGCCACACCGCATGGCGCGAGCCGTCGGGCGCCGTCCACGTTTCGTTCTCCGACAGCAGCGTGTAGGTATAGTCCTCGAGCTGGCGGCCGCCGATGTCCTCGTACGTGAAGTCAGACCCCACGAAGCTTTCCTGCGCCTCGGAGCCGGCAATGCGCCGCACGCGGCCGAGCGACGGCAGATAGAGGAAGCGCTCGTCGTCGGCATCGGGATGCTCCCAGACGAGGAAGCCCGTGCCGCGAATGTCGTTGGGCAGCGTGAAGTGCAGCAGCGTGCGGTCGCCCGGCACAGGCCGTCCTGGCCCGCCGCGCAGCCCCCTGATGATCAGCGCGCGCTGCCGCTCGCGGCCGCGGCGGTCCACCAGCGTCATCCGCATCGCCACGCGGCTGTCGCGGCCGGTGTCGCGCTCCCGCACCTGGCGGGCAATGGCGTGCGCGCGGCTCTCTCCCTGCGGCTGATCGAACCACGCCGCGGGTGCGGCAGCCAGCGCGCACAGAAGCAGAACCCAAATCACCAGATCACCAGATCACCAAATCAAAAATTCGCACGGGCCCGCCGGGCCCGCCCTACACCCCTCAAGTGCCGCCGTAGCCGACCGTGACGTTGCCGTCTTCGACGATGACGGGAACGACGCGCCGGCCTTTGCTGAACTCGAGCATCCGTGCCATCGCCTGCGGGTCTTCCTTGACGTTCAGGTAGACGGCGCCCTTCGGCTCGTACGCGTCGCGCGCGGCTTGCGTGTAGGGACAGGCATCCTTGCCGTAGATTTCAATCATGGGTCACCAAACGCTTTCGACAGGTCGGCGCGCCGGGCCTCGTCAATCGGCACGGGCGTGCCCTGTGCATAGTCGTAGAGCACCTGCACGGTTCGCGCCTGCGCCACGACACGGCCGGTCGCGACGTCGACGATCTCGTATTCGTACGTGAAGCTCGTGCGCCCGATCGCCGCAAGGCCGAGGCGGACGTCGAGCGTGTCGCCGTAGGTGGCCTGCAGCCGGTAGTCGCACTCCGCGCGCGCGAGAATCAGGCCCGCCCCGCCGGCGGCGGTCGTCGCCGTCTCGCCGTTGAAGCCCCAGAGGCGCCGCCACAACCCGAAGCGCGCCTGCTCGAGGTACGACAGGTAGACGGCGTTGTTGACGTGCCCGAACGGGTCGCAGTCGACGAAGCGCACCTCGACGCGATGCGTGTAGAGGAGGTTCACGTCCGGCTGAGACGCTTGCGCTCGAGTGCGCGTTCCGACTGCAGCCGCTCGAGCTCTACAGCCGAATGGTCCACGTGCTTCATGGCCGCCGCGATGCCGCGGTGGCCCGCAGTCTCGGCGATGAGCCGGTGCATCTCCTGGCACACGCGGCGATAGGCCGGATGGCCCTGCGGCTGCGTGCGCAGCTCGATGACGTGCATCGCCTCGCGCGCGTTCATGTGCATGTAGAAGCGGACGCGGCAGGCCATCGACACGGCGTACGGCGCGATGTCCTGCAGCCCGGCGTCCATGAGCGACTGCCAGAGCGCCGCGGATCGATCCATCACGCCACGGAACGCGGCGCCGCCGCCGGCCTCTTCGATCGCGTCGGGCAGCGAGTAGCCGTGACGCGGCGACAGCGCCTGCCATTCGAGCGTCAGCAGCCGGTGGCGCTGCAGGTCGCGGAAGGCGCCGTAGTCGGTGAGCACGTCGAACCGGTAGGACGTGCGCTCGAATGCCCGTCCGGGACGGTGCCGCCGGTTGCGTCGCTCACCGGCATAGGCGGCCAGCACCGCGGCCTGCTGATCGGCCGACAGGTGCCGGGCGACGCTCAGCAGCTGGTCGTCGGGCAGATCCGTGCCGGCATAGAGCGCGGCGGCCACGACCTTCAGCTCGCCTTCGGGATCGAATTCCGACAGCGTGACTTCGGGCCGCGCCTCGGGCGCCTCGCCGTCGAGCACGTGCGCCGCCATGTCGGACGCGTCTTCCCGCACGCGCGCGAGATACTCGCTCCACGCGCCCCCACGGTCGGGCACGTCGACGCGCGTCAGGAACGCGGGGATGACCTTGCGCAGCTCTTCGAGGAGCAGCGCGGCGCAGTCGTTGGCTTCGCGCAGCCGGCTCGCGCGCAGCCGCAGCAGCAGCGCCTCGTACGCCTGCCCGGTCGCATAGATGCCGACACTCGATTCGGTGGCGGCCGGCAGCAGGCCGCGCAGCGTGTCGAGCGCCTTCGCGCGAATGGCCGCGCGGTGCACGCCTTCCGAGTCGTTCGCCGCGCGCGGATGCCGCACACCGAAGTACACGCGCATGCGCTCGAACCACTCGGCGTAGACGGCAAAGGCGTGATCGAGCGTCTCGACGTACTGCGCGCGCAGGGGATGTCCGGCGAGCTCCGCCGGGACGTGATACCGCCAGGCGCCGTCCTGCCGATCGGTGTATGGGATGTACCGGGTCGACTGCTCGAGATACGCCATCAGGCGGCCCCACTCCAGCAGCTTGGTCAGCACGTTGGACGCGTTCTCCACCGCCACGTGCACGCCGCCGAGCTGCGCCACCGAGTCGTCGCCGTAGTCGCTGAAGACCTTCTGATACAGCTGCTCGGCGCGCTTCACGCCGACGTCGCCCGCCTGGGCGGGCCCGGCGCCGGCCGCCGCGACTTTGTCGAGAAATTCGTCGAGAAAGAGCCGGCGGAGCGGCTTCGCCGATCGCGAATAACGCGCGAACAGCGCGCCCTTCACGGTTTCGGGCAGATTGACGAGCGCGAAGACCGGACGATCGAGATTGGTAAAGTAAGGCGCGAGCGCCCGCGCTTCTTCCTGTGTGAACTCGGGAGATGCCGGGGGCTGCACGCCCTGCATTATATGAGAAGGATTCAGTTCCAGTTCCTGTTCGCAGTTCCGATCCTGATCGTCGTTGCGGTCGTGGGCGGCGCGCTGCTGCGATTCCACCGGCCGCTGCCCCAGGTGCGCGGCGAAATCGTCGTCGACGGCGCGTCGGCGCCCATCGAGATCCTGCGCGACCGGTACGGCATTCCCCACATCCGCGCCGCCGGCAGAGACGATGCGATCTTCGCGCTCGGATTCGTGCACGCGCAGGATCGCCTCTGGCAGATGGAGGTGCAGCGCCGCGCGGCTGCAGGCCGCCTCTCCGAGGCGCTCGGCCCGGGCGCGCTCGCGACCGATCGCTTCATGCGCACCATCGGATTCGCGCGCGCCGCCCGCGACGCGCGCGCGGCGCTCGACGCCCCCACGCTCGCCTGGATCGACGCCTACGTCCGCGGCATCAACGCGTTCCTCGCACGCTCGTCAGGCTGGCGCCTGCCGGTGGAGTACGCGCTGACCGGCATCCGCCCCGAGCCCTGGACGGCCGACGATGTCGTGGCGGCGATGAAGCTGGTGGCGTGGGGGCAGGGCATGAACTGGCGCGAGGATTTGATGCGCCTGCGGCTGACGGCAAAGGTCGGCGCCGGGCGCGCCGATGCGCTGCTGCCGGGCGCGCTCGACGGCGCGACGATCCTGCCGCGGGTGGCGCCGGCCGACGCCGCGGCGCTCGACGAGATCGCGCGGCTGCTGGACATTGCCGCGCCGCCGTCGGCCGCCGCCAGCAATGCCTGGGTCCTCGACGGCACACTGACGGCTTCGGGACGCCCGCTCCTGGCGAACGATCCGCACATCCCCGCGCAGGCGCCGGCGACCTGGTATCTGGTGCACATGACGGGCGGCGGCCTCGACGTGATCGGCGCCACCTTCCCTGGCGCGCCCGCCGTCGTGATCGGCCACAACGGCCGTGTCGCCTGGGGCATTACCAACGCCATGGCCGACGCGCAGGACCTGTTCATCGTCCGGCACGACGAGCGCACCGAGACGATCGAGGAAGTCATCAGGGTCAAGGGACAGGCCGACGAGCGGCTGCGCGTGCGTGTCTCGGCGAATGGGCCGGTCATCTCGGATCTCGTCGGCGAGCGGGGAGCGCTCGCGCTCCGGTGGTCCGGACTGGATCGCGAAGACGCGACCGTGGCCGCGTTCGTCGCGCTGAACGCCGCGGGCGACGCGGCCGCCGTGCGCGCGGCGGCCGCGCGCATGCACGCGCCGGTGCTCAGCATCGTCTATGCGGACGCCGCCGGCAGCATCGGCTACACGGCGGCGGGGTCGGTGCCCGTGCGCGACGCGCAGACGGGCGCGTGGACGTCGCAGGTGTCAGCCGCCCTGACGGCCTGGACCGCCGATCCGCCGTCGGGCCGCGTGATCAGCGCGAACAACACGATTGGCGGCGCCGGGCCGCCGATGAGCACGAGCTTCGATCTGCCGTATCGCGCCGCGCGGATTGCGGAACTGGTGGACGCAGAGGCCGCGGTCTCATTAGCAGACGTGGCGCGCATGCAGCAGGACGTCGTGTCGCTGCAGCCGCGCGCGCTGGCGCCGCTGCTCTTCGACGCGGCCGAGCCGCGCGATCGGCGGGCGGCCGCGGCCCTCGATGCACTGCGGTCGTGGGATGGCGGCATGCGCGCGGGCAGTCCGGAAGCGGCGCTGTTCAAGCGCTATTACCACGAGGCGGCAAGGGCGCTGCTCCGCGACGAGCTCGGCGACCAGCTCTTCGCCGACTATGAGGCGGGCGGCGCGGCGCTCGCGCGCGCCATGCACCAGTTCGCCCGCTCCGGCGCGGACGCATGGTGCGACGATGTGGAGCTGCCGGGGCGGCAGACGTGCGGCAGCACTCTGGGCGGCGCGCTCACGCGCGCCATCGAGGCGCTCGATCGCGAGCAGGGGGCGCAGATGGGCGCGTGGCGGTGGGACACGGGCAACACCGTCCGGTTCGCGCATGCGCCGATGGATGCCGTCGGGTGGCTGCGGCCCGTGTTCAGCCGCGAGCTGCGGCGGCCCGGCGACAGCTTCACGGTCAATCCCGTGATGCGCATCCGGGATCAGACGCTCATCGCGTCGTACCGGCAGATCGTCGACGTCGGCAACTGGGATGAGTCGCGATTCGTGATTCCGCTGGGCCAGTCGGGCCACCCGATGAGCGCGCATTACGACGACCTGCTGCCGCTCTGGAACGAGGGCCGCTACGTGCCGATGGCGTTTTCGGAAGCGGCGGTGCGCGCGTCCACGTGGCGGACGCTTACGCTTCGTCCTCGTCCGCTCGCGCCCAGTAGCGCTGATATTCCTCGAGAAAAGTAAGCGTCTCGAACGAGCGCATCCGGTCGAAGAACAGCACGCCGTCGAGGTGATCCGTTTCGTGCTGAATCACGCGCGCGGGAAATCCCGATGCGCTGAACTCGACGCGGCGGCCCTCGCGATCCAGCGCGCGCACGGTGATGTCGCGCGCCCGCGGCACCTCGCCGCGGATATCGGGAATGCTCAGGCAGCCCTCCCAGTCGACCTCGACCGCGCGCCCGACGGGCGTGATTTCCGGATTGACGAGCGCAATCAGCGGCATGCGGCCCGCGTCCGTCATGTCGCCGATCGACGCATCCGGATCGCTTCCCGCCACGAATACCCGCAGGCCCTCGTACACCTGCGGCGCCGCGAGACCGATACCCTGATAGTCAGCCATCGTGTCGAGCATGTCGTCGATCAGGCGCTGGAATTCGGGCGTGCGCACGTCCGCTTCTGAAAGCGGCCTTGCCGGCTCACGCAGGACGGGGTGGCCCATGCGGGCGACCTTGCGGATGGCCATAGGAGAATATGTTATCCTTGCCGTCCCCCCCAGTACCGCTCCCGCAGGAAGAACGTTTATGAAGCGCTATATCTCCGTGGCCGCGATGGCGGCCGTTGCCATGGTGTCCGCGGGCTGTTTCGAGTTCAGCCGTAACGCCTCATCCATTACCGGCCCCTCGGCGCCGAATTTCTCGGTGTCGGCCCTGGCCGGCACGTACCGCTCGATCAACTCGATTCCCTCGGCCGATTCGTGCACGAACTTCACGTGGTCGGTGACCGAGAAGACGTCGAACAGCGCGAAGGGCAACTTCAGCGCGTCGTGCCAGGCCAACACGCTGCAGGTGACAGGCACCGCTCAGGGCACGCAGAGCGGCAACAACATCGTGTTCCAGGTCAACGCCACGGCCACCTCGGGCAGCGTGGCGTGCGCCATCTCGCTCAGCGGCACCGCCGTCATCGAAACCAATCAGGTGCGCGTGCCGTACACGGGCACGTCCTGCTTCGGCAGCGTCAGCGGGACGGAGATTCTGAAAAGGGATTAGCTGTAAAACGCGGTCCAGGGCTTCGCGGCCTTCAGGGCCGCGTTGACGTTTTCGATGTTCTTCACGCCCTGATCTTCCAGCCACGCACGGAACGCGGCGGCGCCCTGTTTCCCGTACACGGGGATGCCGTCCTTCCATGTCGCGCGCCCGCAGAGCACCCCTGAAAAATTCGTCCCGGCGTCCGACGCCAGCGCGAGCGTCTCGGTGAACTCCGCGTTGCTGACGCCGGCCGACAGATAGATGAACGGCTTGGTGGCGACCTTCGCCGAATTCCGGAAGTGCGCGATAGCCTCCTCGCGCGTGTACGCCTGCTGGCCCTTGCCGCACTTCGCCCCCTCGACGAACTGCATGTTCACCGGCACTTCGACCTTCATGACGTCGACGCCGTAGCGGTCCTTCGAGAACTCCTCCATGCTCTTCGCGACGATCCCGGGCTTCTTCTTCGCGTACTCGAGCCCCTTCTCGTCGGCGCCTTCCTCATAGCCGACGAACTCGAGGAAGAACGGGATGTCGTTGGCGCGGCACTCGTCGCCGATGCGCTCGACCCACGCATGCTTCGTGTCGTTGACGCCCTTGGGATCGAACGGCGTGTAGTAGAGCAGAATCTTGAGGCAGTCGGCGCCCGCTTCCCTGATGCGGCGCACGGACCACTCGTCCAGCAGATCGGGAAGGCGCCCCGGCCCCGTTTTGTCGTAACCGGTCTTCTCGTACGCCATCAGCAGGCCGGCGTTCTTCGCGCGGCGCTTCGAGGCCGGCAGCCCCCATTCGGGATCGAGCAGGATGGCCGTCGCATGCGGCGTCAGCACTTCGGTGACGAGGGTCTTGAACTCCTCCATCATCGCGTCGGTCACCTCGCCGCCCTTCTCCTTCGCGAGCGCCTTCTGCAGCGAGCCGCGCTGATCCATGGCGGCGGCGGCAATCACGCCGCGCGAATCGGAGACGGCCTTCATGCCGGCGAGCTTTCCAGGGGTGAGCTTCATGCCGTCGATTTTATCACCGGGAACTCGAAGTCCTGGACCACGGCGGCCGCCATGGCGGCCTCGATGAGCCCGCCCGCGTCGAGCGCGCGCTCGGCCTCTTCGATCTGCCCGATCGACGCGCGCGTGGCCGGATGCTTCGGCGTGAACAGCGTGCAGCAATCCTGATCGGGAATGATCGAAATCGGGTAGCTGCCGAGCGCCTTCGCCGCCTCGACGATCTCTTCCTTGTCCATCCCGACGAGCGGCCGCAGCACCGGCATGGCCGACGCGGCGTCGATCACCGTCATGTTCTCGAGCGTCTGCGACGCCACCTGGCCGATCACCTCGCCGGTGACCAGCGCCTGCGCGCGCACGCGCCGCGCAATCTGCTCCGCAATCCGCACCATCAGCCGGCGGTAGACGACGACGCGCAGCGCCGGATCCACCGTCATCAGCGCCTTCTGCTGAATGTCGGCGAACGGCACGAGGAAGAGGCGTGAATGGAGCTGCCACTGGGTAAGCAGCCGCGCGAGCTCCACGGCCTTCTCCTGCGACGCGCGCGACAGCACGGGATAGCTGTGGAAGTGAATGAAATAGACGCGGCAGCCGCGGCGCATCATCCGCCACGCCGCCACCGGCGAGTCGATGCCGCCCGAGAGCAGGCACGCCACGCGGCCGCTCACGCCGGTCGGCAGCCCGCCGGCGCCTTTCTCCTTGCCAAAGGAATAGAAGGTTTCGTCGCCGAGCATCTCGACGTTGATGGTGAGCGCGGGATTTCCCAGATCGACCTTCCAGCCGGTCGCCGCCTGCACCATCGCGCCGATGTGCCGCTCGATGTCGACCGACGTCATCGCATGGCGCTTGTCGGCGCGCCGCGCGGCGATGCGGAACGACGCCGGATCCGGCCGCCCCTTCAGGCCATCGATGATCTCGCGGCCGATCTGATCGAGATCGACCCCGGTGCGTCCCGCGCGCGCGTAGTTGCCGACGCCGAACACGCGCGACACGCGGTCGCGCACCTCGTCGATGTCGGCGCCGGGCGCCAGCTCCATCTCGAACCGCCCGTTGAGCACGCGCACGAACGGCACGCCGGCATCCTTCGTCGCCTCGCGGAGGTTCCGCACGAGCCGCGCCACGAAATACGGACGGTTCCGCCCCTTCAGGGCTATTTCGTTGTAGTGAATGACGATGGACCGCACAGGAGTTGGTGAGCCGCGCGGTTTCCGCTGCGCACGGCTCCCTCTATTGTCCCCGGCAATCCTGTTTTGAGCCAGTCGCCGGCGAGAAAGAAGCCCGGCAACGGCGTGCGCTCGACCGGCCGGTCCGGCGCGCCCGGCCTCACGGAGAACGTCGCCTGCTTCTCGCGGATGACCGTCGCCCGCAGCACCGCGGCGTCCGCGGCCGCCGGAAGGGCGGCCCGGAGGTCGGCGGTGACGATTCCGATGATCGCCGCATCGTCGCGCTCGACCAGGCCGGCTGCCGCGCTGGTGATGACCGAGACGTGCATGGAACGCTCGCCGTCGATGATCCGGCGATCGAACACCCACTGCGCCGTGCGGCCGACCAGGCCTCTGAACGGCACATCGTCCGCCTCGAGCACGGGCCGGTCGAACCAGATGTTGACGGTGACGATAGGCACGGGCGTCATGGCCGCGGCGGCGGCCGCGATCGCGTCGAGCGCCGGAGGGATCGCGCCGTCGAAGAGGGACGCCAGATGGTGCCAGGGCACGGCGGCTATCACGGCTGGCGCGGTCCAGCGCCGGTCGCCCGCACGAACGGTGAATCCACCGGCGCCGGGGGACACGCGCGCAGGACGGCCGAGGTGCACCTCTCCGCCGCGCGATTCCAGATACTTTGCGGCGGGTTCCGCGTAGAGCTCGCCAAGGGGCAGCAGCGGCAGCACGAGGCTCGCATCGCGCCGATGGCCGCCGAACAGCTCGCGCAGCACCGGCGCGAACATGCGCGCGGAAGCAATATTGGGCGATTCGTTGAGCGCGGCAATCGCCAGCGGCTCCCACAGCCAGCCGCGCAACCGTCGCGTCTGGCCCATGCGAACCAGCCACGCCGTGACGGTCTCATCGTCGCCGGGCTTGCTCCCGCGCTTCAGAGACAGGAACAGCCGTGCCGCGCGCAGGCGATCCCGCATGTCGAGCGCGGACCAGCGCAGCAGGCCGGCGGCGAGATTCAGAGGCGCCGGCAGATCCGCGCAGCGCAAATCCCGCCGCGCGCCGTCGGACCCGATGAACGGCACGTGCAGCGCCGGCTGCACGAAGACCCGGTCCCGCTGGCCGAGCGCCTCGAGCAGCGCCAGCGTCTCGCGATAGCAGCCGAACAGCACGTGCTGCCCGTTGTCCACCGGCTCGCCGGTCGCGCGGTCGACCAGGGTGGCCGCGCGGCCGCCCATCCGCCCGCGCGCCTCGACGAGCGTCACGCGCTTCCCTGCTCTGGTCAGCGCCACCGCCGCCGCGACGCCGGCGAATCCGCCGCCAATGACGACGACGTCGGGATTCACGAGCGGGGCCGGTGGATGCCCGCGAGCGTCCGGAGGTAGACGCCGAGCGCCACGCGCGCGCGCGCGGGCCGCGGCACGGTCACGCGCTCCGACACGACGTCGAAATGTCGCGCCTCGATCTTGTCGAGCAGCCGGCGGTAGACCGCGTTCATGATTTCGGCGGCGACCAGCTTCCGCGCATGCCGCCGCGGGAAGAGTTCTGCGACGCGCGCGAACTGCCGGCGCGCGTGGGCGCCGTGCCGCGCGAGCAGCGCGCGCACGCGCTCGTCGTGAATCGCCCGGGCGGCGACGGCTTCACGCAGCATGTCGTCGGTGCAGCCGGCCGCCTCCTGGTCCTCGCGCAGCAGATAGATGCGGCCGGCTTCGAGATCCGACGGCACGTCCCGGAGGATGTTGGTGAGCTGCAGGGCGATCCCGAGCTCGTGCGCGTAGGCGTCCGCGGATCCGTCGCGCACGCCGAAGATCTCGAGGCAAATCAGGCCGACCGCCGAGGCCACGCGCTCGGCATACTCGCGCAGTTCTGGCAGCCGCTCGTACCGGCGCGGCTGCAGGTCCATTTCGACGCCGGCCATCAGCGTGTCGAAGTGCCGGCGCGTGAGCTGGAACGCGCGCACCCAGTGCGCGAGCGCCTGGCCCTGCGGTGTCGCGGGCGGCGCGCCGTTGCCGAACGCGCGATCGAGCTCGCCGCGCCACCGCTCCAGCTCGGCGACACGCGACCCGGTTAGATTCTCCCGGTTGGCCTCGCCCCCCCCGGCCGAACCGGGAGAATCTAACCGGGTCGCATATTGCTGATCGACGGCGTCGTCGGCCACGCGGCAGAAGTCCCAGACGGCGATGATCGCGCGCCGCTGCGCCGGCGGCAGCACGAGAAACGAATAATAAAAACTCGTGTCGCGGCTCATCTTTGGCTTGCGCGCGCGCTCCACCACACCAGCTGCGCCGTGATCGGCAGCGCGTCGCGGGCGCCGAGCGACGGTCTCGCCTGGAACACGTCGAAATGCGATCGCGCGAGGCGATCGAGAATGCGCGTGCCGCCGAGCCACGTGGCGCGAAGCTCGACGCCGAGCCGTCCGCCGACCTGGCTGCACACGTGGCGGCCCCAGTGGAAAAGGTTCCGCGTCCGTTCCGCCGCGTCGGCGAGCGCCTCGCGCAGCGGCGGCGTCATCACGCCCGCGGCGATGTCGCCCTCATCGGCGCCATGGGCGGCCATCAGGTCCGCCGGTAAATAGACCCGTCCCTTTTTCCAGTCGCGCTCGAGGTCCTGCCAGAAGTTGGTCAGCTGCAGGGCGGTGCACAGCGCGTCGGACGAGGCATCGAGGGCCGCGTCGTCGCGGCCGCTGATGCGCAGGACGAGACGGCCGACGGGGTTCGCCGACCGGCGGCAGTAGTCGAGCAGATCGGGCCACGTGGCGTAGCGCGTGACGTCGACGTCCTGCCTGAACGCGCTCAGCAGATCGGTGAACAGCGAGATCGGCAGGCTGCACGCGGCAATGGTCTGTTCGAGCGCGGCAAACACGGCCGCCTCGTCGGAGCCGTCCCGCTCGGCCGATCCTGCCGCCGCAACGCGCAGCCGATGTTCCCAGTCGTCGAGCAGGCGATGCCGGTAGTCGGGCGCGAGATGTCCTTCGTCGGCGAAGTCGTCGGCGATGCGCGCGAACGCGTACACGGCGGCGATGTGGCGCCGCATGCGGGCCGGCACGAGATGCGAGGCGACGGGGAAGTTTTCGTGGTGGGCGCGGACGATATCCAGGCAGACGGCGTACGGATCGCGGGTCACCACTCGGTCTCTGGCGAGGCGGCGTCCTGATTGGCGGCGCGCGCCATCACGAACAGCAGGTCGGACAGGCGGTTGATGTACGTGAGGAGCAGCGCGATGTCGCGTTCGGGGCCGAGGGCGACCATGCGGCGCTCGGCCCGGCGGCAGACCGCGCGCGCGATGTGCAGCGCCGCGCCGGCGGGCGCGCCGCCCGCCAGAATGAAATGCCGCAGCGCGGGCAGCGTTTCCTCGAGCGCATCGATCCAGTTCTCGAGCCGCGCCACGTCGTCGGCCGACAAAGACGCTTTCGTTACGCGCCCGGCAATGCGATGCTGTGGGTCGGCCAGCTGCGCGCCGAGCGCGAACAGGTCGCGCTGAATCTGCTCGAGCATGACCGCGAGCCGCTCGGGCGCGCCGGCGGCGCGCACGAATCCCAGCCAGGCCTGCAGCTCGTCGACGTCGCCGTAGGTCTCGACGCGCGCGTCGGCTTTCGATACCCGGGTGCCGTCGAAGAGCGACGTCTCTCCCTGGTCTCCCGACTTGGTGTAGATCTTCACGCACGTAGATTGTAAATGGTAAATCGACCCACGCCGGCGGCGCCTGCCCGTCAGCGATTCAGACGAACCCTCCTTGGCTGGTACCGCCGCCACGGGCGGGCGCTGCCCTGGCGGGAGACGAGCGACCCGTACCACATCCTCGTGTCGGAGGTGATGCTGCAGCAGACGCAGGTGGACCGCGTGCTGCCCAAATACCACGAATGGCTGGGCAAGTATCCGACGCTGGAAGCGCTGGCCGGGGCGCGTCCGGCCGACGTCCGCCGCACCTGGCGGCCGCTCGGCTACAACATCCGGCCCACGCGCCTGCAGTCGATTGCGCGCGAAACGGTCGCGTCGTACGGCGGGCAGCTGCCCGGCGATCCCGAGGCGCTCGGCCGCTTCAAGGGCATCGGGGAGTACACGCTTGGCGCCGTGCTCAGCTTCGGCTTCCGCAAGCGCGCGGCCATCCTCGACACCAATGTGGCGCGTGTCCTGTACCGCGTGTTCGTCGGCGAGGGGGATCTCAAATCGCACGCGATGAAGAAACAGCTGTGGGCGCTGTCGCGCGCCGTGCTCCCGCAGCGCGCCTTTTATGACTTCAACCAGGCGCTGATGGATTTCGGCGCAACCGTGTGCACCGCCCGCAGGCCCGCCTGCCCGCGCTGCCCGCTCAAGCGGCAGTGCGTCGCCTATCCATGGCCGTCATCGTTGCCGCGGCGGTAATCGAGCGCGGCGGCGCCGTGCTGGTGACGCGCCGGCCGAAGGGCGCGCATCTCGAAGGGTTGTGGGAGTTCCCCGGCGGCAAGTGCGAGCCGGGCGAGTCCATTCACGAGTGCCTGATCCGCGAGATTGTCGAAGAGCTCGGCGTCAGGATCACACCGCGCCAGACGATGCTCGTGACGTCGCACGCCTATCCGGACAAAACCGTGAAACTGCATTTCATCGCGTGCGACATGGAGGGCGAGCCGAGCCCGCAGCAGGGGCAGGAGATGCAGTGGATCGAGCGGGCGCGCCTGGATTCGCTGGAGTTCCCCGAGGCCGATGCCACGCTGATCGCGCAGCTCAGACGGACGTAATCACGGCGCTGCGCCCGTCCGGCATGGCCAGCTCCAGGCCCTCGCGGACGAAGTCGCGGTGCACGTAACCCAGGCCGATGGCCGCGCCCGCGCGCGGAGACCACACCGCGCTCGTGACGCGGCCAATCTCGCGTCCATCCGCGCCGAGCGTGCTGCCCGCCAGCGGCACGCTGGCCTCGCCGCCGTCGAAGCGGAGCTGCACGAGGCGCTTCGCCACCCGTCCGCCACCGCGATGGAGCACGCGGATGATGACTTCCTGCCCGACGTAGCAGCCCTTCGTGGTGCTGATGGCGCGCTCGAGCAGATTCGCCTCGAGCGGGATCGTCTCCTCCGTCATGTCGACGCCGAATTCGGGCCGGCCCGCTTCGACGCGCAGCGTTTGTCTCGCCTGGCGCGACAGCGGCGCGGCCAGCGACGCAAGCTGCGCACGGACGGCGGCCGCGTGATCCTGGCGGACGGCGATGTCGATGCCGTCGAGGCCGATCGCGCGCGTGCGCCACACCAGGCCGTCCTCGTTGATGCCGGAGAGACTGACGTTGTGGTATTCGACGTCCAGCCGCGCTGCGACGGGCGCATATCCCAGCGCCGCGAGGGCCGCGTCGACGACCTCGCCGGACGCGGGTCCGGTGACGCTGAAGTGCGCGGTCGACGCCGACGCATCGGCGGGAACGACCTCCTCGGCAAAAATCAGCCGCTCGAGGCGAGCCGCCAGCGGCGCCGCGGCGTCTGAAGGCACGACGAGCAGAATCGCGTCGGCCGCGCCACAGAGCACGTCCATATCGGTGATCATGCGGCCCTGCGGGTTGAGCAGCGCGGCATAGCAGCCCGACCCCGGCTCAAGGGCGGCGATGTCGTTGGTCAGCAGCGCGTGCAGGAACGCTTTGCCGCCTGGACCGGACAGCAGCACGCGGCCGCGATCGCTTCGCTCGTCGAACGCGGCCCGTTCGCGGGCCTCCTGATATCCTGAAACCATGCCTTGCTCACGTAAGTTTACGTCCGCGCTGGCCGCGCTCCTGCTGACGGCCGGGGCGGCCGCCGCGCAGACGCCGGCCGGGCCCGGCGAGGGCGCCGCGTCGTTCACCATCTTCGCAGGGTCGACGCCCATCGGCACCGAAGAGACGACTGTCGCGAGAATCCCGAACGGCTGGCGGGTCACCTCGACCGGCAGCCAGCGCGCCCCCGCTCCGCTCGTCATCAACAGCTTCGACCTCTCCCTGGCCGCCGACTGGCATCCGCGCGAGCTGAGAATCGAGGCGCTGCTGCGCGGCCAGCCGATCTCCTCGACGACGACGTTCGGCGTGACGACGGCGGTGACGGACTATCTGCAGAACGGCCAGAAGGCCTCGGTCACGCACCAGATTTCCTCGCGCACGATCGCGCTGCCCAACGCGTTCTATGGCGCCTACGAAGTGCTCGCCGCGCGGCTCGGCTCCCTGCCGGTGGGCTCCACGTTCAGGATTTTCGTCGTGCCGCAGGCCGAGATCGACGCCGTCGTGACATCGGTGAGCGACCGGAAGATCGTCACCAACGACGGTCCCGTTGCGCTCAAGCGGTACGAGATCACGATCATGAGTCCCGGCAGCGAGCTGCCGGTCACCATCGACGTCGACGCGCGCGGGCGGCTCGCCCGCGTCCAGATTCCCGCGCTGCAGCTGACCGTCGTCCGCGACGATCTGTCGAGCGTGTCGACGCGCGCTGAGACGTACCGCAACTCCGGCGATGAGGACGTCTTCGTCCCCGCCCTGGGTTTCAATCTGGCATCGACCATCACAAAGCCGTCGACTGGCGCCGCGAAATCGCCCGCGGTCGTGCTGATTGGTGGATCGGGACCGACCGATCGGGACGAGACGGTCGCCGGCATTCCCATCTTCGGCCAGCTCGCGGGCCAGCTCGCCGAGGCGGGCTATCTCGTGCTGCGCTACGACAAACGCGGCGTCGGCCAGAGCGGCGGGCGCCCGGAGGCCGCCACGCTCGCCGACTATGCCGAGGATGCGCGCGCGGCGGTCACCTGGCTGGCCAAACGGAAGGACGTCGACAAGGATCGGATCGCGCTCGTCGGCCACAGCGAAGGCGCGGCGGTGGCCCTGCTCACGGCCGCGCGCGAGAAGAAGGTGAAGGCCGTCGTGCTCGTGGCCGGCCCCGGCACGACGGGGTACGAGCTGATTCTCGAACAGCAGCTGCACGCGCTCGGCCGCATGCAGATCGAGCCGGCGGATCGCGACGCGCGCATCGCGATGCAGCGCAGGCTGATGAACGCGGTCATCAACGGCAGGGGCTGGGAAGGCGTGCCCGACGACCTGCGCGCCGCCGCCGACACGCCATGGTTCCGCAGCCTGCTCATGTTCGATCCAGCCGAAGCCCTGACAAAAGTCAAACAGCCGCTGATGGTGGTGCGCGCCGAGCGCGACGTGCAGGTGCCGCCGCATCACGGCGAAAAGCTCGCGGCACTCGCGAACCAGCGGAAGCGCGCGCCGCTCACGCAGCTCGTCACGCTCGCCGGCGTGAATCACCTGCTCGTGCCGGCGCCGACCGGCGACGTAAGCGAGTACGCGTCGCTCGCCGGCGCGCGCGTGACGCCGCAGCTCACCTTGTCGATCGCGACATTCCTGAACTGGGCCTTCGCTCTGCGATAGACTCAGCGGCGAATGAGTCCATCGAATCCCACCGCAGGGGTCCCGAAAGAAACAGCTCCAGGCGAGCGCCGCGTCGCGCTCGTCCCCGCAGTCGTCGCACAGATCAGGAAGGCGGGGTTCGACGTCCTCGTCGAGCGTGACGCCGGACGCGAGGCAGGCTTCCCCGACACCGAGTACGAAAAACAGGGCGCGCGCATCGTCGACAGGCCGGGCGCGTTCGCCGCCGACGTCCTGCTGCAGGTGCGGACGGCCGCGGCCAACGCCAACAGCGCGAGCGATCTGGCAGCGTATCGCGCGGAGCAGACCGTCATCGGCTTCAGCGACCCGCTTTCGAACGCCGAGGGCGCGCGCCTGATGGCGGCGCGCGGCGTGACGAGCTTTTCGATGGAGCTGATGCCGCGCATCACGCGCGCGCAGAGCATGGACGCGCTGTCGTCGATGGCCACGATTGCCGGCTACAAGGCCGTGCTCGAGGCCGCCGTCGCCGCGCCGCGCCTGTTCCCGATGCTGACGACGGCCGCAGGCACGATTGCGCCGGCCCGGGTGTTCGTCATCGGCGCCGGCGTTGCCGGCCTGATGGCCATCGCGACCGCGCGGCGCCTCGGCGCGCGCGTCGAGGCGTACGACGTGCGGCCGGCCGCGAAGGAACAGGTCATGAGCCTGGGCGCGCGGTTCGCGGAGCTGCCGCTCGAAACCGACGGCGCCGAGGACAAGGGCGGCTATGCCGTGGCGCAGGACGAGGCGTTCTATCGGCGGCAGCGCGAAGCGATGCTCAAGTGGGTCTCGGGCTCCAACATCGTCATTACCACCGCCGCGGTGCCCGGCCGCAAATCACCGGTGCTCATCACGGCCGATATGGTCGCGGCAATGCCGCCGGGATCCGTGATTGTTGATCTCGCCGCGGAGCGCGGCGGCAACTGCGAGCTGACGAAAGCGGACGAGACGGTGGCCGCCAACGGCGTCACCATCCTGGGCCCGACGAACCTTCCCGGCACCGTGCCGCACGACGCCTCGCAGATGTACGCGCGCAACATCACGACGTTCCTCGTGCACCTCGCGCGGCGCGACAAGGACGACGAAAGCCCCGCGCGCGTCAGGCTCGACACCGACGACGAGATCACGCGCGAGACACTGGTCACGCGCGACGGCGCCGTCGTCCACGAGCGGATCACGTGATGTGGGTGCTGCGCGCGTCGGGTCTCGCCGAGAAGCCTAACGGCAAGACCTTCCGCCTCTCCGACGGATCGATCAAGACGGTGGGCCGCGCGACGCGCGCCGATTTCATCGTCGACGCGCCGCTGGTGTCGCGCGTGCACTGCCGGCTGACGGCCGACGTGTCGGGCCAGCTGATCGTCGAGGATCTCGACAGCACGAACGGCACGCACGTCAACGGCGCGCGCGTGACGCGGGCCGTGGCGAAAGCCGGCGATGAGATAGGAATCGGCAAAGTGACGCTTGCCGTCGAGCGCCACGCTACGTCAGGAACGGATTAGTTCGTTTCTCGTCGCCAACCGTCGTGGATGGTCCGTGTCCCGCGTGCACGGGCGTCGCATCCGGAAACCTGAACAGCACGCCGCGAATCGAGCGCAGCAGCGTGGTGTGATCGCCGCCCGGCAGGTCCGTGCGGCCGATCGAGCCCGCGAAGAGCGTGTCGCCGACGAACAGCTCGTGCGGCTCGCCGGAGGGCATACGCACCTCTGGGGTCGACGGGCCGATCGCGAGACAGACGCCGCCCGGGCAGTGGCCGGGCGTGTGATGCACGTCGACGCCGACATCACCGAACGACACATCCACGCCCTCGCCGTAATGCATGTCGATGGGCGGCGGCTGTGTGACACGCAGGCCGAACATCAGGCCCTGCTGCACGGCGGCGTCGTACAGAAACTGATCGTCGCGGTGCAGGTAGACGGGCGCGCCGAAAGCGCGCGTCGCGGCCGCGACGCCGGTGACGTGATCCAGGTGCGCGTGCGTCAGCAGGATGCGCGTGATGCGCAGGCCGTGACGGGCGGCGGCGGCCACCAGCTCGTCCACTTCATCACCGGGATCGATGATCACGCCTTCCTTCGTGCGCGGACAGCCCAGCACGAACCCGTTCTTCATGAATGGCGGCGCGGCGGCGGTCTCGACAATCAGGGTCTGAGCCATCTCTCTGCCGATTCTCGCATTGATCCGGTAAGAGGAACTCATGACGCCCACACCGTATGTGTCCGCCGTCCGCGAACATCACAGTCTGCTCGCCGCCGCTGAAAAGCGGGCGCTCATCGCGATGGCCGGGCGCGTGCCCGCCAGGGTCAATTCGGATCACCTGACGGCGCTTGCCGCCCTGTCCATGGCCGGCGCGGGCGCGAGCTTCTGGCTGGCATCCGTGTGGCCGCCCGCGCTCGGCCTCGTGATTCTGTTTCTTGCCCTCAACTGGTTTGGCGACAGCCTCGACGGCACGCTGGCGCGCGTGCGCCGGCACGAGCGGCCGCGCTACGGGTTCTATGTCGACCACGTGCTCGACGCCGCGGGCATCCTGGTGCTGCTGCTCGGACTGGTGATGGGCGGCTTCAGCACGGCTGTCGCCATGCTCGCGTTTCTGGTGGCGTACTACCTGCTGTCGATCGAGGTCTATCTCGCGACGCACGCGCTCGGCCGCTTTCACATGTCGTTCTGGCGCATCGGGCCGACCGAGCTGCGGATCCTGCTCGCGATTGGCACGCTGCGTCTCTTCTGGGGCGCCGACATCACGCTGTTCGGCGCGACGATGAAGCTGTTCGACATCGGGGCGTGGTTCGGGGCCGCCGGTCTGGCGATCACGGCGATTCTCGCCGCCGTGGCGCATACGCGCGAGTTGTATCGCATCGAGCCTCTGCCTCAGGCGGCCCGGGTCGATTTACCATTTACAATCGCGGCGGAATGATCGCCGCGTTCGTCAGCGACCTGCTCTTCCAGTCGAAAATCAGGGCCGCCGCCTCGCACAGCGGGGCGGCGGTGTCGTTCCTGCGCGATCCCGCCGATCCCTCGCTCGACGGCGCCACGCTCGCGATCGTGGATCTCGACGGGCCGGGCGCGGTGGCCACGGTGTCGGCGCTCGCCGCCGCGCGGCCTTCGCTGCGGCTGGTCGGTTTCGTCTCGCACGTCAACGCCGGCCGCATTCGTGAAGCGCGCGCGGCCGGCTCAATCGAGGTGATGGCGCGCTCGGCCTTCGTCAACGCCCTCCCGTCGCTACTCGATGCCAGCGCAGGCCTTTAGGTTCACTCCATGCTTCCCTCCCCCTCCGACGTCATCGCCGCCGCGACGCTCCTGAGCGGCAACGTCATTCGCACGCCGCTCGTGCGTTCGGCATGGCTGTCGTCGGCAACTGGCGGAGACGTCTGGCTGAAGCTCGAGAACCGGCAGCTCGAAGGCTCGTTCAAGACCCGTGGCGCGCTCTACGCCCTGATGCGCTCCGGTGCCGCGCGGGCCGTGACCGCCTCGGCCGGCAACCACGGCCGCGCGCTCGCGTATGCCGCGAAGACGCTCGGCGTCCCGCTCACCGTGTTTGCGCCGGCGACGGCGCCTCGCGCGAAGCTCGATCCCATCCGCGGCCACGGCGCCGCGCTCGAGCTGCGCGAAACGTACGACGAGGCGGAACGCGACGCGATCGCCTTCGCGCGCGCGCGCGGCATTCCGTACATCTCGCCGTACAACCATCCCGATGTGATTGCCGGCGCGGGCACCGCCGGCCTCGACGTGCTCGAGGACGTGCCCGATATCGGCATGTTGATCGTCCCGGTCGGAGGGGGCGGGCTCGCCAGCGGCATTGCACTCGCTGCCGCCGTGCGCGGCGGACGCGCAGGCACGGCCGGCGTCGAGGCTGCCGCGTCGCCCGTGTTCACCAGCGCGCTCGCGGCCGGGCGCCTGGTGGAGGTGAAGGTCTCCCCGACGCTTGCCGACGGTCTCGCCGGCAATGCCGAGCCCGGCAGCATCACGTTCGATCTGATCCGGGACCTTCGCGTCGGCGTGCAGACGGTGACTGAAGATGAGATCGCCTCGGCGATGCGCGGATTGATGGCGCGCGAGGGTGAGCGAGTCGAAGGCGCAGGCGCCGTGGGCGTCGCGGCCCTGTTGTCGGGCGCCATCGATGTCCGCGACATGCGCGCCGCCGTCATCGTCAGCGGCGGCAACGTCGATCCGGAAAAGCTACAGCAGCAGGAACCAGGCGCCGAGGCCGAGCAGGACGAGGGCCAGCAGCGCCCAGAGCAGCACGGACATTCCTGATCCGGCCGGCGCCCGCGGCGCCGCCTCCGCTCTCACTTCGAGCATCGCCGAGACGGCGCGCAGCTCCGCGGCCAGCGTGGCGACCGACTCATAGCGGCGCGGGTGGCCGGGCTGTGTGCGGGCGACGGCCATCCGCAGATCGTCGGCCCACTGCGCTTTCGGCAGGTGCCCTCCGATCATCGACGACAGCAGGCGGCCGAGCGCCGCGATGTCGTCGGTGTGCGCCGGATCCTCCGACAGCCACCGCGTGAGTCCCGCGTCCAGCAGCTTGGCCTGTCCCCGCGGCGTGATGGCGATGTGATCGGCGTCGATGGCGCCGTGGGTGAGATCGGCGGCATGCACCTCGGCAAGGCCGTCGGCCACCTGAATGCCGATGGCGACGGCCAGGCGCGCGTTGAGCGGCGTGCCGCCCAGCGTGGCGGCCAGCGTGCGGCCGTCGACGTGCTCGTGCGCCAGCGCGAGGCCCTGCGGCTCGTCGATGACGTCGAAGAGGGCGGCAACGGACGGATGCGACACGGCGGCGGCCTTCTGCGCATCCGCGGCAAGCGCCGCGCGCCGCTTCGGGTCCTCATTGATGTGCGGGTGCACGACGCGCACGAACGCGGTCCTGCCGCGTTCCGTGTCGCGCGCGCGATACGTGTCGCCCAGACGATCCTCGCCGGTGCGCTCGAGCAGACGGTAGGGACCGGCGGTGTCGCGCATGCCGGCGATTATACTTTTCGTCCTGAAGCCCCCGTCTCTCGTCGCGCGCAACCGGAACTTCCGCCTGCTGTGGTTCGGGCAGCTCGTCAGCCAGCTGGGCGACTGGTTCAACACCGTCGCCGTCTACGCGCTTCTCTACGAGATCACCGGATCCGCGACTGCCGTTGCCGCGATGATGGTCGTCCAGTTCCTCCCCATCGCCATCGTCGGGCCCGTCGCGGGCGTGATCGTCGATCGGCACGATCGGCGGCGGATCATGATCGGCGCGGATCTCGTGCGCGGCGTCGCGATACTGGGGCTGCTGCTCGCCGACAGCGCCTCCACGGTGTGGATTGCGTACGCGGCGGTCGGCGTGTCGGTGGCGGCGCAGGGCTTCTTCGAGCCGGCGCGGTCGTCGACGATACCGATGGTCGTCGACAGGGCCGACCTGCTGACGGCAAATGCGCTGTCGACGGCCAGCTGGTCGGCGATGCTGGCGGTCGGCGCGTCGCTCGGCGGTCTCGTGACGGCCCTCGCCGGGCGCGATGCGGCGTTCCTGGTGAACTCGCTGTCGTTCTTCGTGTCGGCGGCGCTGATTGCGGGCATCCGGATGCCGGCGCGGCAGCCGCGCGAAACGCACGGCGGTTTCCGCGAGCTGCTGGAGGGCCTCGCGTACATGCGGGCGCACCCGGCGGTCGGATCGGTGGCGCTCGTCAAGGGCGGGTGGTCGATTGCCGGCGGCGCGCTGCTGCTGCTGACCGTGTTCGGCGAGCGGATTTTTCCGATTGGCGGCAGCGCGGCGGCCGGCATCGGCGTGCTCTATGCGGCGCGCGGCATCGGCGCGGCCGGCGGCGCGCTGGTGGTCAACCGGCTCGTCGGCCGCGACCCGCAGCGGCTGCGCCGCGCCATCGGCCCCGCGTACTTCGCGGCCGGCACCGCCTATGCGACGCTCGCGATCGCGCCGAACATCTGGTCGGCGGCGGCCACGGTCGTCGCGGCGCACGTGTTCGGATCGGTGCTGTGGGTGGCCAGCAGCGTCATGCTGCAGCTGTCGGTGCCGGATCGGTACCGCGGCCGGGTGTTCGCGGCGGAGCTGTTCGCCGTCACGCTGATGCAGGCCGGCATCAGCTTCGCGACGGCCGGCGCCATGGAGTGGCTGCAGGTCGATCCGCGCGTCATGGCCCTGGTCATCGGCGGCGCCATGTGGCTGCCCGGCATCGCGTGGCTTCGCTTCGCCCCGCGCGTCTCCGCCACGGCCACGGCCCCCGTCCCGCGCGACCCCGAGCAGGCCGAAGAAGAATCCACCACGCGCGCCGGGCACGGATAGGTCGCGCCTTCTAACGCATCGGGCTCCCGCAAGCTTTCTTCGGCCTCGCTATGCACGCTCGGCCTCAGAAACTTGCTCACGCCCTCTGCTCCAGCGGCGGCTCCGTCTGGCCGCGCCGGGCGCGAGCGGTAGGTCTGGCGCGGCGCCGTGCTTTGTACATGCGAGCAGACATCGCCGAGCTACGCGGCGCGGCGACAGACCTACCCGAGCGTCCTTTTCGCGCGGCCGAGACCCGCCGGCGCGAAGGAATTCCGGACACCGTGCCGAGCACCAGCCTGCCGCTACTGCGGTTTCGACGGCCGGATTTCGACGCGGCTGGCGAGCGCGCGTTTGTCGCTGCGCACCAGATCGAGCACGACCCGCGCGATGTCGTCGCCGGTCAGCTTCCAGTCGGCCTGCACGGCGCCGCGGAAGTTGAACTCCGTGTTGACCGATCCGGGCATGACGTACGACACGCGGATGTCGTGCTGCCGCACGTCCTGCATCAGCGCCTCGCTGAACGCGTTGAGCCCGGCCTTCGACGCACAGTAGGCGGCGCCGCCCGCGAACCAGTTCTTTCCCGCCAGGCTGCTGATGTTGACGATGTAGGCGTTGCCGCTCTTCCGCAAGTGCGGCAGCGCCGCTTTCGTGCAGTAGAAAACCGCGGTGAGGTTTGTGTCGATGACCATGTGCCACTCGTCGACGCTCATGTCGCCCACCGGCGCGAAGGCGCCCACGCCCGCGTTGTTGACGAGCACGTCGATGCCGCCGAACGTCGCGGCCGCCTCGGCGATGAAGGCTTCGACGGCCGTGTAGTCGCGCACGTCGGTGGCGCTGGCCAGTACGCCGGCGCCCGACGCGGCGAGCGTTTCGCGCGCGGCCGCGAGCGCCGCCTGGTCGCGCCCGGCAATGGCGACGTTGACGCCCGCCGCGGCGAAGGCCCGGGCGATCGCGAGACCAATCCCTTTCGAGCCGCCCGTGATCACGGCGGTCCGCACGTGCATTTGAGCCGGTGTATCCATGCCCATAGAATATGACCTCCAATGCTCGCCATCGCCGGAGCCGGAGACATCGCCGGCGCGCTCGCGCAGCGCGCGGCCTCGCGCGAGCGGTTCCGCGACATCCGCCTCATCGACGAGACCGGCACGGTGTCGGCCGGCCTGGCGCTCGACATCAGGCAGGCCGGGCCGATCGACGGCTACGACAGCCGGGTGACGGGGCACGCGTCGCTCGACGCGGCGGCCGGCGCGTCGGTGGTGGCGATTGCCGATCGTGTCGGCGACACGGAGTGGGAGGGCGACGCCGGGCTGGCGATGCTCGCGCGGCTGCTGCCCATGATCGGCGAGGCGCCGCTGCTGTTCGCGGGCGCGAACCAGCTGTGGCTGATGGAGGCCGCGCATCGCGAGCTGAAGGTGCCGGTGTGGCGCATGGCGGGATCGGCGCCCATCGCGCTCGAAGGCGCCCTGCGCGCGCTGGCCGCGCTCGCCATCGATCGCTCCGCCACCGACGTGCACGTGCACGCGTACGGCCGGCCGCCCGCGGGCATGGTGATCGGCTGGAGCGCGGCGGTCGCGGGAGGATCGCCGCTCGAACGCGTACTGCCCGCGCATCAGCGGCTCGCCATCGCCGATCGCGCCCGGGGGCTGTGGCCGCCCGGGCCGACGGCGCTCGCCTCCGCCGCGGCGCGCGTCGCCGAGGCCTTCGCCGCCGGGTCGCGCCGCGAGCTCACCTGCACGACGGTCGGCGACGGCTCCGTCATCCCCCGCGGCACGGCCGCCGCCGCGCCCGTGCAGTTCGCCCGCGACCGCGTCCTTAAAGTGAATCGACCTGCCCTCTCCGCGAAAGAACAGGTCGAGTTCGACAATGCGATAAGTTCGTAGTTCGAAGTTCGAAGTTCTCTTTATGCCGCCTGCCGGTGCAACGTCAGGCCGCCGGAAAATTCACCGAGCCGCTCGCGCAGCATCATGCGGCCGCGATGCAGGCGCGACTTCAGCGTCTGGGTCTTTACCTGCAGCACCTGGCTGGCTTCCTCCGTGCTGAGGCCCTGGATGTCGCGGAGGACGACCGGCACGCGATAGACGTCGGGCAGCTCGGTCAGCGCCTGCGACAGCGCGCGGCGCAGCTCCGCGCGCATCACGGCCTCGTCGCCGAGGCCCGACCAGTCGGGCACTTCGAACGGCTCTCTGGCCGCGGCGTCCTTGCCCAGATCCGACTGCAGCACTTCCAGCGGCCGCGAGTACTTCGAATTGCGAAGCCGCGACATCGCCGTGTTGAACGTGATGCGATAAATCCAGGACGACAGCGCCGAGTCGCCGCGGAACGCGTCGATCCGGCGGACGACTTTCATCATCACGTCCTGCGCGATCTCCTCGGCGTCTTCCCAGCTCTTCATGTAGCGGAACGCGAGCTGGTGGATCATCGGCCCGTAAATCCGCGCGAGCTGATCCGCCGCATCCTTGTCGCGCCGCTGCAGCCGCCCGATCAGCTCCTGATCGAGCTCCGACTTGAACATGTTTCGGCCTCCATAAGGGTGAACACCCGGAGGCGCCAATCTATTCCCACGAAAATTGGGGACAGACCCGGATTTTTACAAATCCTTAAAAACGCTGAGAAATCCGGCCTCAACCGCGGCTTCCACCTCGGCCATAGGCACCGGCCCGCCCCGCAGCTCTTCCAGCGAGGTGACCCCGCGGCCCTGGATGCCGCACGGCACGATCAGATCGAAGTGCGACAGGTTGGTCGAGACATTGAACGCAAAGCCATGGCTGGTGATCCAGCGCGAGATGCGCACGCCGATGGCGGCGAGTTTGTCGCGGCCAACCCAGATGCCCGTGAGACCCGGCACGCGCGCGGCGGTGACGCCGCACGACGCGGCCGCGAGGATCAGCGCCTCCTCGATGTCCCTGACGTACTGATGCACGTCGCGGCGGTGGGGATTGAGATCGAAAATCGGATAGCCGACCAGCTGGCCGGGCCCGTGATAGGTGACGTCGCCGCCGCGCCCCGACTGGAACACGGCGACGCCGGCAGCCGCCAGCTGCGCGTCGCTCGCCACGATGTTGGTGCGGGTGTTGCGCGTCTTGACGCCGAGCGTGATGACCGGCGGATGTTCGAGCAGCAGCAGAAGGTCGCCGACGTCACCGCGCCGCCGCTGTTCGACGAGGCCGGTCTGCAGGTCGAGCGCCTCCTGATAGCCGACCGTGCCGAGCCTGCGAATCTCCAACTACGCCTCGAAGTTCTCGAGCCGCTCCTTCAGGTACGCCAGGAACCTGCCGGCCTCCGCGCCGTCGATCAGCCGGTGATCGTACCCCAGCGTGAGATGACACACCGGATGCACCGCAATCGCATCGTCAATCACCACGGGGCGCTTGTCGATGCTGCCGACGCCGAGGATCGCGACCTGGGGCTGATTGATCATCGGCAGGCCGTAGAGCGCGCCGTAAATGCCGGGGTTGGTGATCGTGAACGTGCCGCCCTGCACTTCCTCGGGATTGAGTTTCTTGGAGCGCGCGCGCGACGCGAGGTCGGCAATCGCCCGGCTCAGCCCGAGCAGGTTGCGCTCGTCGGCGTTCCTGATCACGGGCACGAGCAGGCCGTTGTCGAGCGCCACGGCGATGCCGAGGTTGATGTCGCGCTTGTAGACGATGTTGTCACCGTCGATCGACGCGTTGACGAGCGGGAACTGCCGGATGGCGTCCACCGTGGCGGCGGCGATGAACGACGTGTACGTGAGACGCGCGCCGGCCGCCTCGTACTCAGCCTTGAGCTTGTCGCGCAGCGTCGCGATGCGGTGGAAATCCACCTCGTACACGCTGTAGACGTGCGGCGAGGTGTGCATGCTGAAGACCATGTGCTCGGCGATCTTCTTCCGCATCACCGACATCTTCTCGATGCGCACGTTCTCGCCCGGCTTGAACGCCATGGCCGGAGCGGAGGTGGACGCGGCGGCTTTCGGCCCCCCGCTCTCCACTACCGACAGGATGTCCTTCTTCGTCACCCGCCCGCTGATGCCCGACCCCTGCAGCTGCGTGATGTCGATGTTGTGCTCGCTCGCGATCTTCCGCACGACCGGAGAGGACTTCGTCCGGCGAAGTTCTTCGACCGAGCCCGACGACGCGGCGGGCGCCGCGGGCGCCTGCGGCGCGGCTGCCGGAGCGGGGGCCGCGGATGGGGCCGGCGAACTTGCCGCCGCTTCCGGCTTACCCGGCTCACTGCTCTTACTCGGCTCACTTCCCTTACTCCCGCTACTCTCTTCACCCTTCGCGCCGATGAGGGCCACGACGCTGTTGACGGGAACCGTCTCGCCTTCCTTGACGTGGATCTCGAGCACGACGCCCGCCGCCGGCGAGGGAATCTCGGCATCGACCTTGTCGGTCGAAATCTCGAACAGCGGCTCGTCGCGATCGACGGAGTCGCCGACCTTCTTGATCCAGCGGACGATCGTGCCCTCGGCAATCGACTCGCCCATCTGCGGCATCAGAACTTCGTTGGCCATAACTTCCTACGAATGAATCGCCGCGCCGTGCACGGCGTGGGCGGCCTCGCCAATGGCCTCCGACATCGTCGGATGCGCGTGAATGGTGCGGATGATTTCCTCGACCGTCGCTTCGGTGCGCAGCGCGATGCCGGCGGCGGCGACGAGCTCGGTGGCGCGCGGGCCGATCATGTGCACGCCGAGCACCTCGTCGTACTTCTTCTCGGCGACGATCTTGACGAACCCGTCGGTCTCGCCCGCGATCTTCGCGCGGCCCAGCACGCCGAAGGGGAAGACGCCGATCGCGACGTCGTAGCCGCGCGTCTTCGCTTCCTGCTCGGTCAGGCCGATGCTGCCAATCTCGGGATCGCAGTAGGTGCAGCCGGGCACCTGGTCGTAGTTGATCGCCGGCGGCTCCTTCCCGACGATGCGCTCCGCAAGGACGATGCCCTCAGCCGAGGAAAGGTGCGCGAGCTGGGGATGGCCCGGCTGATCGAAGGTGATGACGTCGCCGATCGCCCAGATGCCCGGGACGCCGGTCGAATAATCGGGCGCCACCTTCACGTAGCCGCGCTCGAGCGCGAGGCCCGCCTCTTCGGCGCCGAGGCCGGCCGTCACCGGCCCGCGTCCGGTCGCCACCAGCAGCTTGTCGACTTCCAGCGTCGACGTCTTGCCGTCCTTCTCGAGCGTCAGCGTCACGCCGGCGCTGCCCGGCTTCGCGCCTGTCGCCTTCGTGCCGGTCATCACCTTGATGCCCTGCTTCCTGAACGACTTCTCGAGCTCCGCCGACACGGCCTCGTCTTCCACCGGCACCAGCCGCGGAAGCAGCTCGATGATCGTCACGTCGCTGCCGAAGCGCCGGAAGATCGACGCGAACTCCACGCCGACGGCGCCGCTGCCCATGATGGCCAGGCGCTTCGGCACCTCCGCCAGATGGATCGCCTCGTCGCTCGTGATGATGGTCGTGCGATCGATCTCGATGCCGGGCACGCCGCGCGGCTGCGATCCCGTGGCGACGAGGATGTGCTTGCCGTTGAGCGACTGCGCGGCGGCTTTGGCGTCGGCGGGCTCGACGTCGACCTTGCCCTTCCCGGCCAGGCGCCCGGTGCCGCGGATCCAGTCGATCTTGTTCTTCTTGAAGAGGAACTCGATGCCCCTGGTGAGCCCCTTGACGACCTTGTCCTTGCGCGCGTGCACCTTCGGCATGCTGATCGCCGGCGTGGCGCCGCCGATGTCGATGCCCCATTCGGAGGCCTCCTGGGCGACTTTCAGCGCGTGCGCATGCTCCAGCAGCGCTTTGGTCGGGATGCAGCCCCAGTTCAGGCACGTGCCGCCGAGCGACGCCTGCTTCTCGACGACCGCGACGCGCAGGCCGAGCTGCGCCGCGCGAATCGCGGCCACATAGCCGCCGGTGCCCGCCCCTATGACGACCAGGTCGTAGTTGCTCACAACACGCGATGGTATCGCAGGTGCGGTCAACGGCGGGACCGGCAGGCGTCTGAAAAGGGCGCCAGGCGCCGCGCGCGTCTAGTCGGCCCGGAGCGCGTCCACCGGATCGACCCGCGCCGCGCGCGCCGCGGGCAGCCACGCGGCGGCGAGCGCCACGCCGAGCAGCAGCGCGCCGGTCGCGACGAAGGTCGTCACGTCGGTCGGGCTGACGTCGACCAGCAGACTGGCCATCAGCGGAGTCGCGAGCGCGGCAAGGCCCGCGCCGGCGACCAGACCCGCGGCGGCGAGCCGCGCGCCCTGTCCGAGCACCTGGCGCAGGATGTCGGCGCGATCGGCGCCGAGCGCCATGCGCACGCCGATCTCTCTCGTGCGCTGTCCCACGACGAACGCGATCAGGCCATAGAGTCCGACCGCGGCCAGCAGCAGCGCAACGCCGCCGAAGATACCGAGCAGCAGCGCCGCCATGCGCGGAATCGCCACGCTCATCTGCAAATGCTCGTCGAGCGTGCGCACGTCGAAGAGCGCCAGATCCGGCGAGAGGCCGGCCACCGCCTGCCGGACCGCGCCGATCACGGGCCCGGCCGGGCCCCGCGTCGCCACGTGCAGCACGGGGTTGGCGCGATAGAACTGCTGGATCGGGAAATACATCACCGACAGCGCCGGTTCCGACAGCGAGCCGTACTTGCCGTCGGCGGCAACACCGGCGACGGTGAGCCAGTCCGCGCCGGCGCGAAGCCGGCCGCCGACCGGATCGCGTCCCTGCCAGTAGCGCCTCGCCATGGTCTCGTTGATCACCACCACCGGTCCCCGGCCGTCTCGGTCGCGGGCGTCGATGGGCCGCCCCGCGACGATCGGGATGCCCATCGTGGAGAAATAGCCCGGCCCGACCATCCCGTAGTACACGGTGACGTCTTCCTCCGGGGCCCGCGTATAGCCCTCGATGATCGGACTCGTGTCGGAGCCTCCGCCGATGGTGAGCGGCACCATGGTGGACAGGCTGGCGCTCTCGACGCCCGGAAGGGCTTCCATGCGCGCCACGACCTCATCGAAGAACGCGCGCCCGCGCTCGGGGGAATAGCCGGCGGAGCTGAGATCGAACGACGCGAGCACGGCGTCGCGGCGCGTGAAGCCGGGATCGACGTCGTAGGCGTTGTCGAGCGTCCGCACGAACAGCCCCGCCGCGATCAGCAGCACCATCGCGAGCGCCACCTGGCTCACGACGAGCAGGCCCCGCATGCGGGTACGGCCCGGGCCGCCGGTGCTGGCGCGCGCCGAGCGCAGCGCCTGCTGCGCCGGCGGGCGCGACCCGTGCAGCGCCGGCGCAAGACCGAACACGATCGTCGTCAGCACGACGATCCCCGCGCTGAACAAGAGCACGCGGGCGTTGAGTGTGGCGCCGATCAGCACGGGAAACGGCAGGGGCGGCAGCAGCGCATCGAGGCCGCCGCTCGTCCAGACGGCAATCGTGAGACCGGCAGCGCCGCCGAGCGCCGCGAGCAGCAGACTCTCGAGAAACAGCTGGCGCGCCAGACGGAAGCGGCTCGCGCCAAGCGCCGTGCGAATGGCGATTTCATGCCGCCGCGAGACGCCGCGCGCGAGCAGCAGCCCCGACACGTTGGCGCACGCGATCAGCAGCACGAGGCCGACGACCGCCATGACAACCGAGACGACCGGCAGCAGCACCGCGGCTGCGCCGTCTTCGCTCAGCGGCACGGCGCGCAGCGTGCGGTCATCGCCGATCTTGTGGTCGGCCGCGAGGCGCGCGGCGATCACGCGGAGCGATGCCGTGACCTCGCTGTCGGCCGTACCGGGCGTCCTGCGGCCGATGCCGGAGAGCCAGCCGCTGCCGCGCGCCTCGAGCAGGCTCCGGCCAGACAGCACCCCGTGCATGGTGACCGGCACCCACAGATCCATGGCAAGCCCGTTCACCGCGCCCCGGAACGCCGGCGGCGCGACGCCGACGATCGTGAAGCCGTGCCCGTTGAGCCCGACGGTGCGGTCCAGGATGTCCGGATCCGCGGCAAAGCGCGTGCGCCACAGGCGATCGCTGATCACGGCCACGAACGACTGGCCTATGGCCGACTCGTCGGACGGCTGCAAAGGGCGGCCGAGGGCGGCCGGCACCTGCAGCACCTCGAACAGGTTGCCCGACGACAGCTGCGCCCAGGCGCGCTCCGGCGCGCCGTCCACGCGCAGGCTCACCGGCATCATCTCGTGCACGGCCAGCCCCGTGAGGCCGTGGGGCCGGCTGTCGCGCACGTCTCGATAGTTCGGATACGAAAACGACAGATTCGATCGCGCCGGCGTCGCGAAGCGCACGGCAACGAGCTCCGACGCGCGCGGAACGCCCGGCAGCGGATTGAGGACCAGCGCGTCCATCCAGCTGAAGATCGTCGCGTTCGCGCCGATGGCCAGGCCCAGCGTGAGGACGATGGCGGCGGTGAAGCCGGGGCGCTGCATCAGGCTTCGCGAGGCGTGCTTGAGATCCTGAAAGATCATGAGCGTTCTCCATTGACGGATGCGGAACCAGAGCGCGTGGCGGGCCGCGCCGAGACTGCGGGTGAACAGGTCGCGGCGCACGGCGCGCGGATCGCGGCCGGCGGCCTCGAGAAACGCCGCCTGACAGGCCAGGTCGGCGTCCCACTGGCGGCGCCACTCGGCACGGCGGTCCGGCGGCACGAGCCACGCGCACACGCGGAGGACGCCGCGGGCGGGCCGCGTCGCGCCGTCACGGCGGTCAGCGGCTTTCATCGCGCGCCCCCGCGCGGAGCATGGGATAGCGGGCCAGCGCGTCGGCCAGCGCGCGGCTGCCCTGCGGCGTGAGCTCGAAGTAGCGGCGGGCAGGCCGCGCCTCGCGCCGGGCGGTCGCCTCGTCCTCCCAGCGCGATCGGACGTGGCCCAGCTCCTCGAGCCGCTCGAGCGCGGGGTAGACGGTGCCCGAGGTCAGGCCGGTCACGTCCATGATGTCGAAGCCGAATCCCCTGCGGCCGTCGAGCGCCTGCAGGATGGCGATGGTGCCGAGGCCGAGCCGTTTCGTGCGCATGGGCCAAGTATATCAATATCCAACATAGTCAGACGAAAGAAAGCCGCCGGAAGTTCGATGAGACTAGAATCCACGAAGCGCCCATGCGCAGGCAGAAAACCGTTCTCATCGTCGACGACGACCAGGGGATGCGCGATACGCTCGCCGCGATCCTCCGGAAGGACTATCGCGTGGTGACGTCGGCCAGCGGAGAAACGGCGCTCGGCGTGCTCAGGCGCGAGGACATCGACCTGATGCTGCTCGACGTGCGGCTGCCCGGCATCTCGGGCTTCGAGGTACTGCGCGTCGTCAAGGAGAACTATTCGATGGTCGAAGTCATCATGATTTCGGCCATCAACGAAGTCGAAACGGCCGTGCAGGCGATGAAGCACGGGGCGTATCACTACATCACCAAGGACTTCGACTACGACGGCATGCGCTCGCTCGTGCGCAACGCCGCGGAGCGGCAGGATCTGAGCCGGCAGGTGATCGCGCTCTCGGCGCAGGTGGCCGAGGGCGAGCGCGACTTCCTGATCGGGCCCAGCCTGCAGATGCGCGACATCGTCGATCTGGTGGGCAAGGTCGCGAAGCTGTCGGCCACGGTGCTGATTCTCGGCGAGAGCGGCACGGGCAAGGAGCTGCTCGCGCGGCTGATTCACAAGGAATCGGGGCGGGCCGACGGGCCGTTCATTGCCGTCAACATGTCGGCCATTCCCCACGAGCTCGTGGAGAGCACGCTGTTCGGCCACGAGCGCGGCTCGTTCACGGGCGCGCACCGGCAGCAGCTCGGCAAGTTCGAGCTGGCGGCGGGCGGCACGCTGTTTCTCGACGAGATCGGCGACCTGCGCCTCGACCTGCAGGCCAAGCTGCTGCGCGCGATTCAGGAAGGCGAGATCGAGCGCGTCGGCGGCAGCAAGCCGATCAAGACCGACTTCCGCCTGATCGTCGCCACGAACGTCGACCTCGAGAAGGCGGTCAAGGAAGGCCGCTTCCGCGACGACCTCTATTACCGGATCAACGTCATTCCCATCCGGATGCCTCCGCTGCGCGAGCGGCTCCAGGACCTGCCCGAGCTCGCGAAGTTCTTCCTGCGGCGGTGCAATGCCAAGTTCCGCAAGAACGTCGCGTCGATCGACGCGTCGACGCTGCGCGTGCTGTCGTCCTACTGGTGGCCGGGCAACATCCGCGAGCTCGAGAATCTGATCGAGCGGCTGGTCGCGGTCTCCGACAAGGAGACCATCGGCGACGAGGATCTGCCTCTCGAGTACCACTTCGCGAAGTTCGACGCGCAGGAGTCGTCGAGCCCCGATCTGTTCCAGCAGGCGTGCGACACGTTCGAGCGCAGCTTCATCCTGCGCGCGCTCGAGCGGTCCGACTGGAACGTGGCCGGCACGGCCCGCTACCTGGGCATGCCCCTCAGCACGCTCAAACACAAGATGGGGCGGCTCGAGATCCGCGAGCTGGCGAAGCGGCTCAGGAACGTCTAGCACTTCGAACTTCGAACTCCGAACTTCCCATTTCTTTACAGATCAGCCAACCGGTTGGCCTGGCGGTCAACCCGTTGGCCGATCTGGTGTAAAGTGGCGCCTCGGGCGGCGGGCTCGGCGCACCGCAACCGGCTCTGTCGGGATCGACTTCGTTCTTCTTTTTCAATGACTTAGGGCCGCATGGCACGAGCGCTCCCCACGCGCATGGTGCACCTCGCGCCGGATCGGCCGTCCGGAACGTGTGTTGCACCGACGGCAGGCCGGCCTTCGACCGGGCCGACCAATTCAGCGTGTGCCCGCTTTCGATCACTGTCCATTTTGGGCATGACCGGGCGTGAGTGTGCCCGGCGTTTTCAGGAGTCCAATTGATGCAGCCGTCGATATTCAACGTGCAGGTGCCGGTGCCCGGCCGCGACGAAGTGTTTCTCATGAACACGTTCTCGGACGCGCAGCTTCTCGTGTCGAGCGATGTCGCGTCGCTGCTGTCGCGCGCGGCCGCCGATCCGCCGGCGCCCTGGAGCGGCGAGGAGCAAGCGGCGCTCGAGACGCTGGCCGAGCACGGCTTTCTGGTGTCGAACCGCGCGGCCGAGCGCGCGCGGCTCGATCAGTACTTCCGCGACGTGCGTGAAGACGGCACGCAGCTGCGCGTCACGGTGCTGACGACGCTGCAGTGCAACTTCGCGTGCGACTACTGCATCCAGGGCGATCACGGCGACTACAACAAGAACGCGGCGAAGATGTCGCTCGAGACGGCCGCCGAGGTCGTGACGTGGGCCCAGGGCCGGTTCGACGAGGTGAGGCCGTCGCGCTTCGTGCTGACGCTCTTCGGCGGCGAGCCGCTGCTCAACCTGCCGGTGTGCTACTTCCTCGCCGAGCAGCTGTGGGCGGCGACGCAGGCGCGCGGCATCGAGATGCTGGTGAACGTGATCACGAACGGCCTGCTGCTGACCGAGGAGGTCGCCGACCGGCTCATTCCGTACGGCCTGAACGGCGTGAAAGTCACGCTCGACGGCGACCGCGAGACGCACAACCAGATGCGGCCGCTCCGCGGCGGCCAGGGCACGTTCGACAAAATCATCGCGAACGTGCGGACGGTGGCGCCGAAGGTGCGCATCTCGATCGGCGGCAACTTCGACGCCGCATCGGTCGACAGCTATCCGGCGCTGCTCGACTTCCTGGCCGAGCAGGAGTTCGCGCCGCGGCTCTCGCGCGTGGCGTTCAAGCCGGTCATCAAGCCGAGTGCGCCACAAGTGAAGTCGAACATCATTCCTCTCATGGCGGTCGGCGAGAGCGGCAAGCCGCTGGCCGGCGCGTGCATGACGGCGGCGGGCTCCGGCATCGGCAGCGGCAAGGCGTCGAGCGTGTGCGACAACTGCCACTTCGTCGACGACCAGATGATGCATCTGATCGAGGAGACCGAGAAGCGCGGCTTCGCGACACTGGACGGCGTGCACATGGGGCCGTGCGAGATTCACAAGAAGCACGCGCACACGATCGGGCCCGAAGGCACGCTCTACGCGTGTCCCGGGTTCGCCGGCGAGAAGCAGCAGTCGGTGGGCAACATCCAGGGCCGCGCCGATGTCGGCCAGGCCGCCATTGCGGCGAAGTACGAAGCGCTTGCCGCCTGGAAGGCATGCGGCGACTGCGCGTTCATCCCGGTCTGCGCCGGCGGCTGCACCACGGCCGCGCACGCGGAATTCGGCGACATCCAGAAACCCAACTGCCATCTGCCGCTGTTCGAGGCGGGCGTGAAGGCATTGGCGATGAAGGCGGCCGGCGTGCAGCCGGCGGCCTCGGGCGCCGCCCCGATGGCGGCGCAATAGAGATTGGCGCGGGATGGTCCCGCGCCATGTCGACGCAACAGCACAACCAACGCAGACAAAGGACACAGCAATGACCAAGCACAAGAAAGGCACCGGCAAACCGAAGGCCGGCATCCTGCGCCCCTGGCTCGTCGACGTTCCCGTCGATCAGCTCCGCTAACCGCCACCAGATATCAACGAGTCAGAGGAGACATCAATCATGAAGCTCAACATCAAAGTCATCAGCAACGGTGGAAACAAGTTCGGGCAGCCCTGCCCGTGGGTCGTCGACGTGCCGCCCGAAGCAGAGCAGAAGTAAGGGACGGCCTTCTCGTGTCCGGCTTCCGCGCAGGGACGGCGGCGCTCGTGGCGCCGCTCGTCATGCTCTGGTCGTGTTCGACAGCGCGCACACTCGAGGCGGAGACCGCCTCGTTGCGTGTCGGTGTCGTGGCGCCGGTCCTGCGCGGAAACGTGTCGGCTGTCGACGGGCTGAACTTTTACAAGGGAGCATTGACGGGCGAGGCGCTGCTCGTCATCGGCGGTGACGGCAGGCCGGCGCCGCGGATCCTCGAATCGTGGCAGGCGTCACCAGACGGCCAGGTGTGGCGTTTCAAAGTGCGCCAGGGCGTACGCTTTCATGACGGTACGCCCGTCACCGCGGGATCGCTCGCGCCTTTGATGCAGACCGAGCTCGAACAATCCAGCATGGGCGCGGTGCAGGAAACAGTCGCGGAGACGGAAGACACGGTTCGAGTCACGCTGAACCAGCCGCACGCCTTCCTGTTCGAGGACATCTCATTCATCACGGCGCAGCGGGTCGTTGAAGATACGGTCTTCTTCACGGGTCCGTACGTGGTCGAGCAGGAATCGCCCGAGCGCCTGACCCTCAAGGCGGTCTCGAACCACTACCGCGGCAAGCCGGCCATAGAGCGGATCGAGGTGAGCACCTATCCGGATCAGCGCAACGCGTGGAGCGCGCTGATGCGTGACGAGATCGACATGCTGTACGAAGTCAGCCGCGGGTCGCTCGATTTCGTGCGCAGCGAGTCGAGCATCCGCGTCGCGACGTTTACCCGGCCGTATGTAAACCTGTTCGGCTTCAACCACACCCACGCGCGCCTCCGCGATCCAAGAGTCCGGCAAGCCCTGAACCTGGCGGTCGATCGCGAAGCGCTGATTCGTTCGGGCATGGCGGGCGAAGGGGAACCGGCAACCGGCCACGTCTGGCCGCGGCACTGGGCCTTCGACACGGAGGAACCGAAAACGGTGCGGTACGACCCGGCTGAGGCGCTTCGGCTCTTCGAGGCGGCCGGGCTGCATGTACGGGATGAACCCGGACGCATGCCCGCGCGCCTGCGCCTCAAGTGCGTGGTGTTCGAACCGCTCAACCAGCTTGCCCTCGTGTTGCAGCGGCAGCTCGCAATGGTCGACGTGGATCTGCAGCTGGAACCAGTGCCCAGCGAGGACATGATCCCGCGCCTCGGCGCAGGCGAGTTCGAGTCGTTCGTGTTCTCGATGGCATCGGCGAGACTGTTCAGATTCCCGTATCGATTCTGGCATTCCAGCCGGCCGATGTTCAGCCACGGCTACAGCGGGGCCGACGACGTGCTCGACCGGGTCCGGCACGCCGGCACCGACGAAGAGCTGAAGGCCGCCGTCTCGGCGCTGCAGCGGCGGTTTCATGACGACCCGCCGGCGGTGTTCCTGACGTGGGATCGCACCTCGCGCGCGGTCAGCCGCCGCTTCGCCGTGCCCGAAACGGGCGACGACATCTATCACACCATCGCGCGCTGGAAACCCGCGGCGCAGGCGTCGAACCGGCCATGAAGAGCCTCACCGCGCGCTTCGTGCTGTTCATGGCGATTGCCGCCGTGGCGCCGCTCCTCGCCTACGGGTTCGTCTCCGTGCAGTCACTGGCGACGAGCACCCGCGAATCGGTGCGCACCGGCAACCTCAATGTGGCGACGCGCGCGGCGGAACAGGTCGACCAGTATCTCGACAACAACATCAAGGTCTTGAAGGCGCTCAGCGCCGATCTGCGCGACACGCGGCAGGAGCTCTGGCAACAGGACCGGATCCTGAAAAACTACGCGCTCGACTTTCCCGAGCTGCGTGAGATCACGCTCTTCGACGAGGCCGGCCGCGCCGTCGCGGCGAGCGCCATCGGCGCGACGAAGCTGCAGCCGCCCTCGGCGACGCTGGTCGGCAGCCGCGACACCTGGATCTCGCCGGTGACCATCGACCTCGACCTGCTGCCGACCACGACGCTGTCGGTCAGGCTGTCGTCAATCCAGCCGGCGAACGCGGGCTGGCTGGTCGGCGAGCTGTCGCTCGAGGAACTGTGGCGCCTGGTCGACCGCATCCGCGTCGGCGAGGAAGGCTTCGCGGTGCTCGCCACGCAGGAAGGCCGGCTCATCGCGCATGGCAACCCGGACGAGAAGCGCCGCGTCGCCGTCGAAGGCGGCAGCTACGCGGCCCAGGCGCTGATTGACGAGGCGCGCGTCGGCGACACCCGATCCACCGAGTATCGCAACGCGGCCGGCGTCACCATGCTCGGCGTCGTCGCCGCCGTCGACAGGCCCGACTGGTGGGTGGTGGTCGAGCAGCCGACGCACGAGGCCTACGCGATTGCGACGCGGACGCGCTGGGTCCTGATGGGCGCCGCGCTGCTCGCGCTCGTCGTCAGCGTCGGCATCGGCTGGCGGTGGGGCCGGCAGTTCATCGGGCGCATCCTGGCGGTCAAGACCGGCACGCAGGCGATTGCCGACGGGCGGCTCGAGGAGCGCGTCCACATTGACGGGCATGACGAGGTGAGCGAGCTCGGCGACGCGTTCAACTCCATGGCCGATCGGCTCGTCGAGCTGACCGACAACGTCAGGAAGCAGGAGCGGCAGGCGATGTTCGGCCGCATCGCCGCGGGCCTCGTGCACGACATCTCGCATCCGATTCAGAACATCGGCAACAGCTGCAAGCTGATTCTGAAGATGCACGAGGATGTCGAGTACCGCGATCTGTTCCGCCGCACGGTGGATCGCGAGCTCGCCGCCGTCAAGCGCGTGCTCGAGGACCTGCGCAACGTCGCGCGGCCGATTCCGCTCGAGCACTTCCCGCTCGATTTCAACCTCACGATCTCCGAGGTCGTCGAGACGATGCGGCCGGTGGCCGAGACGGCCGGCGTCGCGCTCGCCGCCGAGCTCACGCCCGCGTCGCCGTTCATCGAAGGCGACGTGTTCGCGCTCGGCCGCGTCTACCGCAATCTCATTCTCAACGCGCTGCAGGCCACCGCGCCCGGCGGCCGCGTGAGCGTGACCACGGCCGGCGCCGCGGGCCGCGCGCGCGTGACGATTGCCGACACCGGCTGCGGCATCCCGGCCGATCGCCTGCCGAAAATCTTCGACGACTTCGTGACGACCAAGCGGCGCGGGCTCGGGCTGGGCCTCGCGATCAGCAGGAAGATCGTCGAGCAGCTCGGCGGCACCATTGCCGTGGCCAGCGAGGTCGGCCGCGGCACCACATTCACGCTGGAGTTTCCCTCAACCGACGCCCGCCCCATGGCCATGGAAGCGGCGGGATAGAAAGGCAGGACGGCATGCTACGCAAGCTGGTCAAGACAGCCAGGATCGAGCTCGACGGACGGCACTGCGACGTGCGCTACTTCGAGCAGCGCACGGCGAGCGGCGGGCGGCGCTACAGCTCCGAAATGCTGCTCGACGCCACCGACCGCATCATCATCGACGACGACTCGATGACGGGCCTCGAGTCGAAAGTCGATCGGCTCGTGCCCGCGGTGCTGTGGAGCCGCATGCTCGCGGCCCGGACCGCGACGGTCGCGGCCTAGACCTTCGGCGGCAGGACCGCGTCCTTCATCTGCTTGACGATGCGGGCCTTGACGACGGTCTTGGCGGGAATGTTGATTGTCTCGCCGGTCGCGGGGTTGCGGCCCTCGCGCGCCTTGCGCTTCTGCAGCACCAGCTTCACCATGCCGGGCAGCTGAAATTCTCCGGACCGCTTGAGCTCCTTCTCGGCGAGCGACGTCAGCTCGTCGAACAGGTCGCGGACCTGCGTGCGCTTCATATCGAACCGCTCCGCGAAGTGCGCGAACAGCTCCGACTTGCCCATCCTGCGGGCATCGGTCATCGGTGTAACTCCTGACTAAGTGCGCGCTTCCACGTTCTCCGGGGACACGGCCGCGCGCGCATGCGGCGGTGGCGGACAAGGTAAATCGTAGATCGACCCGATAGCGCTGATCGACCCGATAGCGCTGAGCGGGTCGTATCCTACTGAATTAATCGCCGGATATACAATCGTCAATGTGGCGGCAGAAATCGAGACATTTCCGAACCCGCGCCCGGAGCGCGATTTCGAGATCGACATCCGGTGCCCTGAGTTTACGTCGGTCTGCCCCAGGACGGGTCTCCCTGATTTCGGCGAGATCCGGATCCAGTACGTGCCGGGCGACCGCTGCATCGAGCTCAAGGCGCTGAAGCACTACCTGCTCGACTTCCGGAACCGCGGGATCTTCTATGAGGCCGTCACCAATCAGATCCTCGACGACCTGGTGGCCGCCTGCGCGCCGCGCCGCATGACGGTGACCGGCGCCTTCTCCGCCCGCGGGGGCATCACCACGACTGTCGTCGCACAGCACCCCGGCCCGGCAATTGCCTAGCCAGCCCCAGTTCTAGTTCCAGTTCGCAGTTCTAACGCAGTTCCTGCGCTTCGGAGGCGAGGCGGGCGATGCAGAACCTGCATGCGGGGGTGTCTGTCGTGGGCGCGCGCGGCCGGCCCTGGCGCGTCGAGCGGATCGAGGCGTTCGGGAAGCCGCGCGGCGCCCGGCTGCTGCACCTGTCGCGGCCGCTCGCCGGCGGCAGCGACGGCCTGGCAGCCCTGCGGCCGCACGAGCCGGTGGCGCCGATCGCGGCGCGGGAGGGCCTGGTGCCGGTGCCGGCACGCGACGCCGCAGCTGTCGTGGCGCAGGCGGCGCGGGCGTCGCGCGCCGCGTTCACGCTGCAGGCCGCCGCGCGGCTGCGGGGCGACATCCATGCCTGGCAGCTGGCGCCGGCGCTGGCGCTCGCGCGCGGGCACGCGCGCGTGCTCGTGGCCGACGAGGCGGGCATGGGCAAGACGGTGGCGGCGGCCTTCGCCATCGCCGAATGCCTCGACGCGGCGTCCGACCGGCGCTGCCTCGTGCTGGCGCCGGCCCATCTGCTGGCGCAGTGGCGGGAGGAACTCGGCGCGCGCCTCGGGATTCAGGCGGGCGTGATCGACGCCGCCGCGCTCCATCGCCTGCGGCAGGACATCCCCGCCGGCGTCACGCCCTGGTCGCTGCCAGGGTGTCTGCTGGCGTCGATGGACTTTCTCAAGCAGCCGCACATCCTGCGCCCGCTCGAGACCGCGATCTGGGACCTGCTGGTGGTCGACGAGGCGCACATGGCATGCGGCGCGAGCGAGCGTCACGCGGCCGTCGACATGGTGGCGCGCCGCGCGCGTCAGGTGCTGCTGCTCACTGCCACGCCGTCCGACGGCGGCAGCGACCGGCTGCGCGCGCTGCTGTCGATTGGCGCCGGGCCGGACGCCGCGCCGCCCGTCTGGCTGCGGCATGCCGCCGCAGGCCGGGTGCGTGCCGAGCGGAGGCTGCTCGTGACGCCCGCGCCGGCAATGCGCGCGCTCCACGACGCGCTGGCCGCGTACACGCGCTGGATCGCCGCGGCGCCGCGCGGCGACGCGGCCGTGGCGCTGCTCTGCAGCGTGCTGATCAAGCGGGCGCTGTCATCCGCGCACGCGCTGCATCTTTCTCTGGTCCGCCGCCGCGCCCTGATCGGGCACGCATCCGCCGCGGTGCAGGCCTCCCTCTTCGACGCCGACGAGGACACCGGCCAGGACGCCGGCGTGATCGGCGCGGCCACCGGACTGCCGGTCGATCGCGAGCGGCGCCGCCTCGATGCGCTGATCGACATGGCGGCGGGCGGGGCCCGGCACGATCGCCGGCTCCATGCGCTCACGAGGCTCGTGCGCCGCGCGCGGGAGCCGGTCGTGATCTTCACGGGCTTCCGCGACACCGCCGCCCTGCTCGCGGCATCCCTCGCGCCTCAGGCGAACGTGCGGTTGATCCACGGCGCCCTCCCGCAGGCGTCGGCCGGCGCCGCGCTCCGCGCGTTCACGTCGGGCGATGCAGGCGTGCTGGTCGCCACCGACGTCGCCGCCCAGGGGTTGAACCTGCACCAGCGCTGCCGATGGGTCATCCACTACGACCTCCCGTGGCGGCCGCCCACCATCGCCCAGCGCACCGGGCGCGTCGATCGACTCGGACAGACCCGCCGCGTGCATGCGACATTCCTGCTCGATCGGCACGCGCTCGCGTCGGACATGCGCGCCCGTCTCGCGGAGCTCACGGGACGCATGCATGACGATGAGCGCGAAGGCGCGCGGCGGTGGGACACGCTGGCGGCGTCGGACGCGCGCCGGCTGAACGCCCTGCGCGGCGCGGACGGCAAGCCGGCGGCGGCGCTTCCGCGCGAGGGGTCGATCACCGTGATCGAAATCGATGCCGTCGATGCCGCCGGGGCGAGCATCGACCGGCAGGCGGTCGCCCTGAACGCGGCCGAACCGGATGCGCGCCGACGGGCGGCCGGCGCCGCCTCGCGCAGACAGGCGCGGCTCGGCCGCCCGCTCGCGGCACGGGCCGCGCGGCGCATCTCGCGCGAGCACGCGGTGCGCGACGCGGCGCTCTCCACGATTCAGCCGGCGCTTCGGCAGGACGGGCTGTTCGAGCGGCGCGCCGATCGCGATCGCGCGGCCGACAGCGCCGCGCGCGGCAGGGTGCTGGCCGGCGCGCATGAAGCCGCCGCGCTGCACGCGGCGCAGTCGCGCATCGCCGCGGTCCACCTGCGCGTGGTCGCGCGCTTCACGACAGGCAGGGCGGCGCGTCGATGAGGCGCGACGCGGTGCCGGGGCTTGGCGGCACGCTGCTGTCGCCGCGCGCGGCGTCGGAGTGGGTGCGCGCGCAGGCGGACGAGCGTACGCACGCCGGCGCCGCGGCCGTGGCCGAATGGGCCGCGCGAGCGTCCACGGGCCTGGGACCCTCGGCGACCGAGCGCCGCCTGCTCGAGTCGCTCGTGCATCTCTTCGAAAGCGCATTGGCCTTCACGTGCCGGCGCGAAGGCGACTACGCCGTGGCCGCGACGCCGGAGAGCCGCACCATGGCGCTCGTGGCGTTCGGCTGGGGCCGCCCGCTCACGCCCGCCGCCCGCAGGGTGCTGCGACCCGCACTCGACGCCGGCGCCGGCTGGGCCGCCGCCTTCAACGGCCGCGCGCTCGCCATCGTCGATGCCCGCGCCGGATCGCCGCGCCGGATCGCGACGATCGCGCTGGAGGATCTGGCGGCGCACGAAGATGCGTCGCTGCTCACGGCGGCGCTCCTCGATGCGCGCGCCTTCGCCCGCGACGCGCTGGCTGACGCGGTGGCGGCATCCGACCAATCCTCGTACGAAGTCACGCGCGGCCTCCGCGAGGGCGTGCACGCTTCCCTGGCCGCCCTGGGCCGCGAGCTTCCCTTCGACGCCAGCCTTGCGGTGCTCTTCCGGCTGCTGTTCGTCCTCTTCGCGGAAGCGCGGTCGCTCGTGCCCGTGTGGCACCGCATCTATCGCGATCATTACGCGCTGGCGGGGCCCGCGGCCCGGCGCGCGCTCGGCGAGCCGCGCGGCGCGTGGGCCTGGCTCGAAGCCGGACGCCGCCTGCTCGGCCACGGCTGCCGCGCCGGCACGCTGCGGATGACGGGGTTCAACGGGCGCCTGTTCGCGCCGGGCCCGGTGCGGCGGTGGGCGGCCTCGCCGCATCTCGACTCGCGGCTCGATGCGCCCGCGGCCGAGGCGCTGGCGTCGCTCGTCGAATACCGGCCGGCGCGCGGCGGCGCGCGGCGCGTGAGCTACGCGGAGCTCGACGTCGAGGAGCTCGGCTCGATCTACGAGCGCGTGCTCGATCTCGATCCGGCCGGAGAAGGCCGGGCGCGCAAGGAATCGGGCTCGTTCTACAC